>NZ_JBWKME010000192.1:0-269104 GCF_056431085.1 Mesorhizobium waitakense | reverse complement strand
GGTAACTCCAGTCTCCCCGGTCCGGTCCGAATGGACAACCTCCTGAAAGCTCACAACTAGGCCCCGGTTTGCCAGGAGCCGGTCTCGGCCATCCGCCTGAGCAATGGCGCCACCTTGAACACATCCTTGCCGGTCCGCTGATGCCAATGGTCGAGCCGCTCGATGAGCTTGGCCGGCCCTTCGAGGCCAGCCCAGAACATCGGGCCGCCCTTGCCGACGGGAAAGCCGTAGCCGTTGACCCACACGACGTCGATGTCGGATGCGCGGGCCGCGATCCCTTCCTCCAGAATCCTGGCGCCCTCGTTGACCAGCGGATAGAGCGTGCGTTCGATGATTTCTTCCGCGCCGATCGCCCGTGCTGTGATGCCCTTCTCGGCAGCCTTGTCGCGGATCAGCGCCTCGACTTGCGGGTCCGGAACCGGCATGCGTGCGCCAGCCTCGTAGAGATAGAAACCTCGGCCGGTCTTCTGGCCGAAACGACCCTGTTCGCATAGCGTATCGGCGATCACGGCCGTCTGGCCGCGCGCCTTGCGGTTGCGCCAGCCAATGTCGAGGCCGGCGAGATCGCCCATCTGGAACGGTCCCATCGGCCAGCCGAAATCCGTGAACGCCTGGTCGATCTGCCGCGGCGTAGCACCTTCGAGCAGAAGCGCCTCGGATTCCGAGCCACGCGCGGCCAGCATGCGGTTGCCGACAAAACCATGGCAGACGCCGACGACGACAGCCACCTTGCCGATCCGCCGCGCCAGATCGACGACGGTCGCCAACGCTTCGGGTGCGGTCTTCTCGGCCCGCACGATCTCCAGCAGCTTCATGACATTGGCCGGCGAGAAGAAATGCAGGCCGAGCACATCCTGCGGGCGCGAGGTCGAGGCGGCGATTTCGTCGATGTCGAGATAGGAGGTGTTGGTGGCGAGGATGGCGCCGGGCTTGGCGATAGCATTGAGTTTGCTGAAGATTTCCTTCTTGACCGCCATGTCCTCGAACGCTGCCTCGACGATCAGGTCGCAATCGGCGAGATCGGCATGGTCGGTGGAGCCCGTGAACTGGGCGAGCCGCTGCCGCCTGGCATCCTCGGTCAATGATCCCCGCGTGACGGAGACGGCATAGTTCTTGTCGATGGTGCCCAGTCCGCGTTGCAGCGCCTCCTGGCTGGTCTCAAGCAAGGTGACGGAATAGCCGCCGTTGGCGAAAGCCATGGCGATGCCGCCGCCCATGGTGCCGGCGCCGATGACGCCGATACGCGCGATCCTGCGCTTGATGAGATCTTTGCCGGGAATCTTTGCCGCCTCACGTTCGGCGAAGAACAGGTGGCGCTGCGCGCGCGACTGGTCGCTGGCGACGAGCTCGACGAACAGCGCGCGCTCCGCAGCCAGCGCCTCGTCGAAGCGCAGCGTGATGGCATTGCGCACCGCCTGCGCGCAGGCAATCGGCGCTTCGAGCCCGCGCGCCTTTTTGGTAAGGTCGGCAGCCTCGCTGTCGAAGGCAGCCAGATCGACTTCCTTAAGCAGTTCATCGCGATCGCGCACCGGGGTGAACGGGCCGCCCTTGCGGGCTATTTCCCTGGCAAAATTCACGGCATGCACGATCAGCTCACCGTCGAACACAGCGTCGACCAGACCGGCGGCATGCGCCTCGTCAGCACCGATCGGCGTGCCTGAAACGATCATCCTGAGCGCCTTCAGCGTTCCTACAAGCCGCGGCAGCCGCACCGTACCGCCGCCGCCCGGCAAGAGGCCGAGCTTCACTTCGGGCAGGCCGAGCCTGGCCCCGGCATCGGCGACGCGGAAATGGCAGCCGAGCGCCAGTTCCAGGCCGCCGCCGAGCGCGGTGCCATGGATGGCGGCGACCGTCGGCTTGGCGATGGTTTCAAGCAGGGCCACGATGGCGCGCAGTTCCGGCTGCTGCACCGGCTTGCCGAATTCGGCAATGTCAGCACCAGCAACGAAAGTCCGCCCGGCGCAATCGATGACGATCGCCGCGACCGACGCATCATCCCGCAGCTCAACCAGCGCCTGCATCAGCGGCTCGCGGACATGGAAGCTCAGCGCGTTGACCGGCGGATTGTCGATGGTGACGATGGCGACATCGCCGTCCCGGCTGACCTTCAGGAACTCGGACACGCGAAACCTCCCAGCGATGGTGAGCGGCTTGCAGCCGCGCGGACGGGATTTACAGCGCCATGACGCCGATGGGAACCCGATGCCGGCCTGGCACAATGATTAGAGCAATTCCAGGAAAAGTGTTAAACGGTTTTCCGTTCGGAATTGTGTCAAAACAAAGAGATAGAGCGGTTCTGCGTTTCCGCGAAACGATGAACCGCTCTAGCAGCCTTGAAGTGCCTCGCGCTGGCCGGCAGGCGTGCTGACGAAGGCGTGGGTTACCGCAGCGCCTTCTGCCCGCCCGCGGCCGTGATGACCCCAACAATGATCAGCCCCGTCAGCAGCAGCCGCACGCCGGCGCTGACGCCGAAGGTGTTGAGCATGGTCAAAAGCAGCACCAGGAACAGCGCTGCGCCCCAGACGCCGGGCACATTGGCCTTACCGCCCGCCACCGATGTGCCGCCGATGACGACGACGGCGATCGAGGCCAGCAGGTACTCATTGCCGATGTCGACATTGGCGCCCCGGAAATAGCCGGCGAGCAGCGCACCGTCGATGCCGCCGAGCGCGCCCGACAGCGTGTAGGTGAGGAAGCGTATGCGGCCGACATTGACGCCGGCCAGCCATGCGGCGCGGATGTTCTGGCCGATCGCCAGCACCGAGCGGCCATAGATCATCCGCTGCAGCGCGATGGCGGCACCTATGGTGAACAGCACGGTGAGGATCGCCAGCACCGGAATGCCCAGCACCTGCCAGTTGGCGAAATCGGCGAAGCCGGGCGGCGGCTTGATCTGCAGCCCGCGTCCGTAGCTGATGTCGATCGACTGGATGATGAAGCTGGCCGACAGCGTGGCGATGATCGGCGGGATGCGCAGCGCCCAGATCAGCAAATAGTTGGCGGCGCCGATCGCGGCACCCGTGGCGAGCGCCGCCAAAAGCCCGACCACGATCATGGCATCGTTGCCGTCCATCACCTTCATGGCGACGGCGCTGGCAAGGCCGATATTGGCCGGCAGCGACAGATCGACATTGCCGGGCCCAAGCGTGATGACGAACATCTGGCCGACACCGACAATGACGGTGAACACCGCCAGCGACAGTGCTGCGGTGACCATGCCGCCGGCGCCATGGCCGCCGGTGAAGACGATTGTCGCCAGCCACACCAGCAAGGCGCCGAGAAACGACCAGATCCAGGGTTTGGCAAGCAGTGGTTTCAACGCGGCCATGGCTACCTCTCCCTACGGCTGATCAAGACGCGGGCCGCCAGCACGATGATCAGGATGGCGCCGTTGGCGGCCACCTGCCAGTCCGGTGGAATGTGCATGAAGGTGAGCAGCGGCGAGGCGGCCAGCGCCAGCGTCAGCGCGCCGATCACCGCGCCGATCGGCGACACCCGGCCACCGACGAATTCGCCGCCGCCGAGGATGACGCCGGCGATCGCCAGCAGCGTGTAGCCATTGCCGATATTGGCATCGGCCGAAGTGGTGATGCCGATCAGCGCCATGCCGGACAGCACGCCGAACAGACCGGCCAGCGCGAACAGCGCGATCTTGGTCTTGAGCAGCGACCAGCCGGCGCGCCCGAGCGCTGCCGGATTGCCGCCGGAACCGCGCAGGATCACGCCGTAAGAGGTGCGCATCAGCCCGAAATGGACGATGAGGCCGATCAGCAGCGCGGCGATGATCGGGAACGGCACGAAAGGCGGCTTGAATGCCATGAACGCCAGCAGCCAGTCCGGCGCCTTGCCGCCGGGTTTGGGCAGGACGAGGATGGCCAGCCCTTGCCAGACGAAGCTCATGCCGAGCGTCACCACGATCGAAGGCAGGTTGCGCAGATGGATCAGCGCGCCGAGCAAAGCATAGACGCCGATCGACCCGAGCAGGATGGCGACACCGATCAGCGGCGCGTCCTTCAGCCAGGTCGCGGTAACGCAGCCAACGAAACCGACGAAGGTGCCGATCGACAGGTCGAGTTCATTGCCGGCGATGACAAACATCTGCGCGATGGTCGCCAGGGCGATCGGGATCGCCAGGTTCAGCATCAGGCTGAAGCCGAAATAGCTGATGGCGCGCGGATTGAGCCAGGCGATGGCGAGCAGCACCAGCGCCAGTGACAGCGCCGGCAGCAGCCCGCGCAGCAGGCGGGCACGGGCCAGCGCGCCACGCTCGGCGGAACTCCTGGCAGCGGTGTCGAGGCTGGCGGCCGTCATCTCAGAGCGCATCGCCGAACGAGGACTGGATGATCTTCTCTTCGGTCAATTCGTCGCGGCGCAAATTGGCGACGATGCGGCCGTTTTTGAAGACATAGATGTGGTCGCAATTGTCGAGCTCTTCGGTCTCCGTGGTGTACCAGAGGAAGGTGCGGCCGCGGCGGGCCTCTTCGCGCACGAGGTCGTAGACCTCGAGCTTGGTGCCGATGTCGACGCCGCGCATCGGATCGTCCATCAGCACGATCCCAGCGTCCGAGCCAAGCGCCCGGGCAAACAGCGCCTTCTGCTGGTTGCCGCCCGACAGAGAAAAGATGTTGTTGTTCATGTCCGGTGTGCGGATGCCGATCTTCTTTTGCCAGAATGCAGCAAGCTCGGCCTCGCGCCGCGGCGAGATCAACAGCCCATGGCGCAAGCGCACCAGCGAGCGGATGCCGATATTCTGCGCAATCGACCATTGCGGGAAGATGCCGTCGGACTGGCGGTCGCCGGCCACCAGCGCCACCGGCGCGGTGACCTCGATGCCGGCCTTGGTGCGCGATGCCGCAGCGAAGATCGCCAGCAACAGGTCGGTCTGGCCGTGGCCAGCCAGACCGGCAAGGCCGATGATCTCGCCGGCGCGCGCGACAAGGTCGGTGCCGTCCTTCTGCACGGCGGGTCGCGCCCGCACCCGCAGCGCGCTGGCCGCCGGTTTGGCTTCGGCGACTTGCGCCGCGATCTTCTGGCGCGCTTCCGCCCCACCCATCGCGGTCACCAGCCGGTCGCGGTCGAAGGCACCAGCAGCGTCGGCGACAACCACCTTGCCGTCGCGCATCACCACGATGCGGTCGGCATTTCGCAACACCTCGCCCAGCACATGCGAGATCAGGATGCAGCTTTTGCCGCCGGCGACGAAGCGGCGCACGAAGGCCAACAACTGTCCGGCCGTGTGCGCGTCGAGCGACGATGTCGGCTCGTCCAGGATGACGAGGTCGAGCCTATCCTGGGTGACCGTGAAGGCGCGCGCCACCTCCACCATCTGGCGCCGCCCGATCGACAGGTCGCCGACGATGTCAGACGCCGAGACGCTGTGACCCGGAAAGATCTCGTCGAGCTTGGCGGCGATCAGTTCGGCCGCCTTGCGCCGCCAGCCGAAGCCGCGGAGCGAGGCATGGTTGATGCGCGTGTTTTCGGCGACGCTGAGATTGGGACACAACGACAGTTCCTGGAAGACGCAGCGTATGCCTAGTTGCTGTGCCCGCGACACCGAGTAATTGTCCTCGATACCGCCATGCACGCCGATCTGGCCGCTGTCGGGCACCAGCGTGCCCGCAACCATGTGCATCAGCGTCGACTTACCGGCGCCATTGTGGCCGACAAGCCCGACGCATTCGCCGGGACCAACGTGGAAATCCACGCCGCCCAGCGCGCGAACGGCGCCGAAATGTTTTTCGGCGCCGTTCAGTCTGATGATGTCAGCGTTCCCTGCAACCATGCTCAACGATATCCGCTCGACGATACGGACGGCAACGCTTCTCCGACACTCACTTGATGTTGGCTTTGATGGCCGCGATCGCGTCCTCTTGCGTGTATTCGTGGCTGGCGACGCCACCCTTGACGATCTTCGGCAACTCGGCTTCGAAATCGTCCTGGGTGAAGGCCAGATACGGCACCAGCAGATCGTGCGGGATGTCGGTGCGGCCGTCGAGCACCTGTTGCGCCACCCAGAATGCGAGCGACGACACGCCCGGCGCGATCGACGCCGACCAGGTCTTGTAGCCGTCCTTGTCCTTCTGTTCCTTCCACCACTGCAATTCGTCCTGGCGGTTGCCCATGATGATGGTCGGGCGTGGCTTGCCGGCGGCGGCAAAGGCCTGCGCCGCGCCATAGCCGTCACCGCCCTGGTCCACGATGCCGACGACATCGGGCAGCGACGGCAGGATGGTCGCGACCGCCTTCTGCGCGGTGGTCTGGTCCCAATCGCCGGTCACCGAGCCGACAATCTTGAACTCGGGATGGGCAGCGACACATTCAAGGATGCCGGCATGGATGGCATCGTCGATCGAGGTGCCGGCAAGGCCACGGATTTCCAGCAGATTGCCGCCCTTGGGCTGGAACTTGGCCATCTGCTCGACTTCCTGCTTGCCCATGTCCTTGAAGTCGACGACGACGCGATAGGCGCAAGGTTCGGTGACGGTGCCGTCGAAGGAGACGACGGTGATGCCGGCATCGCAAGCCTGCTTGATGGCGCCGTTGAGTGCGTCCGGCGAAGCGGCGTTGATGACGATCGCGTCATAGCCCTGCAGGATCAGGTTCTGCACCTGCGCCGCCTGCGTGGGCACTTCCTTGTCGGCGGTGGTGAAGATATCGGCCGCGCCGACGACCTTGTCCGCGACCGCTTTCTTGGTGACGATGCCATAGCTGTCGAGCATCGCCTGCCGCCACGAATTGCCGGCATAGTTGTTGGAGAAGGCGATCTTCTTGCCACTGGTGTCGGCAAGTGCCGTGCCCGAGGCGAGCATCGCTGCCAAAGCGCCCAAGACGAACAGTTTCTTCATGTCGTAATCCTCCCAGATGTTTACTGCTGCAGTTCCTGCCGGTTTTGACCCCGGCCTCGCTCCCAATCTGATTTGAGCACGAACGGTCCCGAACTCAAAACAGTCTCAATCCCGGCACGCGCACCCGGAGCCGGTACAGCGACGTCGATGCAGCGATGTAGAGGCTGCTCAGATCGTCGTCGCCGAAGGTGAAATTCGCGCAGTCTTCCGGCGTCCGGATGACACCCAGAATGGCACCCGACGCGTCGAAGACATGGATGCCGCCGGGGCCGGTGCAGTAGACATTGCCGCGGCTGTCGATCTTCATGCCGTCCGGCGCTCCCGGCCCGTCCCCTTCGGTCACCGCCCACACCGCACCGCCGTTGAGATCACCATCCGGCTCGACGCCGAACACCCTGATGTGCCCGCGTTCGGTGTCGTTGATGAACAGCCGCGACTCGTCCAGCGAAAAACAAAGCCCGTTCGGCTGGACGAAATCGTCGGCCAGCAATGTTAGCCGGGTGCCGTCGCCGTCGATGCGGTAGACGCCCTGGAAAGACAATTCCTGTTGCCGCGGCACGCCGTAGAATTCCACCCTGCCATAGCCCGGATCGGTGAAGTAGATCGAGCCGCCGGTGGCAACGACGATATCGTTCGGGCTGTTGAGCTGCTTGTCCTGGTGGTGTGTGGCAAGCACGGTCACGCGGCCATTGGGCTCGGCGCGGGTCACCCGGCTCGTCGCGTGCTCGCAGGTGACCAACCGTCCCTGGCGATCCAGCGTATTGCCATTGGCCTTGTGGCTCGGCTCGCGGAACAGCTCGATCTCGCCCGTCGCGCTGCGGCGATACATGCGGCTTTCCGGAATGTCGGAGAAAACCAGCCACTTTTCATAGGGATGCCACACCGGCCCTTCGAGGAAACCGAAGCCGCTCGCCAGCGTTTCGATCGTCGCATCGCCGACGACGTCGTCGAAGCCGGAATGGCGAGCTCGCGCCGACACCGACATCACTGGTGCCTGGCGGCGCGAACAGCCGTACGAATTCGCATGGCGACGAATGGCATGAGCGCTTCCCTGGACATGTTTTCTTATTGGGGATCGAAGGTAGTTGCGGCACCGGCGTGGCGATACGGGTCAAAGCGCACGTCCGACTGTGCATTTGCACAGTCGCGCCCAAGCAAAGCAAAAGTGTCAAACGGTTTTCCGAACCGCTCTGGCTGCAATCAGTGATCGGGCGAAGCCTGCGCCAGCCAGGCGTCGAGCCGGTCCTGCTCGCGGCGCAGCGCGTCGATGTTGATCAGGCCGCGCGCCATGGCGAGATAGATCGCCCGCGTCCGCGAGTTGAACACGGATGCATCGCCGGCGCCGTCCTCCGGCGGCACGATACCGAGCTTGTCGTAGACATGCTTGATGCGGCTCTGCGCGCCGCGGATCGACAGGCGGCGGCGTGCCGCGATCGCCCGGTCGGTCAGGCCAAGCGCGATGTCGATCAGGCTTTCATATTCGCCGTCGGTGATTCCCTCGAACTTGTCCTGGACACGGTGCTGGATGCCGCGGATCTCGCGGTCGATGATGCAGTGGCCCTCGCGGAAAACGCCGCGCAAGGCCGAGCGCATGCCTTCCTCCGTTGCCGATTTGAGCACATAGCCGTAGACCGAGCCCGGCGGCACGATGCGCGCCACGCCCCGCACATAGGCCTCGTCAGCGAAATTCGACCAGAACAGGATGTGCGTGCCGGCGCGGCGGTTCCAGATCGCCCTGGCAACCTCGATCCCGGTCGCCTTCGGCATCTGCAGGTCGAGCACGACATGCGGCGGCTCGCGCTCGGCCGCCAGGTTGATGGCGTCCTCGCCGTCGCTCGCTTCGATCACCTCGACGTCGCCGGGCCACAATTGCTCGACGGTGCGCCGCGCGAAGGTGCGGTGCAGTCCGTCATTTTCGGCGATCATCACAAGCATCACATGGCCTCCGACACGGCGAGCTGGCCGGGCGCCGTTGCAGCCGCCGCAACCGGCAGCTCCCGCGACGGCCGGCGGTCGATCTCCACGACGACACGGGTGCCGCCGCTCTTGCGGCCGGCCTGCCCGATGCGCAGCCGCGCACCGATCAGCGCGGCGCGCGTATGCATGTGGCCAATGCCGCCATGGGCGGCCGGATCGACAGTGCCGCACCCCTGGCCGTCATCGGTAACGATAACCCGCAGCACGCTTGCGGTCGACGCCAGCAGCACATCGATGCGGCGCGGCGCGGCGTGGCGAACCGCATTGTTGATCGCTTCCTGCACGATCCGGTAGAGCGCGGTGCGGACGGGCTCCGGCAGGCTGTCGGCGCCGCCGTCGCTGGTGTCGGCGATGCGCACGGCGATAGGCGGCTTGGCTCTGGCGACACTGCGGTTGAGATGCGCTTCGACAGCGTCGCGCAGGCCGAACAGTTCGAGCACGCTCGGCCGCATGTCATCGACGATGTGGCGCAGTTCCGTCAGGCAGCCGGCGACCTCCTGCTCGAGGTCGGCAAGCTGCGCCGCCCGGGCCACGCCCTGGCCGCGCAGGGCCGAAAGCTGGCGTGCGATGCGGGCGAGGTCGGCAAGCGTCTGGTCATGCAGGTCCATCGCCATGCGCCGGCGTTCGCGCTCCATGCCTTCGGTCAGTTGCGAGGCGCCGACGCGCAGCAATTCGACGCGGTTGCGCGCCTCGCTCTCGGCAAGCATGGCGCGGCGCGCCTCCTCGGTCTGGATCAGCGCAAAGATATAAGGCGCGATCAGATCGGCGCATTGCTGGGCGACCGCGACATCGGCAAGCGTGTAGCAGCCGACCTCATGCCGGCTGATGTTCAGCGCCCCGATGATGCCGCCGCGCGCCCTGAGCGGCACGACGATGCGGCTGCGCAGCCTGGCGGCGAAGATCGGTCCGTCGATGGCCGTGGCGAAATGGAAGCGCTCATCGCGCAGCGCGTCGTCGGAGAGCAGATATGCCACTTCGCCCCACAGCACCGAGCGAATCGGGCTGACTTCGGTCGGCAGCGGATGCTGGGCAAGCTCGCTCCAGCTGGTGTGGAAGCCGGCTTCGTAACAGGCATGTCTGCGCCCATCATGCGACAACACCGCCAAATCCATATGGTCGTGTGGAATGAGCGTGCCGATCTCGATGGCTGTGGCACGAAACGCCGTGCCGGGATCAATATGGCCGGCAAGCGCCGCCGAAATCGCCAGCAACCGGTCGATCAGGACCAGGGACACCTCCGGCATGGCTTCGCGATCCTCCCGTGCCGGGAATAGTGGACGCTACGCGGCGCCGCTGTCAACGAGGGCGCCATTGGCCGTGGCGATCAACTTGCGGTGCAATGATTGAAAAGAGTTCGCGTCCTGGTCTAGGGAAAGGGCCAGGAGATCGCAATCGAATGCCAGTGACGCCAACCGTTGCTCCGGGCGCCCCGGGAATCCCGGCCCGCTGGACGTCAAGCGCCAAGAGTGGCGTTGGAACGTCCCTTTCGCCAAGCGGCCATATCTGGTTCACGATCAGCCATGGCATTCTCAACGAGATCTACTATCCGCACCTCGACAGCGCCTGCACGCGCGACCTCGGCCTGATCGTCACCGGCCCCGACGGCTATTTCTCCGAAGAAAAACGCGATGCTGTGCACGCCATCGAGCCATTCGAGGACGGCGTGCCGGCCTACAGACTGGTCAACACCGCGACTGACGGCGCCTACCGGATCGAAAAGCGCATCCTCGCCGACCCGGCGCGGCCCGCTTTGCTGCAGGAAATTACCTTCACAGCGCTCAAGGGTGCCGCCAGCGACCATCGGGCCTACGCCTTGCTGGCGCCGCATCTCGTCAATGCCGGCATGGGCAACACCGCCTGGGTCGGTGACCACAAGGGAAAACCAGTGCTGTTCGCCTCGGGGCGCGGCACCTGCCTGGCGCTGGCCTCGTCACTGCCCTGGCGCACCGGCTCGGCCGGCTATGTCGGCGTCTCCGACGGCTGGCAGCAACTCCACAATACCGGCGAGCTCGATCCGGCCTGCCAGCGGGCCGAGGACGGCAATGTCGCGCTGACCGGCGAGATCGGCTTTACCGCTTCCAAGACAACGGCCTTGCTGGCGCTGGGCTTTGGCGCGACATCGGACGAGGCGGCCGAAAATGCCTTCGCCAGCCTGAAGCAAGGCTTTGAGCCCGCCGCCAACGCCTACGTCGAGAGATGGCGAAAGTGGCAAAAGAGCCTGCTGCCGCTGGACCGGCATGGCGAATCCGGGATCAACTTCTATCGCGTCTCGACCGCGGTTCTGTCGACCCACCGGTCGATCGCCATACCGGGTGCGGCGGTCGCCAGCCTTTCGATTCCGTGGGGCTTCAACAAGGGTGACGACGACCTCGGCGGCTACCATCTGGTCTGGCCGCGCGATCTGGTGGAGACCGCCGGTGGTTTTCTCGCCGCCGGCGATGCCGCGTCGGCCCTGCAAATCCTCGACTATCTCAGCTCCATCCAGCAGCCGGACGGCCACTGGCCGCAGAACGCCTGGCTCGACGGGTCGGCCTATTGGCCAGGCATCCAGATGGACGAATGCGCCTTCCCGTTGCTGCTGGCAGATGCGCTGCACCGCGCCGAACACCTGCCGCAAGCCAGGCTGCTCGCCTTTCAGCCGATGATCGAGCGCGCCGCCGGCTATGTCGTGCGCAACGGACCCGTCACCGGTGAGGACCGCTGGGAAGAGGATGCCGGCTACAGCCCGTTCACGCTTGCCGTCGAGATCGCGGCACTGCTTGCCGCGGCCGACCTGCTCGACGCCTGCGGCAAGCAGGTCGCAGCGACCTATCTGCGCGAGACCGCCGATGTCTGGAACGACCAGGTCGAGCGCTGGACCTATGTCACCGGCACGGCACTCGGCAGGCAGGCCGGCGTCGACGGCTATTACGTGCGCATCGCTTCACCCGACAGCGCCGAGGCCGGTTCGCCGAAGGACGGCTATGTCCCGATCAAGAACCGGCCGCCGGGCGATACCGACCAGCCGGCGGAGGCGATCGTCAGCCCGGACGCACTGGCACTTGTCCGCTTCGGCCTGAGGGCAGCCGACGATCCGCGTATCGTCGACACGGTCACGATCATCGATGCGCAATTGCGCTGCGACCTGCCGCAAGGGCCGCTCTGGTGCCGCTACAATGGCGATGGTTATGGCGAGCATGAGGATGGCGCACCCTTCGACGGCACCGGCCAGGGCCGGCCGTGGCCGTTGCTCGCCGGCGAACGCGCCCATTACGAGCTTGCAGCCGGACGCAAGGACAGAGCTGTAGACCTGCTGGCCGCGCTGGAAGGCTCGGCCGGGCTGGGCGGCCTGCTGCCCGAACAGGTCTGGGACGGCGCCGACATGGCCGAGCGCGAACTGCTGCACGGTCGCCCCTCGGGCAGCGCCATGCCGCTGGTCTGGGCGCATTCGGAGCATATCAAGCTGTTGCGCTCGGTGCGCGATGGCACGGTCTTCGACATGCCGCCGCAAGGCGTCAAGCGCTACATCGAGGACAAGACCGTGTCGCCGTTCAGGACATGGCGCTTCAACAACAAGATCCGCACCCTGCCGGCTGGCAAGACGCTGCGCGTCGAGCTCTTGGCCCCGGCGACGGTTCGTTGGAGCAGCGATAATTGGGCGACCGCCGCCGACAGCCAGACGATCGAGAACGGTTTCGGCATCCATCTTGTCGACCTGCCCACGGCCAGCCTCCCCTGCGGAAGCTCGCTGATCTTCACTTTTTTCTGGCCCGGAGCCGGCGATTGGGAGAATGTCGACTTCTCCGTCATATCAGGCGATCAGGACAGCCAGTCGATCCTTCCTCGATAAACCCAGTAAATCTCCAGGAAACAGGGACGAAACCATGCAGATCGGAATGATGGGATTGGGCCGGATGGGCGCCAACATGGTCCGACGCCTGATGCGCGACGGCCACGAATGCGTCGTCTACGACATCAACCCGGCCAGCGTCGCGGCTCTGGTGACCAACGGCGCTTCAGGGACGGCATCCATGGAAGAATTCGTCGGCAAGCTGGCCAAGCCGCGCTGCGTGTGGCTGATGCTGCCGGCGGCGATCACCGGCAAGATCATCGATCAGGTGGCCGCCCTGATGGAACCCGGCGACATCATCATCGACGGCGGCAATTCCTACTATCACGACGCCGTCGACCAGGCCGCGAAACTGGCCGCCAAGGGTATCCATCTTGTCGATGTCGGAACCAGCGGCGGTGTCTGGGGCCTTGAGCGTGGCTATTGCCTGATGATCGGCGGTCCCGACGTGGCGGTGCAGCACCTTGATTCGATCTTTGCCACGCTGGCGCCCGGTGCCGATGCCGGCTCCAATCCGCCCAAGGATGCCGGGACCGCACCCTTTGGCTATCTGCATTGCGGGCCGAGCGGTGCGGGCCACTTCGTCAAGATGGTGCACAACGGCATCGAATATGGCGTGATGGCCGCCTATGCAGAAGGCATGAACATCCTGAAGTCGGCCAATGCCGGCAAGCGGCAACGAACGGCGGACGCCGAGACCAGCCCCCTGGAAAACCCGCAATACTACCAATTCGACGTCGACCTCCCTCAGGTGGCCGAGGTTTGGCGGCATGGCAGCGTCATCGGCTCCTGGTTGCTCGATCTCACCGCGGGCGCGCTGAAGAATGATCCGGGTCTGGCGAATTTCGGCGGCCGCGTCTCGGATTCCGGCGAAGGCCGCTGGACGCTGAAGGCGGCGATCGACACCGGCGTGCCGGCGCCGGTCCTGTCCTCGGCGCTGTTCGACCGCTTCTCCTCGCAAGGCGAATCCGAATTCTCCGACAAGCTGCTCTCGGCAATGCGTTATGCCTTTGGCGGCCATGTCGAGAAGCCGAAGTCCGGCTCGTGACGGCGGCAGGCGAGACACGCCGATGACCCCGGAACGGTCCGACACGCTGGTGCTCTTCGGAGCCACCGGCGACCTCGCCCACAAGAAGATATTTCCAGCCCTTTACCAGATGGTGGCCAAGGGTACGCTCACCGAACCGGTGATCGGCGTGGCGTTCGACGCCTGGGACCTTCAGCAATTGCAGGCGCGCGCCCGCGACGGCATCGTCAATGCGCTCGGCAAGATCGACGAAAAACTGTTCGCCAAGTTCGCCTCCCTGCTGCGCTATGTCAGCGGCGACTACCGCGATCCGGCGACGTTCGAGAAACTGAAAAGCGCGCTCGGCACCGCCCAGCGGCCGCTGCACTACATGGCGGTGCCGCCGACCATGTTCGAGACCGTCGTCCAGGGACTGGAGCAATCGGGCACGGCTCGTGGCGCGCGGCTGATGGTGGAAAAGCCCTTCGGCCACGATCTGCAATCGGCGCGCTGGCTGAACCGGGTCCTGCATCTGGTTTTCGACGAACAGTCGATCTTCCGCATCGACCATTATCTCGGCAAGGAAGCGATCCAGAACCTGCTCTATTTCCGCTTTGCCAATTCCTTTCTGGAGCCGATCTGGAACCGCAACTTCGTCGAGAGCGTGCAGATTACCATGGCCGAGGATTTCGGCGTCGAGGGGCGTGGCCGCTTCTATGACAACGTCGGCTGCATCCGGGACGTCATCGAGAACCATCTGCTCAACATCCTGTTGCTGCTTGCCATGGAGCCACCCGTCGGCCGTTCCGCCGACGATTTGATCGACGAGAAGGTGCAGGTGCTGCGGGCGATCCGGACCTTGACGAAAGACGATGTCGTGCGCGGTCAGTTCACCGGCTATCTGGCCGAACCCGGCGTGGCACCGAACTCACCGGTCGAGACCTTTGCGGCGGTGCGTTTCTTCGTCGACACCTGGCGCTGGCAGGATGTGCCGTTCTTCATCCGCGCCGGCAAGAACATGCCGGTGCATGTCACCGAAGTGGTGGTGCGGCTGAAGCGGCCGCCGCTCGACGTCTTCGACCCGATCAAGCCGGCCGACCAGAACTACGTTCGCTTCCGCATCGATCCGCAAGTGGTGATCGCCGTCGGCGCCCAGCGCAAGGCGGCGGGCGACGACATGATCGGCGAACAGGTCGAACTGACGGCGCTCGACGACAGCAAGAGCGACATGCCGCCCTATGAACGGCTGATCGGCGATGCCATGAACGGCAACGGCCAGTTGTTCACGCGCCAGGACGCCAGCGAACTCGCCTGGCGCATCGTCGGCCCGGTGCTCGGCGACACCACGCCGCCGCACCTCTATGAACCGCTCACATGGGGTCCGGCGGACGCGATGGCCGGGTTCGGGCCGCCCAATGGCTGGATCGATCCGGTAAAGTGAGTGGAGGTGGCGCAATGGCCAAAGCGGTGAAACAACCGGCATCGGACGCTGAGAAGATCGTGCTTGCGATCGATATTGGCGGCTCGCATGTCAAGATCCTCAGCAGCGCCGGCGGCGTGGAGCGGCGCGCCGACTCCGGGCCCGGCCTGACGCCGCAGCAGATGACCGATACGGTAAAGAAGCTAGCCGAGGGCTTGTCCTACGACGTCATCTCGATGGGCTACCCCGGCCCGGTCACCCACAACAGGCCACTCACCGACCCTGCCAATCTAGGCAAGGGTTGGGCCGGCTACGATTTCGCCGCGCAATTCGGCAAGCCGGTGAAGGTGGTCAACGACGCGCTGATGCAGGCCATCGGCAGTTATGAAGGCGGCCGCATGCTGTTCATCGGGTTGGGAACCGGTCTCGGTGCCGCGATGATCGTCGACAATGTCGCCCAGCCGATGGAACTCGCCCATCTTCCCTACAAGAAGGGCAAGAGCTTCGAGGACTATGTCGGCGAACGCGGCCTGGAAAAGCGCGGCAAGAAGAGATGGCGCAAATATGTCTTCGACGTCGTCGACCGGCTCCGCGCCGCCATGCAGCCTGACTACGTCGTCATTGGCGGCGGCAATGTCGACAAACTCGATGAATTGCCCGCCGACAGCCGGCGCGGCGACAACACACGCGCCTTTGAAGGCGGATTTCGTTTGTGGCGCGACAAGGCGCTGATAGTCTGATATTGTTATTGTTTAATATAGTTGTTCAAAATAACGTGTGCCGCGGCATCAAGTCATTGCGCTGCGCAGATTTGCCGACTAGGAATCCCGCGCCACAACAACGCTGCCGTCCCGTGGATGCACAAAGGACGCCGCAGCATTTTGATTTTGCGCATGATCCTTTCCGGGAATCGAATCCGATTTTCAGGTCATTCGCTTTAGACGGAGAAATAGATTGACCGACGATAACGACAGCGCCCGTAAAGACATCGACCTGCTCGAGCTGACCGCTCACATCGTGTCCGCTTACGTCGAGAAGAACCGCCTGCCCGCTTCTGGTCTCGCCGATCTCATCGCCAGCGTCAGCACGTCGATAAGCGGGCTCGGCCAGCCGGCGGTCCCGGTGGCGGCACCGCTGGTCCCGGCGGTCAACCCCAGGAAATCGGTGACGCCGGATTTCATCATCTGCCTCGAAGACGGCAAGAAGTTCAAATCCCTGAAACGTCACCTCGGCGTGCATTTCGGCCTGACGCCGGACGCCTATCGCGCCAAATGGGGCTTGCCGGCTGACTATCCCATGGTTGCCCCCAACTATGCCGCCTCGCGTTCGCTGCTGGCGAAGTCGATCGGCCTCGGCCGCAAGGCCGCCGAAGTCGTGCCCGCCAAGGGCAGAGGCAGGAAAAAGGCCTCGGCCTGAGCAATTCGGTCCTGAGCCAACACTTAGGACGACTGGAACAGAAGCCTGCCGGCGAATCCGCCTTGGCAGGCTTCATGTTTTTGTGGCTTGGATGAACCGGACGGTTCTTTGGGGGAAGCCATGAACTACACCAGGATGGTGATCGAGAAAGAGGCGCCGGAAGAGTACGGCTACGACCGGATCCGCTACAATCTTTCCGAAAGTTCGATCGCCGACCAGAAACTCTCCGATATCGGCCTGTCCTTGCCCGATCTCACGCTCTTCTACGGCGAGCATCGCGGCGACAAGGAATTGCGCGCGCTGATCGCCGCGCAGGACGCCGGCGTCTCGCCCGATGATGTGCTGGTCACCGCCGGTGCCGCCGGGGCGCTGTTCATCATCTCGACCTCGCTGTTGTCGCAGAGCGATCATCTGGTCGTCATCAGGCCCAACTACGCCACCAACATCGAGACCCCTAGGGCGATCGGCTGCGCCATCAGCTTTGTCGATCTGGCCTTCGAGGACGGCTTCGCCATCGATGTCGGCCAGGTCGCGGCGGCGATACGGCCGAACACCAGGCTGATCAGCGTCACCTGCCCGCACAACCCGACCGGCACGATGATGAGCCGCGCCGACCTCGATGCGCTGGTCGCCCTCGCCGAAAGCAGGGGCTGCCATTTGCTGGTCGACGAGACTTATCGCGACCTCTCCTACGGCAAGCGCCTGCCGTCGGCTGCATCGCTGAGCCCGAAGGCGATCAGCGTCTCGTCGCTATCCAAGGCCTTCGGCATTCCCGGCATCCGCATCGGCTGGCTGATCACCAGGGATGCGGAACTTCAGGAGAAATTCCTCGCCGCCAAGGAGCAGATCGGCATCTGCGGCAGCGTCATCGACGAAGGCATCGCGCGCGGCATGCTGCAGCGCCGGGACGCGTTCCTGGCGACGCTGCTGCCAGAAATGGCCAGGCGCCGCGACATCGTCCAGGGCTGGATCGACCGCGAGCCGCTGATCGACTGGGTGCGCCCTGAAGGCGGTGTCGTCGGCTTCCCGCGCCTGAACGTCGATCCCGGCTTCGACCTCGACCGGTTCTATGTGAACCTGCTGGAAAACCATGGCGCCTATGTCGGACCCGGCCATTGGTTCGAAATGCCGAAGCGCTTCTTCCGCGTCGGTTTTGGCTGGCCGACGGAAGCCGAGTTGAGGAGCGGCCTCGACGCCATCTCCGCGGCGCTCAGGCAATAACGTCCTCGTGCAATCAACGGAACAGGGTGAAAATTCGTTGATCCAGCGCTGATTTTGGCGCACATCGCGCTGCGAACTTTGTTAGAAGTTCCATTGGCCGGAACAGCGCCCATGCGGGAAGTGCCCCGCCGGCCGATGCCATCGCAACGGGGCCTCGATCCATGACTGCCGCACAAACCTCGCCGGACCAGCGCTATGCCGCGTTCCGCCACCGCTCCTTCCTGAGCTATTGGGCGGCGCGTTTCCTCACCACCTTCGCCACCATGATCGTGTCGGTCGCGGTCGGCTGGCAGATGTATGACCTGACCCGCGATCCGCTTGATCTCGGCCTGGTCGGCATCGTCCAGTTCCTGCCGTCGCTGTTGCTGGTGCTGGTCACCGGCGTCGTCGCCGACCGCTTCGGCCGCCGCCTGATCATGGCGCTGGCGGTGGTGGTGGAGGCGATCTGCGCGCTGACGCTGCTGTTTCTGACGCTGCACGGCATCAGCGGACCGCTGCCGATCTTCGCCGTGCTCGCCATGTTTGGCGTCGCCCGCGCCTTCTTCGGCCCGGCCTCGGCCTCGCTGTTCGCCAATCTGGTGCCATCTGAGGATTTCGCCAACGCCATCGCCTGGAATTCGTCGGCCTGGCAGACAGCGACCATCGTCGGTCCGGTCGCCGGCGGCCTGCTCTATGGCGTGTCGGCGGAAGTCGCCTACGGCACCGCCGCGGTGCTGATGCTTGCGTCCGGACTGCTGATCTTCACCATCCCGAAGCCTTCGCAACGCACGGAGACCGAAAAGCCGACGCTGCAGAACCTGTTCGGTGGGTTCAGCTATATCTGGAGCGAGAAGATCGTGCTGGGCGCCATCTCGCTCGATCTGTTCGCCGTGCTTTTGTCGGGCGCCTCGGCGCTGCTGCCGATCTATGCGCGCGACATCCTCCAGCTCGGCCCCTGGGGCCTAGGCCTGTTGCGCTCGGCGCCGGGAGTCGGCGCCATCTGCGTCGCCATCTGGCTGGCCGGCCACCCGATCCGCAACCATGCGGGGCTGATCATGCTCGGCTTCGTTGCGGCGTTCGGCGCCTTCACCGTGCTGTTCGGCCTGTCGACCATCACCTGGCTGTCGATCGCAGCACTCGCCTTCCTTGGCGCTACCGATATGTTCAGCGTCTATATCAGGGAGACCTTGATCCAGTTGTGGACGCCCGACCATGTGCGCGGCCGCGTCAACGCCGTCAACCAGGTCTTCGTCGGCGCCTCCAACGAGGTCGGCGAATTCCGCGCCGGCACGATGGCGGCGTTGATCGGCACGGTGCCGGCCGTCGTGGTCGGCGGTGTCGGCGCGATCGCGGTCGCCGGGCTGTGGATCGTGCTGTTCCCGCAACTGCGCAAGGTGCGCCACCTCAAAGGGCGAAACTGACGTCTATCGCAGCGCCGGCTTGCCGAAGATCCTGCGCAGGAATTCATCCAGCCAGCGCCTGAGGTGCATGTCCCAGATCAGCCGGCCGCCGAGATGATCGCGGCCGGGCTGCGCCCCGGGCAACTCGAAGCGATGCGCGCCGCGCACCACCCAGCGCTGCATCATCGCCCTGGTCAACTCGCCATGGAACTGGATGCCCCAGGCGTTGTCGCCATAGCGGAAGGCCTGGTTGGGATAGGTCTCGGCCGTCGCCAGCAGCGTCGCGTCCCTGGGCAGTGAAAAACCCTCGCGGTGGAACTGATAGACCATCTGCGGCCAATGCATCAGGGTCTTGCCGGCTTCGGTCGCCTTCAGCGGATACCAGCCGATCTCGACCAGCCCTTCACCGTGACCTTCAACCTTGCCGCCGAGATGGTTGACCAGCATCTGCGCACCAAGGCAGATGCCAAGGAGCGGCCGGTTCTCCTTGAGCGGTACTTCCAGCCAGGCGGTCTCGCGGCGGACGAACTCGTCCTCGTCATTGGCGCTCATCGGTCCACCGAACACCACCGTGCCGGCGTGGCCGTCCAGCGTGTCCGGCAAGGTATCCCCGAGCGGCGGGCGACGGATGTCGAGCTCGAAGCCCTCTTCCAGGAGCATGTGGCCGACACGCCCGGGGCTCGAATTCTCCTGATGCAGCACGATCAGTATTTTTGGCTTCGAACTCGTTTGGCGCGGCATGGGCAGGCGAAATCCGTCTATTCGTCGCTCGACGTTCCGGTGGCGCCGGGTGCCTGCTCCGCCGCCTTGCGGCGCGCCTCGATACGGTCGCGGCGTTCGACGCCGATCAGCTCGGCGACGCGCCAGACCGTGTTGTCCTCCAACTCGTGCAGCTCGCCATCGGCGTAGACGATCTCCCACATCAGGCCGATGAAGGCCTTGCGCGCCTCGGCGTCGAGATGGCGCTTCAAAACACTGGTGAAGGCATAGAGATCGATCGCCTCATTGTCGGCCCGCTCGCCGGCGGCGGCGAGCGCTTCGAGTTCGGCGCCGCTGATCGAGTAGTTCTGGGCCAGCACCGACTTGAACCGCTCCCACTCGACGTCCTGGCGCACGCCATCGGCATTCATGACGTGATAGAGGAGCGCCGAAGCCGCGACGCGCGGATCGTCGCTGCTGGCATGCGTGCCGGCGCCGGCCGGCAAATCCCTCAGAAATGACAGAACGCGTTCAAACATGATCCATTCCTCAACGGCCTTCACGGCCGACCCAATTCAAAACAACCGAAACCGGCGCGGCGATTTTTCCGCTTCCTCGTCCGGATCGACGCCGGGATCGTCCGGCAGCCGCGCATGCTCCTCTGCCGGCTCGACGGATTCCGCGTTGGTCGGCACCTCGGCGAAGGCAGCGGCCGTGATCGGCCGGACATGATCTTCCTCGCGGGCCTCAGCCTCCTTGCCCGCCGAAATCTCGCCGCCGGCGTCATCGATCACCGCGACTGGCCTCTCGCTCACCGGCTTTGCCAGCGCTTCGATGACCGGCACGGGGGCGGCCGGTGCATCATCATGGCTGTCGATCAACTGGCCGAGCCGCTCCATCGGTGCACGCCACTCGAAGGCGTCGAGCCGGCCGGTGACCGGCGATACCGGCGCCCAGCGCTCCAAAACGACGCCGTCGGCGACCCAGGCCGGATCGCGGGGCGCCCGCACCGCCCTGGAAAGCAGCTGCCGCACCTTGCCCTGGTCGCCGGTATCGGCCTCCTCGATGTCGGCCAAAAGCAGATAGGCGCCCTCGCGGCGATCCATCCTGATCGCTGCCTCGGCCTCGCGTCGGGCGGTCGAAAAATCCAGCGCGTCAAGTGCTGCGCGCGCCACCGTCATCGACGACTCGGCGTGGTTCTTCTTCATCTCCTGCAGCTTTTTCGCCCGGTTGAGGCGGTCGAGCACCGCATCGCCCGGCCGTGCATGGGTATAGAGCTCGGCGATCTCAGGATGCGGCTCGGCCCTCCACGCCGTCTCGAGGATTTTCGAGCCCTTTCGCACGTCGTTCTGCTTGAACAGCGCGGCAGCGGCGGCAACAGCGGCAGGGGCGAAGTCCGGCCTCAGCCGGTTGGCCTCGATCGCCGCGGTTCTGGCGGCAGTCGGATCGCTACCGGCAAGCGCCTGCGCTTTGGCCGTCAACAGCACGGCGCGACGGCGGTTGGCGGCATCGCGTTCGATCTGCCGTGTCGACTTCTGAGCGTCGACCAGTTTCAAGGCACCTTCCCAGTCGCCGCGCGCGGTCAATTCTTCCAGCGTCGATTCGGCCGCCCAGGCCAGTTGCGGCGCCATCACGGCGGCGCGGCCGGCATAGTGCCTGGCGGCGTTGCGGTCGCCGAGCCGTTCGGCCTCGAGATAGAGCCCGCGCAGGCCGAGCAGTCGCATTTCGGGGTCGTCGAGCATGCTCTCGAACTTCTGCCGCGCGCCCTCATGATCGCCTTCGAGCAGCGACGCCTGCGCCTCGAGCAGATGGATCAGCGGCTCCTGGTCGGAGCGGATCAGCTTGGCCGCTTCCTTGGTTTTCTTGCGAGCCAGCGCGCCGTCACCGGCGCCGGCGGCGATCATGCCTGTCGACAGCGCCTGATAGCCACGGTCGCGACGGCGCACGCGGAAATAGCGCGAGATGGTGTAGGGGCTGTTCCACAGCGACTTGATAAGCCACCAGAAGATCATCACCGCGGCGACGACGGCAACAACGGCCACCGCCGCCACCATCAGGCTGACCTGGTACTGGTAGCCGCTGAAGGTGACGACCATGTCGCCCGGCCGGTCGGCCAGCCAGGCAAAGCCCAGTCCGAGCGCGAAGACGACGATGAGGAAGGCCAAGAGGCGGATCATGGTGTTGCCCTCATGCCTTCATCGCGCCGGAGATCAGCGCGTCGACCTGTGTTTCGACCTCGATGCGCGCTTTCAGTTTGCCGGCAAAGTCGGCACCGGCAGCCTTCACGGCTTCGGGCAGCGTGTCATATTCGCTGAGCGCCTTGGCATAGTCACCCTGGTTGACCGCCACTTCTATGCGCGCGACGGTTTCCGGCGCACCGGCACCTTCGACGGCGCCGATCGGCCGGACCTTGACCAGCGATTCGGCGCTCGACAAAAGGTTCTGCAGGAAACCGGCATTCTCATCGAAAGGCGTCGCGGCGGCGACCATGGCATTGGCCGCGGCATCCGCTTGCGATGCGATCTCGGCCCGGGTGGGGATGCCTTTTTCAGCATAGGTGCGCAGTGTCGCCAGTTGCGGCGCATCCGGCGAAATCGCGGCAAAGGTTTCGAGTTCCGCCGAGAATGGCGCGCCACGGTCGAGCGCGGACTTGAGCGCCGACGCGGCGATGGCGAGCGCGATCTTGGGCTGTCCCGCCGCCGCCTCGACCTTGCCGGAAAGCTGCGACACCGACTGCTCCAACGCGGTGAGCCGGCCATCCAGCGCCGTCGTCGCTTCGCCGGCTGACTTCGCCTGCGCGTCGAGACCAGCCAGTTTTTCGTTGAGCGGGCCGAGATCGACCGGCGCCGTGCCGCCGGCCTTACCTAGGGCGGCGACCGCGGTTTCGATCTGCTTGATCTTGTCGCCAAGCGCTGCAAGCCCGGCAGTGTCGCCCGCTCCACCAGATTCGACCGCCGACTTCAGCGCCGCGACATCCGTCTTGACCTGATCCAGCGCCGACGACAGGCCATCGACCTTGGCCGACGCGTCGGTGTTGCCGCCCGTTTCTTTCAGGCCGGCGATTTCGCCTTTCAGCGCGGCGATCTCGCTGTTGACGCCGTCGAGCGATACGCCGGAACCGGACCCCGGCGCGCCGAGCAGTCCGGCGAATTGCAGGCCACCCGCGCCGACCAGCGCGATGACACCGCCAATGATGCCGGCGGCAATGCCATTGAGGCCGCTACGCTTTGCCGGTGGTGTTGGAGCCATTCTGTCGTCCCGTGTCTCGGTTCTCGCCTTGCTGTCGTCGGCCTGGGTGCGCTTCGCCGACGCATCCTCGAAATTGTAGTCGAAGGCTTTGGTTTTGCTGGCCGGCGCCTCGGACGCTCCGGGATAGGCAGGTTCAGCTTCGCTGGCGCCCTTGGCTGCCGCTTCCGCGGCCGTCGCCGCTGGCTGTTCCGATTCGGCCTGGGCGTCCGCATGCTCCCAGGGCTCGAGATCGGTCTGGTCGGCATGCACCGGTTCTTCGGGAATCTCGGCCTGCGAGACGGCCTCCTCCGGCGCCTCTTCGGCGCCGGCCTGGGGCTTGGCGGCGTCCTCGTCGGCGATGCGCGAGACCGCGCCGGGCTCGAGATCGATGGTCACCGGCTCGCGGCGGCCTTTCGAGTGTCGCATCTTCGGCGTCTTGACCATGCTTGGGCTCCGCACAATTCGCTTCGTCTCAACGCCTGGCGGCGCATGATGGTTCAGAAAATGGTCTAGCACATCACCAAGCGGTGAAAAGGGGCGGTGTGATGACGCGGCTCAGGGCCGCGCCTGCAAAAGTGCCAGAAGCGTTTCCTCGTCGGGCTGCGCGGCAGTGCGGATTCTTTCATCGAGGGTATCGTCAAGCGCTGCCGCAATGCGCGCGGAAAGGGCGAAAAACCTTGTCTTTTCAAGAAGCCCTTGCAGAGCGGGCCGCCTGGCCAGGATCCGCATCGCGGCGGCGGCCTTGGCTGAATATAGCAGCACCGCATCGGCGGGTTGGCCGGACAGGCGCTCGAGGACGGCCTCGTCAGAATAACCCGCCGTAAGCGTGTCATATGTCTCGACGGCATGGACCTGGACGCCTGCTGCTCTCAGCCTCTGTTCGAACACTGGAAAGCGCACGCGTCCGCAGAGATAGACGATGGTCTTCCCCGAGAGATGACCGGCAAGACTGGCGGCTAGCGCCTCGGCATCGCCCGGGCCTTCGCTGACTGACAAGATCCCCGCTTGGCGCGCGGCTTCCGCCGTCCTTGTTCCCACGGCATGGCAGGGCAGACCGGCAAGCGCCGCGATGAGCTCCCTGGAAGCAAGCCGCACGGCATTGGCGCTGGTGATGGCCACCGCGACGGCATCGCCCGGAAGCAGTCCGGCATCGGCCGGCAACGCCGCCGTTTCGGTCAAGGGCAGAAGAATCGGCTGGAACCCTATCTCCTGAAGCCGCTGTGCCGTGCGCGAGGCGCCCGGTTCCGGTCTCGTCACCAGGACGCGAAGCATTTCAGAGCCAGCCGTCGAAGAACTTTTCGCCGGCCTTTGCCCGCACCGTCCGGGCGGCTTCCTGGCCGATGCGGCCAGCATCCTGCGCCGGTCCCTGCAGCTCGACCGTGTGTGACTGCGTGCCGTCGGGCGAGATGATCAACCCGTCGAAGGACAGCTTTCCGGCCTCGATCGCCGCATAGCCGGCGATCGGCGTGCGACAGGAACCATCGAGCGCCGCCAGGAAGGCACGCTCACAGGCGAGCGCCTGGCCGGTCGGCACATCGTGGATGGCCGCCAGCATCTTTTCGACGTCGCCATCACCGATGCGGGTCTCGATGCAGATCGCGCCCTGTCCCGGCGCCGGCGGGAAGATTGTGAGCGGCATCAGGTCGGTGACGACGTGGTCGAGCCCGAGCCGCTTCAGCCCGGCATAGGCCAGGATGGTGCCGGCGGCAACGCCTTCATCGAGCTTGCGCAGGCGCGTCTGCACATTGCCGCGGAACATCACTACGTCGAGATCCGGCCGCATCCGGCGGATCAGCGCCTGTCGCCGCAGCGATGACGAGCCGACTTTCGCTCCATGTGGCAGTTCGGCAATGGTCTTCGCCGCCTTGCCGATAAAGGCGTCGCGCGCGTCCTCGCGCGGCAGGAAGGCGCTGAGTTCGAGACCGTCGGGCGGCTGCGTCGGCATGTCCTTCGACGAATGCACGGCGATGTCGATCCGCCCCGCCAGCAGTGCCTCCTCGATCTCTTTGGTGAACAGGCCCTTGCCGCCGGCCTCCGACAGCGGCCGGTCCTGGATGCGGTCGCCGCTGGTCGAGATGACGACGATCTCGAACGCTTCCGCCGGCATGCCATGCGCGGCCATCAGCCGCGCCTGCGTTTCATGCGCCTGTGCCAGCGCCAGCGGGCTGCCGCGTGTTCCGATTCTCAAGATTGTTTGCATGGCGTGCGGTCCGTGATAACCCCCGGGGCAGACCGAGGCCTTTCCGGGCTTTCTACTAATGGGGAAAGCGCTGACAGACAATCTCTAGGGACAGCGACGAATTGATCCGCGTTCTGGGCATTGAGACGAGTTGTGACGAGACCGCCGCCAGCGTCGTGGCGCTGGATGGTGACGCTGCGCCAAAAATCCTGTCCAACATCGTGCTCAGCCAGATCGAGGAGCATGCCGCGTTCGGCGGCGTCGTGCCGGAGATCGCGGCGCGCGCCCATGTCGAGGCGCTGGACGGCATCGTCGAGGCAGCCCTTGCCGATTCGGGCACTGCACTTGCCGATATCGATGCGATCGCCGCCACCGCCGGCCCCGGTCTGGTCGGCGGGCTGATTGTCGGGCTGATGACCGCCAAGGCGATCGCCGCGGCGGCGAACAAGCCGCTGATCGCCATAAACCACCTCGAAGGCCATGCCTTGACCGCAAGGCTGACCGACGGGCTCGATTTTCCCTATCTGCTGCTACTGGTCTCCGGTGGCCACACGCAGATCCTCGCCGTGCGCGGCGTCGGCGACTATCAGCGCTGGGCAACCACCATCGACGATGCGCTCGGCGAAGCCTTCGACAAGACCGCCAAGATGCTCGGCCTGGCCTATCCCGGCGGACCGAATGTCGAGAAGGCCGCCCAAACCGGCGATGCCTCGCGCTTTGCCTTTCCGCGCCCAATGAAGGGCTCGGCCCAGCCCGACTTCTCCTTTTCCGGCCTGAAGACCGCCGTGCGCCAGGCGGCGACAGCCATTGCGCCCTTGGGCGACCAGGATGTCGCCGACATCTGCGCCTCGTTCCAGGCAGCGGTGGCCGATGCGCTGGCCGACCGTGTCGCGCGTGCGCTGGCGCGCTTTCGCGAGACGTTTCCCGGCACCAAAAATCCGGCCCTGGTGGTTGCCGGCGGCGTCGCCGCCAACCGCACCATCAAGGCGACGCTGGAGCGGCAGTGCGACGAGGCCGGCTTCACCTTCGTCGCGCCACCGCTGAAACTGTGCACCGACAATGCGGCGATGATCGCCTGGGCCGGCATCGAACGGTTGCGCCAAGGCATGGCGCAGGAAAACGGCTTCGACTTCGTGCCGCGCTCGCGCTGGCCGCTGGACAGCATTTCGACGCCGATGGTCGGCTCCGGCCGGCGCGGAGCCAAGGCATGAATGGCCGGGAGATGAACAGCCAAGACAAGGGGAAACTGGGCAAAAGCGGCTGGCGCATCAGCGTGCTTGGCGGCGGTGCCTGGGGCACGGCGCTGGCGCTTGCCATGCTGCGTGCCGGCCATTCGGTGCGGTTGTTCGCGCGCGACCCCGAAACCGTCGCCGCGATCGATCGCGGCGAGAACCCGCGCTATCTGCCCGGCATCGCCATCGCGCCCGGCATCGACGCGACGAGCGACATCAAGGCGGCACTCACTGGCGCCGATTGCGTGCTGGCGGTGACGCCGGCGCAATCGCTGCGGGCAACGCTGGCGGTCGCGAAAGGCCATGTGCCTGCCGATATTCCGCTCGTCCTCTGCGCCAAGGGCATCGAGCGCGACACCGGCGCCTTGCTGTCGGCGATTGTCGGGGAGATCCTGCCGCAAAATCCGGTCGCCGCTCTGTCGGGTCCAAGCTTCGCCACCGATGTCGCCCGCGGCCTGCCGACGGCGGTGGTCGTGGCCGCCCGCGACGAGGCATTGGCCGCGGACCTCGCCGCCCGCTTTTCGGCGGAGAATCTGCGCTGCTATTCGAGCGACGACCTCATCGGCGTCGAGATCGGCGGCGCCTTGAAGAATGTCTTCGCCATTGCCGCAGGTGCAGTCACCGGGGCGGGGCTCGGCGCCAGTGCCCAGGCCGCCATGGTGACGCGCGGCTTCGTCGAACTGCGGCGCATCGGTGCCGAGTTCGGCGCCAGGCCCGAAACGCTGATGGGCCTGTCTGGCCTTGGCGACCTGCTGCTCACCTGCTCATCGACCCAGTCGCGCAACTTCGCCTACGGGCTGGCGCTTGGGGAAGGCAAGCCGCTTGCCGGATTGCCGCTGGCAGAGGGCGTGCCGACAGCGGCGATCGCCGCCCGCATCGCCACCGAGCGAAACATCGACGCGCCGATCATTGCCGCTGTGGCGGCCATACTGGACGGCACCATCACCATCCGGCAGGCTGTGACAGCTTTGATGACCCGGCCGCTGAAGACCGAAACCAACGATTGATCCCCACAACATCGATCCCACGACCAGGAGAAAGACCATGCTGTTTGCTTTGATTTGCAAGGACAAGCCCGGGAGCCTGCAGGTACGCCTCGACACGCGTCCCGAGCATATCGCCTTTCTCGAAGGGTTGAACGGCGACAAGAAACTGGCTTTCGCCGGTCCCTTCCTTGACGCCGAAGGCAAGCCCAATGGCAGCCTCGTCGTCGTCGAGGCACCGGACTTGGCAGGGGCACAGGCCTTTTCGGCCGCCGACCCGTACGCCAAGGCCGGACTGTTCGACAGCGTCGAAATCCGCCAGTGGAACTGGACGTTCAACAAGCCGGCGGCTAGTTAATTCCGGTCGCTGGCGGACGCACGCCAAGGAGGAGCAAAAGAAATGAACTACTGGCTGTTCAAATCCGAACCCTCGGTCTTCTCCTTCGAGGCGCTGAAGGCGAAGGGCAAGGCCGGCACGCAATGGGATGGCGTGCGCAACTATGCCGCGCGCAACAACATGAAGGCCATGCAGATCGGCGATCTCGGCTTCTTCTACCATTCCAACGAGGGGCTGAACGTGGTCGGCATCGCCGAAGTCTGCGCGCTTGCCCATCCCGACACCACGACCGACGACCCCCGCTGGGAATGCGTCGACATCCGTGCCTTCAAGGACGTGCCGAACCCGCCGACGCTTGAAGAGGTCAAGGCCAATCCAAAGCTTGCCGAAATGGCGCTGGTGCGGCTCGGGCGGCTTTCCGTGCAGCCGGTGACGCCGGCCGAATGGAAGGAAGTCTGCCGCATGGGCGGCCTGACACCCGCTCCGTGACGGCGCTCACGCCAGACAGCGCGAAACAATTCATCCTCGACAACACGGCGCTGATGGCGCCGCCGCATGTGCCGGAAATCCTGCTTCATCTTGCCGACGAGGCGCATGATTTGTGGCAGCGGACGGAGGATGAGCTGGTCGAGATCGGCCTGCCGCCGCCCTTCTGGGCCTTTGCCTGGGCCGGCGGCCAGGGTCTTGCCCGCTACATCATCGACAATCCGGCTGCGGTTCGGGGAAAGCGCGTGCTCGACTTCGCTTCCGGCTCCGGCCTTGTCGCCATCGCCGCGGCCAAGGCCGGTGCCGCCAGGGTGATCGCAACCGATATCGATCCTTTCTGTGCAACCGCGATCCGCCTCAATGCGCAGGCCAACGATGTCGGGATCGACTTCCTCGGCACCGATTGCATCGGCACCGATGCGGGATGGGACGTGATCCTGGCTGGCGATGTTTTCTACGACAATTCCTTCGCCGTCCGGCTGATGCCTTGGTTCGCAACACTGAAGGCGCGCGGCGCCGAGATCCTCGTCGGCGATCCCGGCCGGTCGTATATGCCGAAGGCGGGACTGGAACCGCTTGCGGTCTATGAAGTGGCCGTCACCCGGGCATTGGAGGATTCACTGGTCAAGCGCACCACCGTCTGGCGGTTTGCTTGACGCCTTCGCCGAACAGGCGTTCCATCAGATTTGCATTGGAGGGGGACGCATGGATTTTGAAGCAGTGAACTGGCTGGCGGTGATCGCCGCCGCCGTCGTCGCATGGTTGTTCGGCGCCGCCTGGTACATGGGCCTGAGCAAGCCGTGGCTGAAGGCCGCCAGGCTCGATCCCGCAACAATAAAGAAATCACCGCTGCCCTTCGTCATCAGCTTCATCGCCGAACTGATCATGGCCTACATAATGGCCCTGGTGGTCGGCGCGATGACCGGCGGCGAGCCGACATTGCTCGCCGGACTTGTCTTCGGCTTCGTGCTTTGGCTGGGCTTCGTCGCCACGACGCTCTCGGCCAACCACCGCTACCAGGATTTCGGCTGGGACCTGACCCTCATCGACGGCGGCCACTGGCTCGGCGTGCTGCTGATCATCGGCGTGGTTATCGGCTGGTTCGGCGCGGCGGCAGGCTGACGACCCGCCGCGATCGTCAGGTCTGCGTCCTGGCGACTTCCTCGAGAATCCATTCGCGAAAGGCGGCTATGCGCGGATCGTCGGCAGTGCTCTCGGGATAAACCAGGAAATAGGCGAACTCGGCTCCCACCCGCAGGCCGAGTTCAAAAGGCTGCACCAGCCTGCCTTCGGAGAGGTCGTTTGCCACCATGGCGAAATCGGCGAGTGCGACGGCATTGCCCTCGATCGCCGCCTGAACGGCATCGGTGGAGTTCCTGAACACGATGGTGCGGCTGTCGTCGAAATCGTTGATGCCGGCCGCCGCCATCCACATCCGCCAGTTCGGCCATGTCACGCCTTGCCGCGCCCATTCGATATGGGCAAGCGTGTGGTTGAACAGGTCACGCGGCTCGCGCAGCGGCGGACCGGACGTCAGCAGGCCCGGACTGCACACCGGGATGATGATGTTGTCGAACAGGCGATGGGCGCGGAGGCCCGCGTACTTCCCGACGCCGAACCGGATGCCGACATCGACGTCGTCGAGGTCGAAATCCCGCACCTCGTAGGCTATGTCGAACCTGAGCTCGATATTGGGGTGATGCCTGCGAAAATCGTCGACGCGCCGCATCAGCCATTTTGACGCGAACTGCGCGTCGAGCGTTACCTTCAGCAGTGTCGTGCCGCGGGTCAGCTTGCGTGCCCGCGAGACGGCCCGGCCAAGCAGGTCGAGTGCATCGATCGATGCCTCGAACAGCACCGTGCCCGCCGCCGTCAGCCGGATGGTGCGGCTGGTGCGGGTGAACAGCACGATGCCCAGTTGATCCTCGATTTCCTTGATCTGATGGCTGACCGCAGCCGGCGTCAGGCCGAGCTCGTCGGCGGCACGCGTGAAGTTGAGGTGCCGGGCGGCGGCTTCCAGCGTCCTCAGCGCTCGCGTTCCAGGCAGCAGGCGGGACATACCATCCTCAAACAAAACTTGACGATCTCGAAATAACTACTCGTTTCTCATTTAAATTTCAATGCGGCATGATGCACCCATCGCAGCACCATCAAACCGGATTTGATATCTGGATGAAACGGATCACGCCATGTCCCACATTGTCTTGAATGCGCCGGTACCCACGCCGGCCTGGCTTAGCGCGGTGCTTGACTGGTTTCGCCATGCCAGGGTCGCCATCCGCCTCGCCCGCCACGAAATAGCCCACCAGAACGTCGAGAACCTCTCCGATCGCCAGCTACGCGACATCGGCGCCGAGCGCCGTGACGTCGCCCGCGCCGTGGACAGGGAAATGGGTCGGCTGGGCCTGCTCGACATCGGCTGGCAGAAGCCAGGCAGGCGATTAGGGGAGTAAGGAAATAGGGCAGTACGGCAGAAGGGGGAGTTAAGACGGCACCGACACACATGCCCTACTGCCCTACTGCCCTACTGCCCTACTGCCCTACTGCCCTACTGCCCTACTTACCGCATTACCCTCATCACCGTCCTATCCGACAGCAGCGGCAGCAGCCGCGCCATCGTGCGTGCGGTCACCGCCACACACCCTTGAGTCGGCGTGAAGCCGGGGCGCGCCAGATGGAAAAAGATGGCGCTGCCGCGCCCACGCCGGCGTGGCGCCAGGTTCCAGTCTAGCACCAGGCAGGCGTCATAGAGGCGGTCGTCGCGCCGCATGCGTTCGTGGCTGGCGCCATAGGGGATCTTGACCGGCCTGTTATAGTTGCGGTCGTCAGGCACTTCGCACCAGCCCAGATCAGGCCCGATCGGCGTCATCGCCAAACGGGTCTTGCGGCCGCTGGAGAACTGATCTCCCCGGAAATAACCTGACAGGATCCGCATCGGGCCGAGCGGCGTGGCGCCGTCGCCCTCACGCTTGTCGGCCGAGATGCCGCCCCGCCCCAGCGCACACGCAAACACCGTTCTGCCGGCCTGCAGCAGGCCCTGGCTCGGGTTTCCGGGCCTCGCCCGCACGGTCAGCACGCGCAGCCCTTTTCGCAAAATTGCGCCGGCTGCATTGCGATCGCGTTTTTTCTTGTATGATCGTGCCACGGAACAAATCACTGTGATCGGCTGTTGTGCCGGTCAGCTTCCGCATAAAGAGACAGCGGTCAACTGAATTTTCTTTTCAAAACAACGGATTGATCCATGACTTCACGCACCATTCTAATCGTCGACGACGATGACGACCTGCGCGGCACTCTGGTCGAGCAATTGTCCCTCTACGAGGAATTTGACGTGCTGCAGGAATCGACTGCGGCAAAAGGCGTCGCCACCGCGCGCGGCGGCCTCATCGATCTGCTCATCATGGATGTCGGGCTGCCCGACATGGATGGCCGCGAAGCGGTGAAGATCCTGCGCAAGGGCGGCTACAAGGCGCCGATCATCATGCTGACCGGCCACGACACCGATTCCGATACGATCCTTGGTCTCGAGGCCGGCGCCAACGACTATGTGACGAAGCCGTTCCGCTTTGCCGTGCTGCTGGCGCGCATCCGTGCGCAATTGCGCCAGCATGAGCAGAGCGAGGACGCCACCTTCTCGGTTGGGCCCTACACCTTCAAGCCCAGCCAGAAACTGCTGATCGACCCACGTGGCGGCAAGGTGCGGCTGACGGAGAAGGAGGCCTCGATCATCAAATATCTCTATCGCGCCGACCAGAAGGTAGTGACACGCGACGTGCTGCTCGAGGAGGTGTGGGGCTACAATTCCGGCGTCACCACGCACACGCTGGAAACCCACGTCTACCGGCTGCGCCAGAAGATCGAGCGCGATCCTTCCAATGCGGAAATTCTTGTGACAGAAAGCGGTGGTTACAAGCTGGTTCCTTAAACATTTCATTATCCAATCAGCGGCCGGGCGGGACCGCATTCGGGTACGATCCAGTTGGAGGGGTTGTGGATCGTATCGCAGGGGAGGGAATGGACTGACCGTTCGGGGACACAGCTAGATGGCGTTGGATGACGACATTCGCATCCTGTCCGCCGTGAGGCTCTTCGAGGGCTTCACGCAGGAACAGTTGCGTCTGCTCGCCTTCGGCGCCGAGAACACAATATTGCTTGCCAACCACAAGCTTTACCGCGAGGACGACGAGGCCGATTCCGCCTATGTCGTGGTCAGCGGGCGCATCCTGCTCTATCGAGAGCAGAACGGCGAACGCATCCCGATACGTTCGGTCGGCCCCGGCGCGATCCTGAGCGAACTGGCATTGATCGCCGACAGCAACCGGCTGACCAGCGCGTCGGCCGAAATCGATTCGGAAGTGATACGGCTCAGCCGCAAGATGTTCCGCCGCATCCTGGAAGAATATCCGGAAATCGCGATGAATCTCCACCAGCGTATCTCCGAGGAATTTCAGACACTGATCCGCCGTATCGAGGAACTGGCGCCCCGCTTCTCTGACTAGCGGCAGCGATGAGCTGGTCATCCCGCTGCCAGGACCTTAGGGGTGAGGTCTGGCCGAGACGTAACTTTAATCGAGATCGAAGCGCGCGATGACCGGCACATGGTCCGACGGGCGCTCCCAGCCGCGCGCCAGGCGCAGGATCTCGTAGCCGGCAAAATCAGCCACCAGATTTGGCGACGACCAGACGTGATCGAGCCGCCGGCCACGGTCAGAGGCCTGCCAGTCCTGCGCGCGATAGCTCCACCAGGTGTAGAGCTTCTGCTCCTGCGGAATATTGAGCCGCATCAGGTCGACCCAGTTGCCGGCCAGTCGCATCGCCTCGAAGCTTTCCGTCTCGACCGGCGTGTGGCTGACCACGTTGAGCAACTGCTTGTGCGACCAGACGTCGTGTTCGAGCGGGGCGATGTTGAGGTCGCCGACCAGGACAGACCCGGACACCTCGTCATGCTCGGCACGGATGGCATTCATCTCGGCGACGAAATCGAGCTTGTGCTTGAACTTTCTGTTGATGACAGGATCCGGTTCATCGCCGCCCGCCGGAACGTAGAAATTGTGCAGCAGGATAGCCTTGCCGCCGGCCCGCACCGTCACCGACAGGTGCCGGCTGTCCTCGATCTCGCAGAAGCGGCGCCTTTCGACCACCTCGATTGGCCGCCGCGCCACCGTGGCGACGCCGTGGTAGCCCTTCTGGCCGTGGAAGGCGATGTGCTCGTAGCCGAGCTTGCGGAACGCCTTTTCGGGAAACAATTCGTCCGGAACCTTGGTCTCCTGCAGGCAGAGCACATCCGGCGCATGCTCGACAAGCAAGCGTTCGACGATCGGCATGCGCAGGCGAACGGAATTGATGTTCCAGGTGGCAATGGAAAAGGGCATTCGGCAATCCAAAACAGCGTATGGCCAGCCAGAACCGACAGACCCTGGCGGGCAAGACGCCTTTTGACGGAGTCAGTCCGGGAAACTGCCAGCCGCAAGCCGCAAAGACAAGCCGGCCCCCGCCCGGCGAGGCGCGACCCAGGGCTTTCCACAGCTATTGACGCGATTGGTCCTAGGGCGGTTCATCGTTTCACGGAAACGCAGAACCGCTCTATCTCTTTGTTTTGACTCAATTCCCCAAGGGAAAGCGCTGCGCGCTTTTCCCGGGAAAACCGTTTCACGCTTTTCCGAGATTTGCTCTAGCGCGCCTTGGTGTTGACTTCGCGATTCGCACTGTAGTCGATGGCGAAGGTGTCGGCGGCGAAGCTGACGCCTTCCTTGACGTTGAAGATCATCACCGTCGTGTCCTTGCCCTGTGCGTCGGTGATCGTCCACTGACGCAACTCGTAGGATTTGGGATCGAACATCATCGTGATCTTCGAATTGCCGAACACCGATTTGTCGGCGAGCTGGATGGTGGTGAGGTCGTCTTCCTGCTTGACGCTTTTGACGCGGTCGCCGGAGAGATCGATCTCGTCGTCGAGCAGCAGCTTCAGCGGCGTCTTCGACAGCGGATAGAGATCGGAGGTGTTAAGCCTCTTGTTCAGGATGACCACCGACTTGCCGTCTGAAATCACCCGGAAATTTGACGCGCCGTCATAGTTGAAGCGGATCTTGCCCGGCCGTTCGAGGAAGAACTTGCCGCCGGTCTGCTCGCCCTTGGGGCCGAACTGCACGAATTCGCCGCTCATCGATTTGACCGAGGAAAAATGGTCGGCGATCTTCTGTGCGGCCGGCGGCACGGCCGCCTGCGCCGAAGCCAGCAACTGGAAGCCGGGCATCACGTTGAAGGCTGCCGCTCCTGCAAACCCCAGGCCGAGCCCGAGCAACTGGCGCCGGGTGGGAGCAAAACTGCGGAGCGCTGAAGGATCGTTTTTCATGTCGGTCACTCTCATCTGATTCCTGAGTTGCCCTAGTGCTTGGACCCCCAGTTGGGCTGAAGTTTGGCGGGTCAGGCGCGCCTCATTCGCTTCAACGCCCTGAACGGTTCAAGGTTGCCCACGAGGTCAGAACTTGTCCTCTTCGGTCGGCACCAGGATCTCGCGCTTGCCGGCATGGTTGGCCGGGCCGACGATCCCCTCCTTCTCCATTTTCTCGATGATCGAGGCGGCGCGGTTGTAGCCGATGCCCAGCCGGCGCTGGATGTAGCTGGTGGAAGCCTTGCCGTCGCGCAGCACCACGGAAACAGCCTGATCGTAAGGATCATCGGAATCCTCGAAATTGCTGTTGCCGCCGCCACCGCCGGAGCCGCCCTTGCCCGACGGCTCATCGTCGTCCTCGCCATCATCCTCCGTGATGGCGTCAAGATATTCCGGCACGCCCTGCAGCTTCAGATGCGCGACGATCTTCTCGACCTCTTCATCGGCGACGAAAGGGCCGTGCACGCGCTGGATACGGCCGCCGCCGGCCATGTAGAGCATGTCGCCCATGCCGAGCAGCTGCTCGGCGCCCTGCTCGCCCAGGATGGTGCGGCTGTCGATCTTCGACGTCACCTGGAAGGAGATGCGGGTCGGAAAATTGGCCTTGATGGTGCCGGTGATGACGTCGACCGACGGACGCTGTGTCGCCATGATGACATGGATGCCGGCGGCACGCGCCATCTGCGCTAGGCGTTGCACCGCACCTTCGATGTCCTTGCCGGCGACCATCATCAGGTCGGCCATCTCGTCGATGATGACGACGATATAGGGCATCGGCTCGAGGTCCAGATTCTCCGTCTCGTAGATCGCCTCGCCCGTCTGGCGGTCGAAGCCGGTCTGCACGGTACGCGAGATCTTTTCGCCCTTCTTGTCGGCTTGCTGCACACGGGCGTTGAAACCATCGATGTTGCGCACGCCGACCTTCGACATCTTGCGGTAGCGGTCCTCCATCTCGCGCACGGTCCATTTCAGCGCCACCACCGCCTTCTTCGGATCGGTGACCACCGGCGTGAGCAGATGCGGAATGCCGTCATAGACCGACAGTTCCAACATTTTCGGATCGATCATGATCAGCCGGCAATCCTGCGGCGTCAGCCGGTAGAGCAGCGACAGGATCATGGTGTTGATGGCGACCGACTTGCCCGAGCCGGTGGTGCCGGCGACCAGCACGTGCGGCATCTTGGCGATGTCGACGATGACCGCCTCGCCATTGATGGTCTTGCCCAGCGCCAGCGCCAGCTTGGCCTTCGTCGTTTCGAAGTCGCGGCTGGCCAGTATTTCCCGGAGATAGACGGTTTCGCGCTTGGCGTTCGGCAGTTCGATGCCGATGGCGTTGCGGCCAGGCACCACGGCGACGCGGCAGGCGATGGCGCTCATCGAGCGGGCGATGTCGTCGGACAGGCCGATGACGCGCGAGGATTTGATGCCGGGCGCCGGTTCGAGTTCGTAAAGCGTGACGACCGGACCGGGGCGGACAGCGATGATCTCGCCCTTGACGCCGAAATCTTCCAGCACGCCCTCGAGCAGGCGGGCATTCTGTTCCAGCGCGTCCTTGGACAGGCTGGCATCGCGCACCACGTTCTTCGGTTCGGACAGGAAATGCAGCGACGGCATTTCGAATTTTTCCGAGCCGATCAGCGATGTCTGCGCCTCGCGCTGGACGCGGGCGCCCGGAGCCGGACGCGGCGCCGGCGCTTCGACGCGGGTGGCGGCATCGGAGCGGAACTGCTGCACCCTGGCGGTCGGCGCCGAACGGCGTTGCACGACGGGCTCATCGTCGAAATCGGCATCTTCGCCATTGTCGAAGCGATCGCCGAAGACATCGTCATCATCCGGGTCGACCGAAATGCTGCGGTCATTGACCATGGCGGCGAAGAATTCGGGCTCGACGCGGGCGCGGCCGTCCGGGCTCATCCGCGATTCGGCGAACTCGGCCGATTCGACCCGTTCGGCGGCACGCCGCCAGCCGCTCGCGCGCGGCTCCATCTCCGGCTCGTACTCCTCCCGCTCCTGCCTGCGGCGCACGGCGCGGCGGTGCATCCAGGCGCGCAGCGACAGCCACCAGTGGGTGATGGCGCCAAGCGCCAGAATGCCTTCGTCGCCTTCATCCTCGTCATTGTCGAACAAAAGGTCGTCCTCACGCGGATCGGCGGCAGGCTCGTCCTCCATCACGGCGAAGCCGTTCTTGCGTCCGATCAGCGCCGAACCATGGGCAAAGAGCCACAGCGCGGGCGCGGCCAGCAAGATAGCGATGATGCTGGCGAATAGCCCGGTCGGATAGCCGCCGATCACAACCCCGGGGATCTTCAGCACCATGTCACCGAACACGCCGCCAAGGCCGGTGGGCAGCGGCCAGGTCTTGGGCGGCACCACGCAGCCGGCCATTGCCGCGGCGAGCAGGGCGAAGCCGAACCAGGAAAGCCCGCGCCTGGGCAGCCTGTCGACGCCGCGCGCGGAAAACAGCAGGAAGCCCCAGATCACGGTCGGAACCAGCGCCGCGACGGCGGCAAGGCCGAAGAACTGCATGGCAAGGTCGGAGAATACAGCACCGGCATAGCCCATGGCGTTGGTGACGGTGTTGTTCGTCGCGTGCGAGAAGCTCGGATCGGCGACATTCCAGGTGGCAAGGCTGGCGACGCCGAAGGCGGCCAGCACGAACAGTCCGGCGCCGACCAGCCGCCCGACCTGGCGCCGCGCGAACGCCTGGATGCCGTGCCCCGTATCGGCCAGCGCGAGCGGTGCTGAAGCCCCTGAACGCATGCTCATCCCCGTCTGTCATTGCTTCGTGCGGGTGCGTGGCGCACTCCGGCAGATTCGGGTCTCAGACTATCGGCGGGAAGGTTAAGGGCGCATTAACTATAAGAGGTTGAGATGATCAAACCTCGTTACCGCCGGTTGAGCCGCTTGCTGCCGAGGAAAGCGACCCGGGAACGGGCCGTGACGTCGCCGCAGGGCCGCCATTGTGGGTAGAGGCATGCAATCTGTCATCCTTCGCGTGGCGGTTCTTGGCTGGGCAGGGCTCAGTCTCCTGCTTGCTTTGCACTGGTTTGTCGAACTCGGCATGGTGGGCTTCCCGGATGGCTACGTGACGCCCTTTGCAAGAGCGACCGGCCCCCTGCTGCACACCCTCGCCATCGCCTGTCTGATGCAGGGCCTGTATTTTCTGTACAGGGGTCTTTTCGGCCAGGGATTGGGATTGCTGGGGCTCGGCCTGCAGATTTTGATCGCGGCCGTCCTGACGGTGGCGCCTGTGCTGATTGTCAGGAATTGCCCTCATTCCCAGACATGCAGCAGCGCCTATGAGGCGCTGACAAACACCATGATGGACGACGGCGCCGGCGGATAGAGCTGCCGCTGGAACGATTTTGTTCGATTGATTCCTGCTCAAGCCAGCACGACGATCGTCCCCACAGTTCGGGGCCAGAGCGGTCGATGCTTCCTAAAAGAACTTCGTCACGCGAACTGATTGCCGGAATTTCGTCATCGGCAGAACGGACCAAAAAAAGAGGCCCGGAACGTGTCCGGACCTCAATGCGTGACCTCCTTTCGGGAGCGTCACGACGGGATCTTTCAAGGCAATTCCAGGAAAAGCGGCTGCGGTTTTCCGTTCGGAATTGCGTAGGCAGATAAGGGGCCGGCGGGAGGAGGGTTCCGCCGGCCCCTTGGCTAAGCTGGCCTTACGGCACCACTTCGCCATGCTGGGAGATGTCGAGGCCCTCGACCTCTTCCTGGGTCGTCGGACGCAGGCCGACCAGCGCCTTGACGATGTAGAGGATCACGAAGGTGGCGATAGCCGTCCACACGATGGTGACGGCGACGCCGTAGATCTGCTTGCCGAGCGAAGCACCCGACGACAGGCTGTTGATCGCCGGATCGGCCAGCACGCCGGTGAGCAGGGCGCCGATGATGCCGCCGACGCCGTGCACGCCGAACGCATCGAGCGAGTCGTCATAGCCGAACATGTGCTTGACCTTGACCGCCGAGAGGTAGCAGACGACGCCGGCGACGATGCCGACGATGAACGCGCCGGTCGGGTTGACGAAGCCGGAAGCCGGCGTCACCGCCACCAGACCGGCGACGGCGCCAGAGATGATGCCGAGCACGGAAGGCTTCTTGGCGACGATCCATTCGGCGAACATCCAGGCCAGCGCCGCCGCTGCGGTCGCAACCTGGGTGTTGAGCATGGCGGCACCGGCGAGGCCGTCGGCAGCCAGTTCCGAACCGGCGTTGAAGCCGAACCAGCCGACCCACAGCAGCGACGCACCGATGACCGAGTAGACCAGGTTGTGCGGCGCCATGTTGGTGGTGCCGTAGCCTTCGCGCTTGCCGAGGACCAGGGCGCAGACCAGACCGGCGACACCAGCGTTGATGTGGACGACCGTACCGCCGGCGAAGTCGAGCACGCCAGCCGTGCCGAGGAAGCCGCCACCCCAGACCCAATGCGCGATCGGCACGTAGACGACCAGCAGCCACAGCGCCATGAAGATCAGCAGCGCCGAGAATTTGAAGCGTTCGGCGAAGGCGCCGGCAATCAGCGCCGGGGTGATGATGGCGAAGGTCATCTGGAACATCGAGAAGACGAATTCAGGAATGTTCGCGACGCCCGGCAGCCACAGCGAGGCGGTGGTGATGCCGTGATGGAAGAATTTCGAGGTGCCACCGAGATAGGCATTCATGCCGCCGCCGTCGGAGAAGGCCAGCGAATAGCCGAACATGAACCACAGCACCGTCACCAGGCAGGTGATGGCAAAGCTCTGCATGATGGTGGCGAGCACGTTCTTCTTGCGCACCATGCCGCCGTAAAACAGCGCCAGGCCCGGAATGGTCATCATCAGCACCAGCGCCGTCGAGGTCAGCATCCAGGCGGTGTTGCCGGTGTCGAGCACCGGGGTGGGGGCGGCAGCCGGCGCAGCCGCGGCCGCGGCTGGAGCCGCTTCCTGCGCGAAGGCGGCGACCGTGCCCAATGCTGCGAGAGCGAGCGAGCCCAAAAGGGCGGCACGTCCCGTCGTCTTCAAGGTGGAAGGAATATTCATTGAACTCTCCATTGGAATACGTGTTCGCCGCTCAGAGCGCGTCGGTGTCTGTTTCGCCGGTGCGGATGCGCACCGCCTGATCGATACCGAAAACGAAGATCTTGCCGTCGCCGATCTGGCCGGTCTTGGCGGCCGCGGTGATGGCTTCGACGGCCTTGTCGACCACGTCGGCGCTGACCGCGACTTCGATCTTGATCTTCGGCAGGAAACTGACCGCGTATTCCGCTCCGCGATAGATTTCCGTATGTCCCTTCTGACGCCCGTAGCCCTTGACTTCGGTGACGGTCAGGCCCTGGATGCCGACGGCGGTAAGCGCTTCGCGTACCTCGTCGAGCTTGAACGGCTTGATGATTGCCATCACGATTTTCATAAGGTTTCACCCTTTGCTGTTGCGGTCCCCCGCGTTTGCACGACTTCACCGAACCCAAAGAGCCGGAGAGTGCCCACGAGGATTCAAGCTCCGTGCCAATTGCCGAAGCAGGGTGTTAACCTATTGTAAACAAAGGAATTGAGGTCGCTTGAGTGACGACGTGCCCGCTACGGCGGCACACCTATTGCTTAAAAATTAAGCAATTTTCTCAAAATGCCTACTCTGCAGGCGATCGTTTGAGCCGGATCAGCCCTTCTTGCGCAACCGAGGCGATCAGCGTGCCGTCGCGGGCAAAAAGCGAGCCGCGCGTAAAGCCACGCGACCCCTGGGTCGACGGGCTGTCTTGCGTGTAAAGCATCCAGTCGTCGAGCGCATGGCTGCGATGGAACCACATGGCGTGATCGAGGCTCGCCGCCTGGATATCGCGATCGAAAATGGCGCGGCCATGCGCGAAGGTCGATGTGTCGAGAAGCGTCATGTCGGAAAGATAAGCCAGCACCGCCGCCTGAGTAGCGCGATCCGCCGGCACCGGACCGGTCGTGCGGATCCAGATATTCTGCTTCGGCTCCAGCTTTTCGCGGCTGGTGTAGTGCTTCAGCATCACCGGCTTCATCTCGATCGGCCGGTCGCGCTCCCAGTAGCGCTTGATGCCTTCGGGCACCGCCTCGCCGAACTTGCCCAGCAATTCGCGCTGCGACAGCAATGTGTCTGGCCCCGGGACGTCCTGCGGCATCGGCACCTGGTGTTCGAGGCCGACCTCATCCTGCTGAAACGAGGCTTCCAGCGAAAAAATCGCCTGCCCGTGCTGGATCGCCACCACGCGGCGCGTCGTGAAGGAGCCGCCGTCGCGGATCCGGTCGACCTCGTAGACGATCGGCACCTTGGTGTCGCCGGGCCGCATGAAATAGCCGTGCAGTGAATGCACGTGGCGATCTGGGTCGACTGTCCGCTGTGCCGCCACCAGTGCCTGGGCGATGGTCTGTCCGCCAAAGACGCGCTGCCAGTCGAGCAAGGGGCTGCGACCACGATACAGATTGTGTTCCAGCTTCTCGAGGTCGAGAATGCCTAGAAGCTCGTCCATGGCAGCCGTCATATTTTCGCCCTTGCCGCAGAAGTGTTATGGCGGTTTCCGACAGGACGGACAGGCAGTCAAGGGCGCAAGCCCGGTCGCGTGGAAGGAGCGAAGAAGATGGAACGCAAGACCGACGCAGAAAACAGATCCGGGCTCGATGTTCTGGTCGCCGGTGCCGGCTATGTCGGCTTGGCCAGCGCCGTCTCGCTGAAGCAGGCGCGTCCGGGCCTTGCCGTCGCTCTGGTCGATGCCGCGCCCGCCGGCGCCTGGCAAAGGGATGGCCGCGCATCGGCCATCGCCGCCGCCGCCTGCCGCATGCTCGACCAGCTCGGCGTGTGGGCCGAGATCGCGCCGCAGGCCCAGGCGATCACCGAGATGATCATCACCGATTCGCGCACCTCCGATCCGGTGCGCCCGGTCTTCCTGACCTTCGACGGCGAGGTCGCACCGGGCGAACCCTTTGCGCATATGGTCGCCAACCGGGCGCTGAACGGCGCCTTGCGGGCCAGCGCCGAGAAACTCGGCATCGACATCATCGAAGGCGTCGCCGTGCAGGGTTTTGAGACCAACGGCGCCGGCATCACCGTGCATCTTGCCGACGGTGCGACGCTGAAGGCCCGGCTGCTGATTGCCGCCGACGGCGTCAACTCGAAGCTGCGCGACATGGCCGGCATCAAGACGGTGAAGTGGGAATATGGCCAGTCCGGCATCGTCTGCACGGTGGCGCATGAACGCCCGCACAATGGCCGCGCGGAAGAACATTTCCTGCCGGCCGGCCCGTTTGCCACGCTGCCGCTCAAGCCCGGCGAGGACGGCACCAACCGCTCGTCGATCGTCTGGGTCGAGCGCACGCAGGATGCCGAGAAGCTGGTTGCCGGTGACGATCTCGTCTTCGAGCACGAGCTCGAACAGCGTTTCAGCCTGAAGCTTGGCGAGATCCGGGTCGCAGACAAGCCGCGCGCCTGGCCGCTCGGCCTGACCATCGCGCGCGCTTTCGTCGCGCCGCGCATCGCGCTCGCCGGCGACGCCGCCCACGGCATCCATCCTATCGCCGGCCAGGGCCTTAATCTCGGCTTCAAGGATGTCGCCGCTCTGGCCGAAGTGATCGTCGAGGCCGACCGCCTCGGCCAGGACATCGGCGCGCTCGACGTGCTCGAACGCTACCAGCAGTGGCGGCGCTTCGACACCGTGCAGATGGGCGTCACCACGGATGTGCTGAACCGGCTGTTTTCCAACGACATCGGCCCGCTGCGCACCGTCCGTGACATCGGGCTCGGCCTGGTCGAGCGCATGCCGCGGCTGAAGGAGTTTTTTATCCGTCAGGCATCGGGATTGTCCGCCGGGACGCCGCGCCTGCTGAAGGGCGAGGCGATCTGACACCGACATGCCAAGGTGTGTTGAGATTCAGGTCAGGCCGAGCCGAGAATGGTGAGTTCCGAGAACCGGAGCGGAGCGTACTTTGGGTACGTGAGCACCGGAAGCGCAGGGAAGTCGCCGTTCGCAGGCTAGCCTCACCTGAATATCAGCACACCCTAGTTGACCTCGAAGCCCAGCTTCTGCCGCAGCCGCAATATCCTCTGGTCGGCGATCTCAAGGCGTTTCTCGCCACCTTGCGCGGCGCGGTTGACCATCTGCAGCAGATCGTTTCGCTCGGTCACATCGAGCCGTTCGCGCAGGAACGGCGCCAGCTTGTCGATGACGATCGTCGTGTCGTCGATCTGTGACGCGGCCCATTTGGCGTAGATCACCGCCTCGTCGGTCTTCTTCTTGTCGGCGATCTCGGAAATCACCGCGCGAATGACCGCCTCGCGCTGCGGTAGCACAGGCCCATCCTCGGAAACGATGGCGGTGATCAACGTCGCGGCCGCCACCACCGGATCGTCGATCGCCGTCAGCGGCGACAGGGCCGCCTGCTTGCGCAGCTTCTTGCGGCGCACGGAGCCCTGGACCCTACCGATGACATCGGCAACGTCACGCGCCGCCTCGTTCATCGCCTTCATCCGGTACCACCAGAACGCCGCCGCGCCCAACACGCCAAGGATAGCAATCAGGAAAGGCATGAAGAATCCCCCAAAATCCCGGTGACGATAGGAGAACTCTTGCCTTGCATCAACGCGCAAAAGTTGCGAGCGAACCGAGACGTTCGCTTGACCGAACGCCCTGGTTTCGAAGTGGCCGCAACGCATGGCACGGATTTATGATCCCGGTATGTCGTAGATGGCGCGGACCTCGATGGTGCCGAGTTCGGCCAGCGGAATACCGGCGGCAATGTCCAGTGCCTCTTCGAGATCCCTTGCCTCGACCATGACGAAGCCGAGCAACTGCTCCTTGGTCTCGGTGAAGGGCCCGTCGGTGACCAGCCGCTTGCCCTGGCGCCGTCGCACGGTTTTGGCTGACGTCACCGATTGCAACGCCTCGGCGACGATCAGCAGGCCTTTCTCCTCGAGCGATCGGTCATAGGCCAGCGAATCGGCGTTGAGCTTGGCCGACCCTGCCGGGGTCAGCGCGTGAAGATCCTTTTCCTCACCATAGACCAGGCAAACATATTTCATTTCGAGCTCCCTTGCTGTGTCGAGGCGACAAGTGGGTCGGCCCGGCCCTTGCCCGCCGCCGCATGGTCGAGAATGCACACCGCAACCCCGATGATGGCAACCGCCGCCAGAAACCGGCCGAACGCCGGCGCGGGCTGGTGCATCCAGTCGGCCTCCTGTCCACCGGCTCCGCGGCCTGCTTTCTTCCAATGCGCACAAAACAGCATATCCATGTGATCCTCCATCCGGCCATCAACTTGCGTGGCCGCCCGCAGGACGGGCGAGGCGGATCAAAGTCGACATTTCTGCACGCGCATTTTTTAAAAAGAATCGAGGCCGCCGCCGTCGACACCCGTGCAGTGGTCCAAAGAGCGCAGTGGCCTTCGCGTCTGCGCGCGCTATAGTTGACCGGACGCCGGCTCCAACTCCGATCACAAGCCCCGGCAACCCGCCACGACAACCCACCACGACAACCAAGGAGGAATTCATGGACCGCACCGCAAACGCCGTCTGGAAAGGCAATCTGAAAGAGGGAAACGGCACGCTCGATACGCAGAGCGGGGCCCTGAAGGGCACGCGCTATTCGTTCAAGGCGCGCTTCGAGGACGAGAGCGGCAAATCCGGCACCAATCCGGAAGAGCTGATCGCCGCGGCGCATGCCGGCTGCTACGCTATGCAGTTCTCGCACTTCCTGGCTGAAAACGGCACGCCCGCCACCGAGCTCGACGCCAAGGCCGTGGTGACGCTGGTTCCCGGCACCGGCATCACCGGCAGCGCCCTCACTGTGGTCGGCAAGGTGCCGGGCATCGATGCGGCCAAGTTCAAGGAACTGGCCGAAAAGGCCAAGGCCGAATGCCCGGTCTCCAAGGCACTCGGCGCCATAAAAGTGTCGCTCGACGCCAGGCTTGGGTGAGAGCCCGGATTATCATCTCTGTTATGACGGCTTTCTCATTTTGCCGGGCAAATCTTTGGCAGCGTCGGCGATCCTTCGCGCCCCCTCTGCCCTGCCGGGCAGAGGGGGGCGCTGGCCCGCCAGCGTCTCGAATGATTGTTAGCGGCCTTCGCCGGTCAGCGCCTCGATGAGAGTGCGCAGCCTCGCAACTTCTTCCTCGAGGGTACTAATGCGCTCTTCGAGGCCGGAGACCGATGGGCCGACCGACGGGGCCTGGTGCATGGCGATGGCAGTGATCTGCGGTGCCCCGCCCAAAAGATGCATAAAACGCTCCTCGCGCTGGCCGGGGCCACGCTCGATCAGCACCACCAGCGGCGGCCGGCGGCCGATCAGCAGGTCGAGGTCGGTGCGGAGCGCCTCGATCGACGAAACCCGCGCCATGCGCTCGGCCCGCGCCAGCAACTCATGCGCCGTCTGCGCGCCGCGCAACAGCATCAGGCCGATCAGCGCGATCTGCGCCGAGGTCAACGAGAAACGCTGCGCCACCTGATGCTCGTAGCGCTCGACGCGCGAGGCGAAGACCTGCCGGACCAGGCCCTTCTGCTCCAACTGGCTCAGCGCCCGCCTGACCTCGACAAGTTCGACCCCCATCACCGGCTCGCGCGCCGTCTTCTGGTTGGCTGCGGCATGCGCGCCGTTGAGCGTCAACGGATAGACATCCGGCGTCAGCTCCTTCTTCTCGATCAGGCAGCCGAGCACGCGCGCCTCGACAGGGGAGAGAATGGGAAGGTCGGTATCTGTCATAAGGTCGCTATCCTTCTGAGGCCGGCGGGACAGCACCCCCCTCTGACGGATGAGGCGATCTGCCCACCGAAACTACACCCGCCGTTCCACCATCATCTTCTTGATCTCGGCGATCGCCTTGGCCGGGTTGAGGCCCTTGGGGCAGGTCTGCGCGCAGTTCATGATGGTGTGGCAGCGATAGAGCCGGAACGGGTCTTCGAGATTGTCGAGCCGCTCGCCCTTGGCCTCGTCGCGGGAATCGATCAGCCAGCGATAGGCCTGCAGCAGCGTTGCCGGGCCTAGATAGCGGTCGCCGTTCCACCAGTAGCTTGGGCAGGAGGTCGAGCAGCAGGCGCACAGGATGCACTCGTAGAGGCCATCCAGCTTTTCACGCTCCTCGTGGCTCTGCAGCCATTCCTTGGCCGGCTCCGGCGATACCGTCTTCAGCCACGGCTGGATCGAGGCGTGCTGGGCATAGAAATTGGTGAGGTCGGGCACCAGGTCCTTGACCACTTGCATATGCGGCAGTGGGTAGACCTTGACGGCGCCAGAAATGTCGTCGCAGCCCTTGGTGCAGGCGAGCGTGTTGGAGCCGTCGATGTTCATGGCGCAGGAGCCGCAGATGCCCTCGCGGCAGGAGCGGCGCAAGGTCAGCGTCGGATCGATCTTGTTCTTGATCCAGAGCAGTGCGTCGAGCACCATCGGCCCGCAATCGTCCATGTCGACGAAATAGGTGTCGATGCGTGGGTTCTCGTCGTCGTCCGGCGACCAGCGGTAGATGCGGTACTCGCGCAGATTGGTGGCGCCTTCCGGCTTCGGCCAGGTCTTGCCCTGCTTGATCTGCGAGTTCTTGGGAAGCGTCAGTTCGACCATTACCTGCGGTCCTTTCGGATGACGAGCTTCAGCCCGGACCAGATTTCATTCACTGCCGCGACCTTGACATCGACAAGGTCGCGCTTCAGCGCCTCGGCGCGAACGACACCCTCGGTGACGTCGGTGGCCACCTTCGATGCCTTCTTCGGCCAGGACACCCAGACCATGCCGTCGCGCTTGATCGCCGCCTCGACATCGCCGAGACGATCCTCGATCTCGGCACGCTGCCGGGTGAAGGCATGAACGGCATCGTATTTTTGGGTCGTTCCTAAAATCTCCGACCAGGCTGCCAGCCGGTCGACATCGGCAAAGGCCACGGCGCCGGCGAGGTCGTCGAGTTCCGGTGGCAGCGCGATGAAGGCGGCGGTCATCCCGTCCTTCAGGCCGAGCTTGGCCGGAAGGGGCGTAGCGGAATATCCCGAGGCCGCCAGCGCCATGGTCAGTACACCCTGGCCTTCGGCGCGATCTTGGCGAGACTGATGCCGCCGTCCTTTTCCGCCAGCAGCGGCTCGGTATGCACCGGCCGGTAGGACAGCGTCACCTTGCCGTCTTCGCTGAGCCGGGCCAGCGTATGCTTGCGCCAGGCCGTGTCGTCGCGTGCCGAAAAGTCTTCCCGCGCATGCGCCCCGCGGCTCTCCTTGCGCGCCTCGGCGCTGTAGACCGTTGTGATGGCGTTGGCCATCAGGTTTTCCAGTTCCAGCGTCTCGACCAGGTCGGAGTTCCAGATCATCGAACGGTCGAACACCTTTATGTCCTTGAGCTCGGTCCAGATTTCCGAAATGCGCTTGCAGCCATTCTCCAGCGATTCCTGCGTGCGGAACACCGCCGCGTCTTCCTGCATCGCCCGCTGCATTTTCTCACGCAAGCTTGCCGTCGGCGTCGAGCCGTTGGCGTGGCGCAGGCGGTCGAATCGGCCCATGATCTTTTCGACAGAGGCTTCGTTGGGCGCCGGGATCGCCGACTTGCGGTCGATGACCTGGCCGGCTCGGATCGCGGCCGCGCGGCCGAACACCACCAGGTCGATCAACGAGTTCGAACCCAGCCGGTTGGCGCCATGCACCGAGGCGCAGCCCGCCTCGCCGACCGCCATCAGGCCGGGCGACACCTTGTCCGGGCTCCTTGGTGTCGGGTTGAGCACCTCGCCCCAGTAGTTGGTCGGCACGCCGCCCATATTGTAGTGCACGGTCGGCAGCACCGGGATCGGCTCCTTGGTCAGGTCGACGCCGGCAAAGATCTTTGCCGATTCCGAAATGCCCGGCAGCCGCTCGTGCAGCACGGCCGGATCGAGATGGTCGAGGTGCAGGAAGATGTGGTCCTTCTTCGGGCCGACGCCGCGCCCTTCGCGGATCTCCAGCGTCATGCAGCGCGAGACGACGTCGCGCGAAGCAAGGTCCTTGGCCGACGGCGCGTAGCGCTCCATGAAGCGCTCGCCCTCGGAGTTGACGAGATAGCCACCCTCGCCGCGCGCGCCTTCGGTGATCAGGCAGCCGGCGCCGTAGATGCCGGTCGGATGGAACTGCACGAACTCCATGTCCTGCAGCGGGAAGCCGGCGCGTGCCGCCATGCCGCCACCGTCGCCGGTGCAGGTGTGCGCCGAAGTCGCCGAGAAATAGGAGCGGCCATAGCCGCCGGTCGCCAGCACCACCATCTTGGCCGAGAAGCGGTGGATGGTGCCGTCGTCGAGGTTCCAGGCGACGACGCCGGTGCAGGTACCGTCCGGCTCCATGATCAGGTCAAGCGCGAAATACTCGATGAAGAACTGGGCGTTGTTCTTCAGCGACTGGCCGTAGAGCGTGTGCAGGATGGCGTGGCCGGTGCGGTCGGCAGCCGCGCAGGTGCGCTGCACCGGCGGGCCCTCGCCGTAATTCATCATGTGGCCGCCGAACGGCCGCTGGTAGATCTTGCCCTCCTCGGTGCGCGAGAACGGCACGCCATAGTGCTCGAGCTCGTAGACCGCCGCCGGCGCCTCGCGCACCAGATATTCCATGGCGTCGACATCGCCCAGCCAGTCCGAGCCCTTGACGGTGTCGTACATATGCCACTGCCAGGAATCGGGCCCCATGTTGGATAGCGAAGCGGCAATGCCGCCTTGCGCCGCCACCGTGTGCGAGCGGGTCGGGAACACCTTGGTGATGCAGGCGGTGCGCAAGCCTTGTTCGGCCATGCCGAGCGTGGCGCGCAGGCCGGCGCCGCCGGCGCCGACGACCACGACGTCGAATTTGTGGTCGACATAGGTGTAAGCGGAACCGGTGTTGGCTCCTTTTGCGTCCTTGGCCAACTCAGCCTCCGAATGTCAGCTTGAGCAGGGCGAAGATCGAGGCGACGCCGACCGCTATGGTGAAAAATGTATTGAGCGCGATCAGCGCCAGTTTCATGCCTTCGCCATGCACGTAATCCTCGATGATCACCTGCATGCCGAGCCGCATGTGGATGAGGCCGGAGATGAGCACCAGGGCCAGCACCAGCGCCACGAACGGATTGGCGAGCGATGCCCGCACCTCAACGTAGCCGCCGCCGTTGAGCGCGGTCAGGAAACCGACGAAGAACAGCGTCAGCGGGATGTTGGCGATGGCAGTGAGGCGCTGGCGCCAGAAATGCCCGGTGCCCTCGCGGGCGGAACCCAGGCCGCGGACTTTCGCCAGCGGCGTGCGCATGTCGGTCTTGCCAGTGCTCATGATCAGGCTCCCCGCGCCATATAGCCGGCGATCCAGATCAGCAGCGTGAGCAGGACCGAGCCGGCCAGCGTCGCCCAAGCGATCTTCGAGGCCGTGTGCTTCTCGAGGCCGGCGCCGGTGTCCCAGACCAGGTGACGCACGCCACCCAGCATGTGGTGCATCAGCGCCCAGGTGTAGCCGAACAGGATGAGCCGGCCGAGCCAGGTGCCGAAGGCCCAGTTGACCCAGTCGAACGTCGGCTGCGAGCTTGCCGCCGCCATCAGCCATATGGCGACCAGCAGCGTGCCGAAATAGAGCGCGCCGCCGGTGATGCGATGGATGATCGACATCGTCATGGTGATCGGCGGCCGGTACACGGTCAGGTGCGGCGAAAGCGGTCTTGCGCGGGTGGCTGGTGATTTGCTCATGGCTCCCCCAGTTCGGCGTCCCTGGAGCCTCAGGTGGAAATGCGGCACTGCCGCTTCCGGATGCGACTTCGGACAGCCGGTTTCTAATGCTCTTTTTGCACCGCGTCAAAGCCAGAAAACCGTTTCGAAAACGTAATTTAGTCTGACTAAAAGGCAGGCGCAGGCTTCAATCGATTAGCGGTGATTGGGCCGAAGCCGGCTCGCTATTGCTGCAGTGCAACATACCGGTCCGACATGGCCCCCAAGTCAGCGCTTACAGGTCACCGGCGTCGACCCAGCCTTCATGACCAGCGCTTCGCGGCCATCGATCACAATCGCGTCATGCGCCTGCTGGTAACGGCTGTTCTGGTTGGCCGGCGAGGCCTGCAGATCTTCGCTGGTACCGTCGGACCCGAGAACATGCACCGAGGTGCCGAGATTCTCGATGGTCATCCTGCCGCCATCGGCGCAACTGTAGGTCGCGGTGCGCGGCTGCGGCGAGGTCATGTCGGTGACGGCGCCGCCCGCCGAGGCGGCAGGCGCCAGCGAGAACGACGTAGCGGCCCTGTTGCCGGCTCTCGGAGGATCATTCTGCGGCACGCAGGCCATGGCGACCAGAAGCGGCAACAGGACAAGCGTCACCCGAAACGTCCGGCCTGGCGCCATATGCTGTCCCTCCCGCGCGGCAAACTGGCCACGATGCGTTGCCAAGATCAAGATCGTCAGACGCCGAGCTTGACGCCGGCCGCGATGGTGCGGCCAAGCATGGCCGAAAGATGGCCACCGGGTTTTCCACCCAGTCGGATATTAACCATGTTTACCGAGACATCGCCGCGAAACGCGCCGGCCTCTTAACAAAGGTTAAGAAAAGGTTAATTTCTGATTCGAGGAGGCTTTCCTCTAAGCAAGGAGGACGCCATGCGTTCGAACTCGGAAAGAATGCGCCTTGCGGCGCTCATCGTGGCGGCTTCCGTCGTTGGCCTGGCGGCGCCAGCGCTCGCCGGCGCACGCCACCACGACCGCGTCTACGCCGATTCGCTCGGCAATCTCGTCATCGACAGCGCCGCCGGCTACAAGCGCATCCTGGTCGGCGAAGGCAAATTGGCCAAGCAGCTGTCCGACTACACCAGCGCCGGCCAGCCCAAGGTGATCTATGAGAATGAATCGGACGAAATCACCGGCTCCGGCGATTGTTACCGGCCGCCGGTGTTCGTGAAAGGGCGCAGCTATATGTACGGGCTTGCTGATGGCGAGATGCCCGAGCTCAGCCCCTGCCAGTGATGCGGATCTAACCAGCGCCGGCTGTAATCTCTCTTCCGCCGGCCGGCCCGGCGGAGACACGCACACAATCGCGCCCGGCATTCTTCGCCTGGTAAAGTGCCTGGTCGGCGCGCCGCATCAGACCGGCAAAATCTTCGCTCGGATGAAGCTCGGCGACGCCGAAGCTTGCCGTGCAGCGATTGTCCACCGGCAGTCCATCGATGGGCAGCGCGCTGAAAGCGCTGCGCGCGCCCTCGGCGAACAGCCGGGCGGCGGCAAGGTTGGTTCCCGGCAGGATGATGGCGAACTCCTCGCCGCCGATGCGGCCGGCGACATGGTGGCCGGCGGCGGCCTCGCGCAGGAAACCGGCAAAGGTCTCGATCACCCGGTCGCCGGACGCATGGCCGAAGCTGTCGTTGACGCTCTTGAAATGATCGAGGTCGGCGATGACCAGCGCGACCGGCACGCCTTGCCGCACGGCGCCCAGCACTGCCTGCTCAGCGTGGCGGGCGAAGCCGCCGCGGTTGAGCAGGCGCGAAAGCGTGTCCGTCTCCGACCTCGACGTCACCTCGGCGAGCACGTCGCGAACCAGGATGGCCAGAATCAGCAGCGCCAGCGCCAAGCCAAAGACGGTGCCGAGCGACTGAGACACCAGCGCGTAGTTGCTTTGCAGATAGGCCTGCGGGTTGGCGCCCCAGCCGCCGAGCGCATGCGCGATGAACGGCTTTGAGGCAAACTGCAGCCCGCTGGCCGCTAGCACCGCCATCAGGATGCGGTCGAGACGGGCGTGCCTTTGCCGCGACGACCACACGATCACGAGACCGATGAACTGCATGACCGCATAGGGAAGCTGGTAGGCCATCATGCGGGCCAGCGACTGGCGCGGCAGGCCCTGCACGAAATACACCGCGACAGAGGTGGCGACGAGGAAGAACAGCATCTGCTTCCACGGCGGCGACACGCCGTATTTGTGCGCCAGCCCGCCATTGAAGGCGATGGTGGCGCCAAGGAACACCGCGAAGGCGGCGACGACCACCGGCCGCGCGTTGTCGAAGGCGGGGATGCTGAATTCGATGGCGAAATACACCATACCCAGCAGATAGCCGAACGCCAGCCAGCGCGGCGCGGCGCGGCCGGCCTCATGCAATGCGACCGCGATGAAAGACGCCGCCAACAGGCCGGCGACCGACACATTGATCAACAGGATGAAATTGGCGCCGCTCATAGTCTTCCCGAACCCGCGCCGACAGCTAAGCATCGAGCGGCGAAGAAGACGTTAACGCTGGCCCAGCCGGGCGGGATCAGCCCACCTTGAGTGGCTCCGGCACGAACACCGTTTCCGGGCGCTCGTAGGACAGGCGCACGCTGTCGCGGCCATTCTTCTTGGCCTTGTAGAGCGCATCGTCGGCACGGCGCATCAGCGGCTCCAGCGCCTCGTCGCCGCTGCGGGCCGCCACGCCGAAGCTGGCTGTCACCTTGGTGCCGGCAGGAAGCCCGTCGACCTGGCCGGCCGAATAGACGGTGCGCACGGCCTCGGCGAACAGCCGCGCGGCGGCGAGATCGCTCAACGGCAGCAGCACGGCAAACTCTTCGCCGCCGATACGCCCGGCAACGCCGCGCGTCCCGGCGGCCAATCGAAGCTTGCTGGCGAAATCGGCGATCACGCGGTCGCCGGCCGCATGCCCGTGTACATCGTTGAGCGCCTTGAAATGATCGAGGTCGGCCAGCACCAGCGCGACCGGGAAGCGGGCCGTTGCGCAGTGCCGCAACAGCTGCATGCCCCGCTCCTCGAAGCCGCGGCGATTGAGAAGACCCGACAGCGGGTCGGTATAGGTCTCGGTCTTCAGCGCCTTCATCACATCAAGTGCCGCGGCGGAGAACAGGCAGAGCGCAATCAGCAGCGACAGCAGAGCATGCGACAGCAGCGCCGTCGTCCAGTAGGACGAGGCATAGAAGCCGTCATAGCTGGTGAAGGGTCCGTGCGCTATGACGACGACAAGGGTGCGCACGAAGAAGTTCAGGCCCGACAGCAGCGACAGCGCGAACAGGATGTTTTCGGTCGGGCCGTTGCGGCGAACCGGGCGCAGTTCGGCGGCGACCAGAAGACTGATCCCGCCGAAAGCGAAATTCATCGCCAGGATGCGCCAGGTGAGATCCGGGGCGACGAACAGGAACCAACAAAACGACGCCAGGCCACAGCCGGCCAGTACGCCGATCCCGACATAGGGCACCATGCGACCATAGCGGTGGATGATGGCGCTGGACAAACAGCAGCTGGCAACGGTGAAGCAGATGTTCGACGTCAGTTTGGTCAGCTGCATGCCGAAGGGCAAGGTGAAATACTGCAGCAGGAAGCCGACCGCCGAGAGACCGTAGCTGATCGCCAGCACGGCGAGATATGGGCGGTGGCGTTGATAGGACCATAGCACGAGGAAGGCCGCGCCGAGTGCCAGCGCGATCGTCGGATTGAGCAGCGCTATCAACAGGCCGGTGTCCAAAGGACTGTGACTTCCCCTCGCTTACGTCAGGGAAGACCTTAGGGTGCAAGCCCAAACAAGCAGTTAAGCGAAAGCTGAATATGCAACGGAGCGGATGAAAAAGACCCCGGAGCCGCAAGGCGGTCCGGGGTCTGGCATGCATTAGAAGCCGAAGGCTCCAGCGTTATTTCCACTCGCGGATATCGACGAAGTGGCCGGCGATCGCCGCCGCCGCCGCCATCGCCGGCGACACCAGGTGGGTGCGGCCCTTGAAGCCTTGCCGGCCTTCGAAATTGCGGTTCGAGGTCGAGGCGCAGCGTTCATGCGGCTTCAGCCGATCGTCGTTCATGGCAAGGCACATCGAGCAGCCCGGCTCGCGCCAGTCGAAGCCGGCGGCGACGAAGATCTTGTCGAGGCCTTCGGCTTCCGCTTGTTCCTTGACCAGGCCGGAGCCGGGCACGATCATCGCATCGACATGCGGACTGACCGTCTTGCCTTCGACCACCTTGGCGACGGCGCGCAGGTCCTCGATGCGGCCATTGGTGCAGGAACCGATGAAGACGCGATCGAGCGTGATGTCGGTGATCCTGGTGCCAGGCGTCAGCCCCATATAGTCGAGCGCGCGCTGCTTGGAGGTGCGCTTGTTTTCATCCGAGATATCGTCCGGGTTCGGTACGATGCCTTGCACGGACACGACATCCTCGGGCGAGGAGCCCCAGGAAACGATCGGCGGCAGCTTGGCCGCGTCGAGCACGATCACTTTGTCGAAATGAGCGCCCTCATCGGACTGCAGCGTCTTCCAGTATTCGAGCGCCGCATCCCAGGCCGCGCCCTTCGGCGCACGCGGCTTGTCCTTGACATAGGCGAAGGTCGTCTCGTCGGCGGCGATCAGGCCGGCGCGCGCGCCGCCCTCGATCGACATGTTGCAGATCGTCATGCGGCCTTCCATCGACAGCGAGCGGATCGCCTCGCCGGCATATTCGATGACATAGCCGGTGCCGCCGGCGGTACCGATCTCGCCAATGATGGCGAGGATGATGTCCTTGGCGGTGACGCCTTCAGGCAACTGGCCATCGACACGCACCAGCATGTTCTTGGCCTTGCGCTGGATCAGCGTCTGCGTCGCCAGCACGTGCTCGACCTCGGACGTACCGATGCCATGCGCCAGCGCGCCGAAGGCACCGTGGGTCGAGGTGTGGCTGTCACCGCAGACGATGGTCATGCCGGGCAGCGTAAAGCCCTGCTCCGGGCCGATGATGTGGACGATGCCCTGGCGGATATCGTTTTCCGAATAATACTCGACGCCGAAATCCTTGGCATTCTTGGCCAGCGCCTCGACCTGGATGCGGCTTTCCTCGTTCTTGATGCCGAACTTGCGCTCGGGCGAGGTCGAGACATTGTGATCGACCACGGCCAGCGTCTTTTCCGGATGCCGGACCTTGCGGCCGCTCAGGCGCAAGCCTTCGAAGGCCTGCGGGCTGGTCACTTCATGGACGAGGTGGCGGTCGATGTAGAGCAGGCAGGTGCCGTCGTCCTGGCGGTCGACGACATGGTCGTCGAAAATCTTGTCGTAGAGGGTGCGCGGTGCGCTCATGTGCGTAAATCCGTCGATATGAGAATGGGAAGGAGCAGATGCCGGACCATCAGTCCGGCGAAACGACCTGGACAGGTCGGCCTAGGGTAGTCGGCTGGTCAGCGCGCCGGAGACGCGCGCGGAGAAACGCGACGGCAGGCGTTTTCTGTCCTGCAGCACGAACCCCTTATAGGCCGGATTGCCAAAAAGCTCTTCCATGGCGTGGCTCATACCAATGTTTTCGCCTTTCGGCAATTGGCTGGTCCAATGGCTCAGGCGCGGCTCTCCCCTCACATCACCTCAAAGACAAAGGTCTTCACCAGCGCATCAGGCTCGGCGATCGCGTAGCAGCGGAACCATGGGCTTTGCTCGACCGGCCGCCATTTTTTCGCCTGCTCCAGCTCATCGAAAACGGCCTGGAAGTTGCCGCTCGCAAAAACCTGGTCGCGCACGGTGAAGATGGCGTGGCCGCCCTTCCGGGTGATGCGCACCAGCTCACGCAGGCCAGAGGCCGGCGCATGGCTGATGGTGAAAACGCCGGTTGAGAAGAAGGCGCGGAAATGGCCGTCCGGCCACGGCAGCGGCCCGCCCAGCATCGCCTTTTTAAGGTCGGTGTAGGCATCGCGGCTGCGGGCGATTTTCAGCATGTCGTCGGAGAGGTCGAGCCCGGCAATGTCGCGGTAGCCCAGCGCCTGCAGCGACGGTCCAGAGAGACCGGTGCCGCAGCCGGCATCGAGCAGCGGCCCTTCGCCCGCCGGCACGTGGCGGGCCACCCAGGCGGTGATCAGGAAAGGCAGGAGATAACCGAGCGAAGCGGTCTCGCTGTCATAGGTCGCGGCCCATGCGGCATAGGCCCCGGCCAGCGCTTCCGGCGTGTCGGCCGTATAGACGGAATCCAGCGCCGCATTGGCTTTGTCGACGTTCATGTGACCTCCTCGACGGGATATGCCGACAATGATCGTAGCGCCGTCTTCGTTCAAAAACTATTCTTCGTGCTGGCGGCGCAACCGCCGTTCCAGCGCCCGCAGTGCCAGGGAAAGGCCAACGGTCAGGATGAGATAGATGTAGGCGACGATCGAATAGGTCTCGAAGAAGCGGAACGAGCCGGCGGCATAGACCTTGCCCATCTGCGTGATGTCGGCGACGCCGAGCACCGAGACCAGCGAGGAATCCTTGACCAGAGCGACGAAATCATTGCCGAGCGGCGGCAGGATGGTGCGGATCGCCTGCGGAAACACGATCAGCCGGAAACGTTGAGCGCGTGTCAGGCCGAGCGCCTTCGCGGCCTCGATCTGGCCCCTCTCGACGGCCTGGATGCCGGCGCGAAAGACCTCCGAGATGAACGCCGAATAGCCGATGGTCAGCGCCATGATGGCGCGCCACAAGAGCGACACGTCGCGCACCAGCAATTCGCCGAGCAGGCCGGCATTCTGCAGCGGTGCGGTCAGGGCATTCCAGCCCGCGACGAAGGCCGGCGCGCCGACGAAGGCTATCCAGAACAACAGCACCAGGATCGGCACGCCACGGATGATCTCGACATAGAAGCGGGCGATCTGGCGTAGCCAGCGCGAGCCCGACAGCCCCATCAGCGCGATGCCGAGGCCGATGGCGGAAGCCAGCACGAAGGCGATCACGGTGACGAAGACGGTGATGCCGATGCCCTTGGCGACGGTGGCGAAAACCTGGGCGTAGAGGTTGCTGGTTGCGACGAAGACGGCCACCGCAATCGCGATGGCCACGGCCACGACCAGCCACCAGGGGAAGTCGGATTTTGAGGTAGAAGGGGCCTGCATCAGGCGAAGCCGGCGAAGCGAAGAGTCAGCGCGAGAATTACCGCGCCATCAGTATGCAATGCGCTCAACAAGAGGGGTTACTGCCCCATCTTGTAATCAAGGAACCATTTCTTGTTGAGCGTGTCGAACGTGCCATCGGCCTTGAGCGCCGCGATTGCGGCGTTGACTGGCTTCACCAGATCGGAGCCCTTCGGAAAGATAAACCCGAAATCCTCGGTGCCCAGCGGCCCGCCGATCAGCTTCAGCTTGCCGTCGGAGGCATCGACATAGCCCTTGCCCGCGGTACCGTCGGTCAGGACGACATCGACGTCGCCGGACTTCAACGCCTGCACCGTCGCACCAAAAGTCTCGAACAGTTTGATGCGCGGATTCTGCTCATTGCCGTCGAGCACGCCGTAGACGGCGGTGTAGAAGGGCGTCGTGCCGGCCTGGGCGCCGATCAGCCCGTCCTTGAAGGCGCCGAAGGTCTTGGCGTCCGTGAAGCGGCTTTCGTCGCCGCGCACCAGCATGAACTGTTCCGAGCGCATATAGGGGTCGGAGAAGTCGACCTTCTGCTTACGGTCGTCCTTGATGGTGATGCCGGTCATGCCGATATTGTACTGGTTGTCGGAAACCGCCTGGATCATCGTGTCCCAGGAGGTGTTCTGGTACTCGACGGTGAAGTTCAGCCGCTTGGCGATCTCGTTCATCGCATCATATTCCCAGCCGATCTGTTTTCCCGTCTTGGCATCGATGAACTGCAGCGGCGGATAGGCGTTTTCGGTCACCACCACCACCTTTTTGCCGGCGAGATCGGGCAGCGCCTGCGCCAAGGCGGCAACGGGCGTCAGCATGAGGGCAAGCAGGCCGGCCAGCAGCAGTTTCGATTTGGTCATGACACACTCCCCGGAAGTGAAAGCGCCCGGACATCGGCCGGGCTTGCAGGAAAATCCGGCGCCGACTTTAGCTTTCCGCAAGCGTCATGCAAGACGGTCCACTGCGTCGGCGCACGTGAAAACGGATTCCATTGCCTTCTATCCGGAGATTCCTGGATGATCGCCGTGGTGTCCCGTCAATCGGCGCTCGCTTCCCGCAAACCGTCGATCAGCCGGGTCAGGGAGCGATGCAGGGATTTCAGCTCGTCGCCGTCGAGCGGCGAATGGCACCGCATCGCGGCCGACACCGCCTTGGCGCCCTCGCGCAGTGCTTTGCCCTGAGGCGTCGGTTCGACCAGCACCCGGCGTTCGTCGGCGGCATCGCGCCGGCGCGTGACCAGGCCGTTCGCTTCCAGGCGCTTCAGAAGCGGCGTCAGCGTTGCCGAATCGAGCCCCAGCGCGTCGCCAAGTTCGCCGACCGTGCGCGGTGCATGTTCCCACAGTGCCAGCATGGTCAGATATTGCGGGTAGGTCAGGCCGAGCGGCTCGAGCAGCGGCCGGTAGAGCCGTGTCATCAGCCCGCTCGCCGAATAGAGCGCGAAGCACAGATGCTGGTCGAGCTTCGGTATCCCGGCGAAATCCGCCGGGATGTCCAGGTGCGAAGGGGTCGTTCTGGTGGTCATGCTGCCTTTGCCGGAAGCGCCGTTGCCGAAAGCGCCACCTCGATGTTGCCCTTGATGGCGTTGGAATAGGGGCAAACCTCATGCGCTGCCGATACAAGCGCTTCCGCCGCCGCCTGATCAAGACCTTTCGTTTCAGCCGCCAGCGAAACGCCGAGCAGGAAACCGCCCTGGCCATTGGGATGCAGGCTGACATTGGCTGTCACCGAGGCATCCTGCAGCGGCAGCTTCTGCTTGCCGGCGATGAAGCGCATGGCGCTTTCGAAGCAGGCGGCATAGCCCGCGGCGAAAAGCTGCTCGGGATTGGTGGCGCCGCCCTTGCCGCCAAGTTCCTTCGGCATGGCAAGGTCGAGGCTGAGCAGGCCATCGCTGCTCTGGACGTGGCCGGCGCGGCCGCCGAGGGCGCGGGCCTCGGTGGAATACAATGCGGTCATCTCGTGTCTCCATTTATCTTGTGCACGATTATTTAGTACACGATCTAAATCGAGTCAATCGCGGATTTCCTGCCAAGCAAAATTCCCACCAAACGAAAAAAGGCGGCCGAAGCCGCCTTTTCTATAAACATGATTGACGAAAAACTTATTCGGCGGTCGCGGCTTCCGCGGCCTTGGCCGCCTCAGCCTCGGCGGCTGCCTTCTTCTCGGCTGCTTCCTTGGCGGCCGTCTCGACGGCCAGAGCCTCGGCGGCTGCCACCTTCTCGGCCTCGATGCGGGCCTTCTCGGCGTTCAGCGCATCGCGCTCGTCATCGTTCAGCTTGCGGGCGCGCACGCCGGTGTTCTCCGAGATACGGGCCGACTTGCCGCGACGATCGCGCAGATAGTAGAGCTTGGCGCGACGCACCTTGCCGCGGCGGACGATCTCGACGCCTTCGACCATCGGCGAGTAGACCGGGAACACGCGCTCGACGCCTTCGCCGTAGGAGATCTTGCGGACGGTGAAATTCTCCTGGAAGCCGGAGCCGGCGCGGGCGATGACGACGCCCTCATAGGCCTGGACGCGGGTGCGGGTGCCTTCGGTCACGCGGACCTGGACGCGCACGGTGTCGCCGGGCTGGAATTCGGGAAGCTTGCGCTTGGCTTCGATCTTGGCGGCCTGTTCGGCCTCGAGCTGACGGAGAATATCCATCTCATAAATCCACTTCTTGTTCTTCCGACAGTCAGAGCGTCCGACACTCGCCTTGCAGTTCCATTGACCGCTCGGCTATGCCCTTTGTCTGGAAACATCGGGCAGGGGCGACTACACCGTCATTGTTGACGGGTCCGGTAGATTGTTCTTCCGGTTCGGCGGGCACATACAGCTATTTCGACGCTTTGTCACGCCCGATCCCGAGTCTTTTTTGGTCGCATGGCACCATCATAACCTTCCGGAGCCGGGTTGCGTCCGTCCTGCAAGCTTCCTAAGCCGGGCGCAGCACAGTTTTTTGCGGCGGCATTCCATGTCTATCTTCGACGCCATCCTGCTTTTCCTCGCGGGCTTTCTGTCAGGCGCCGCCAATGCGGTCGCCGGTGGCGGCACCTTCATCACCTTCGGCGCCATGACATTGGTCGGCCTGCCGCCGATCGTCGCCAACGCCACCTCCTCGGTGACGCAATTTCCCGGCTACATCACCTCGACGCTGGCGTACTCGGCCGACATCCGGCATTTCTGGCGCGGCGCGCTGCTGCTCTGCCTCATCTCGACGGTCGGCGCGCTGGCCGGCGCACTGATCCTGCTGGCGCTCGACAATCCGTCGTTTCGCGCCCTGGTGCCGTGGCTGCTGCTAAGCGCGACCGCATTGTTCGCCGCCGGGCCATGGTTGAAGCCGTCGCCAGAACCGGGGCATGAAGCGGCCGTCGGGTCGCTGGCCGGTTCCCTGGCGCAGTTTCTCACCGCCATCTATGGCGGCTTCTTCGGCGCCGGCATGGGCGTGATGATGCTGGCGACGCTCGGCCTGACGCAAGCCGGCGACTACCACCGGCTGAACGCGCTGAAGAACATGCTGGCCATGGTCATCGCCGCGGTCGCGATCGTCGTCTTCGTCTCGGGCGGCGTCGTCGCCTGGCCGCAGGCGATCATCATGATCCCGGGCGGAGCGCTGGGTGGCTATGCCGGCGTCTGGATCGCCAAGCGCGTGCCGCAGAACGTGGTGCGCGGCTTCGTCGTCGCGGTCGGCCTGTTCCTCGCCTTGTACTATTTCAGCAAAGGCTGAGCGCCGGGCAGGTCCGGCCGCCGCTGCTGCGTCAGCGCCTCGGATTGAGCCCGCCGCCAAGCGGCGATCTTCTTGTGATTGCCTGAGATCAGCACCTCGGGAATTTCGCGTCCCTCGAATTCCTGTGGCCGCGTGTAGTGCGGATGTTCGAGAAGACCGTTCTCGAAACTCTCCTCTTCGCCCGAGACCGCATTGCCCATCACGCCGGGCAACAGCCGCACCACCGCGTCGAGCAGCACGAGGGCAGCCGGCTCACCGCCAGAGAGGATGAAATCGCCGATCGAAACCTCTTCGAGGCCGCGCGCCTCGATCAGCCGCTGGTCGACACCTTCGAAGCGGCCGCAGACGATGACCGCGCCCGGTCCGGCGGCGAGGTCGCGCACGCGCACCTGCGTCAACGGCTTGCCGCGCGGGCTCATCAACAGCCGCGGCCGCGCGTCGCCTTCCGGCGAAGCATGGTCGATAGCCCTGGCCAAAACATCGGCGCGCATCACCATGCCGGCGCCGCCGCCGGCCGGCGTGTCGTCGACGGTGCGGTGGCGGTCGGTGGCAAAGTCTCGGATCTGGATCGCTTCCAGCGACCATGTGCCACCTTCCAGCGCCCGGCCGGCCAGCGACAGGCCGAGCGCGCCCGGAAACATCTCGGGATAAAGCGTCAGCACCGAGGCTTTGAACGTCACCGGTTGCCCCCGGCGTCGCGCGGTCCGCGCGGCCTGCCCTTCGGGTCGAAGTCTTCCTCGCGCGGCGCATCGCCATCCTCGTCCTCGAGCAGCCCGGCCGCCGCCGGGTCGACGCGGACAAAGCCCTCGGCGATAGACACTTGCGGCACCGCGGCCTGCGTGAACGGGATCAGCACGCCCTTGCGCCCGCCCAATGTCACATCGAGAATGTCGCCACCGCCGAAATTGTGCACGGCGACGACCTTGCCGATCGCAGCACCGGCATCGTCCCGGACCTCCAGACCGACCAGGTCGGCATGGTAGAATTCGTCCTCCTCGCCATCGTCGGGCAGCATCGAACGGTCGACGAACAGTTCGGTGCCGGCGAGCGCCTCGGCGGCGTTGCGGTCGGCAACACCCTTGAAGCGGACAACGACGACGGTGTTGGCGGGCCTGATGTCGATGATCTGGAAGGCGCGGCCATCCCTGGCATAGAGCGGCCCATAATCGGCCAGCGCCAACGGCTCACCGGTGAAGGTCTTCACCCGCAATTCGCCCTTGATGCCGTGGGCGGCGCCGATCACGGCCATCTGGACGGGGTTCTGGGGCTTGCTCATGGCGCGATATCCTTTGGCTTTGCTCTAACGCTCCCCGATTGTCATTTCAATGACATGGCTCTTCACCGCTTCCTAACCCGGCTGCCGGAAAATGGCGGCTGCTGCATGTCGCCCAAAAGTGGAGCCCGGTTTTGGGAAGACGACATGCATAGAGACAAATGCATGCCGCCCAAAAGTGGCTCCTGGTTTTGGGACAACGGCATGCATGAAACAAAGTTTGGAAGCACGCCATGCAGGAATTCCTCATCCCGGCAAAACCCGACCTCCAGGCGGCGCGTGAAAGCTGGCTGAAGATGCTGGCGCGCGAGCGCCGGCTGTCGCCGGAGACGGTCGAGGCCTATGAGCGCGACACGCGGCAGTTCCTGCATTTCCTCACCGGTCATTGTGGCGGCTCGCCCGGCATTTCGGACATCGCCAATCTGCGCCCAGCCGATCTGCGCGGCTTCCTCGCCGCGCGCCGCAACGCCGGCGCCGGCGCCCGCACGCTTGGCCGCGGACTGGCGGGCATCCGCTCGCTGTTGCGGTTCCTCGAACGGCGCGGCCTCGTCAACGCGGCCGGTGCGGCAGCCTTGCGCGCGCCGCGCCAGCCCAAATCGCTGCCCAAGCCACTGACGGCAAGCGATGCCAAGCATGTCGTTTCCGTCGAAGGCCAACTGGCGGAAGAGCCGTGGATCGCCGCCCGCAACGCAGCCGTGCTGACGCTGCTCTACGGCACCGGCCTGCGGATTTCCGAGGCGCTCGGCCTCGCCGCTGCCGATCTGGCCTTGGCGACCGACACCGTGCTGCGCGTCACCGGCAAGGGCGGCAAGACGCGGCTGGTGCCGGTGCTGCCAGTGGCGCTGCGGGCGATCGCCGAATACCGCCGGCTCTGCCCCTATCATCTCGACCCGAAGGGCCTTTTGTTTCGCGGCGCGCGCGGCGGCCCGCTCAATCCGGCCATCGTCCAGCGCGACATGGCCAAGCTGCGCTCGGCGCTCAACCTGCCCGATACCGCGACGCCGCATGCGCTACGCCATTCCTTTGCCACGCATCTGCTCGGCCGCGGCGGCGATTTGCGCACGATCCAGGAGCTCCTGGGTCACGCCAGCCTGTCGACGACGCAGATCTACACCGGCGTCGACACTGCCAGGCTGCTCGAAATTTATGAGGCCGCTCACCCAAGGGCATGATCATTTCGTCATCCCTGGGCGAAGCAGCCGCGCAGCGGCGTCGCGAAGACCCTGGGATCCATACCGCGATCTCAGCCGAAGAATGCCGCGGACCAGAATTCTGAACCGTGGCAGCGCTTTGAAGTCACGGCATGGATCCCAGGGTCTTCGCGACGTCGCTGCGCTCCTTGCTCCGCCCCAGGATGACGAAGCGATGGGCGTTTTCGCCAATTCACCAAGGCATGCGGTTTGGTCAACGCAAATAGACCCGTCAAAACGCCTGCGCCGAGTAGCTAGGACCGGTCAAAGACAATTTTGCAGTGCCGATTAACCGTTTTGCCGCTTTTTGCGCCTAGACCTGACCATGATCCCGAAAAGTGGGACCCGGTTTTCGGAAAAGGTCATGGTCAAATATGAAGACAGCGTCATGAAACGCGTCATCGCCATCGCCGACCGTGCAGCTTCCGTCTCGCTGAAGCTGCTTGTCGCGCTCAATGTCCTGTTTTTCCTGTCGTTCCTCGCCGTATTGCTGCTCGCGGCCGGCAGGGCGCATGCCGAGATCCCCACCTGCACCGGCGCCGACATGCTGTCTGCCTTGCAGAAGAGCGATCCGTCGGCCTATCAGAAGATCGAGACTGAAGCCGCCGCCACGCCGAACGGCAAGGGCCTGCTGTGGAAGCTGGAGAAGCCGGGCGAAAAGCCGTCCTTCCTGTTCGGCACCATGCACATGACCGACCCGCGCGTGACCGCGCTGCCGCCGGCCGCGCAGAAGGCCTATGACGCCGCCGCCACCATCGTCATCGAAACCACCGACGTGCTCGACAAGCAACAGATGATGGCAGCGATGCTCAAGGAGCCGGACCTGATGATGTTCACCGACTCTACGACGCTGTCGTCATTGCTGTCGCCCGACGATGCGGCGGCCATGAATGCCGCACTCGACGCGCGCGGCATCCCGCCGGCAACCGTCGCCAAGATGAAGCCGTGGATGCTCTCGGCCATGATGGCGCTTCCGGCTTGCGAACTCGCCCGACAGTCCGGCGGCGCCCCGGTGCTCGACGTCAAGCTGGCGGAAGGTGCCAAGGCCGCCGGCAAGCCGGTTGAGGGACTGGAAACGGCTGCCAGCCAGTTGCGCGCCATGGCCTCTTTGCCACTGGCCTTTCACATGAAGGGGCTGGTCGACACGCTGAAGCTGGGCGACAAGGTCAACGACATCAACGAAACCATGATCGTTCTTTACCAGCGCGGCGACACCGGCATGTTCTGGCCGCTGTTCCGCGCCGCCATGCCCGATGAGCAGGACGACCCCGCAGGCTATGCCGCGTTCGAGGAAACCATGATCACCAGCCGCAACAAGGTGATGGTCGATCATGCCCAGCCGATCCTGGCCAGGGGCAATGCCTTCATGGCGGTCGGCGCCCTCCACCTTCCCGGTCCCGAAGGCCTGGTCGAGGATTTCCGCAAAGCCGGCTATACTGTCACCGCTGTCAACTGAGTCGCCGCATGGTGGTGGAGGGTCCGGGCGTCGCGTTTTCGGCGTTTTCCTCGACTAGTGTGAAACCCATTCGACGGTAACGCGTTGATGGCTGTTGTTTGATGTTTTTCATCCACGGAGGACACTTTTATGGCGAACACACCGAATCCAAACGACCCGTTCAATTCGTCCACCAACGCTCCACGCCCAAGCGGCGGTGGCAGCACCTGGCTGATTGTGCTGGTCGTCGTTATTCTGGCGGTTGTCGCGTATTATGTTTTCGGAAGAAGCGGCGGTGAGCATCCGGCACCTGCCGAGGCGCCGGCGGCCAGCACACCGGCACCTGCGCCGGCTCCTGCAGAACCGATGAAGCCCGCCGAACCGGCTCCGGCCGCGCCCGCTCCCGCGGCGCCTGCCCCAGCGCCCGCACCGGCTCCAGCGCCTGCGCCGGCTCCTGCCGCACCGGCCAACTGATCAGGCTCGATATCGAATACGAACGGCCCGCTGAAAAGCGGGCCGTTTTGCTTTGTGTAGGGCCGCCTTAAAGGCCTTTCCAGAAACTCGCTCCGGTGAGTCAGCTGGCGTGGTTTTCGAGAACCGGAGCGCAGCGGACGTTTGGGTCCGTGAGCACCGGAAGCGGAGAAAACCTCACCAGATGGCCGCCGGAGTAGAGTTTATGAAAGGCCTTTATATGTGGATCGGCTTGAAGAAGGTCGCCAGCGCCGCCTCCTTGACCGCTTCCGACATCGTCGGGTGTGCATGGCAGGTGCGGGCGAGATCCTCGGACGAGCCGCCGAATTCCATCAGCACCGCCGCCTCGTGGATCATCTCGCCAGCGCCGAAACCGACAATATGAACACCAAGCACGCGGTCGCTTGCCTTGTCGGCGAGGATCTTGACGAAACCGTCGGTGTGCAGCATGGCGCGCGCCCGGCCATTGGCGGTGAACGGGAATTTTCCCGCCTTGTAGTCGATGCCCGCCTTCTTCAGCTCCTCCTCGGTCTTGCCGACCGAGGCGATTTCCGGACTGGTGTAGACGACACTCGGAATGACGTCATAGTTCACATGGCCGGCTTGGCCGGCGATGGTTTCCGCCACCGCCACGCCCTCGTCCTCGGCCTTGTGTGCCAGCATCGGCCCGGCGATGACATCGCCGATGGCGTAGATGCCGGGTACGTTGGTTCTGAGATGGCCATCGGTCGTGACCCGGCCACGCTCGTCGACCTCGACGCCGGCTCCCTTGAGCCCGAGAGTGTCGGAATAGGCGCGGCGCCCGGTGGCGATCAGCACCGCGTCGGCCTCGATGGTCTCGGCAGCACCGCCCTTGACCGGCTCGAAGGTGACGGTCGCGCCCTTCTTGGCCTTGGCGACACCGGTGGCCTTGGCGCCGAGCTTGAACTCGAAACCCTGCTTCGACAGCAGCCGCTGGAACTGTTTGGAGACCTCGCCGTCCATACCGCCCAGGATGGTGTCGAGAAATTCGACGACAGTGACCTTGGCGCCAAGCCGCGCCCACACCGAGCCGAGCTCGAGGCCGATGACACCGCCGCCGACCACCACCAGATGACCGGGCACTTTCTCCAGCGACAGCGCGCCGGTCGACGACACGATCACCTTCTCGTCGATGTCGACCTTGACGCCGGGAATGCCGGCGACATCCGAACCGGTGGCGATGACGATGTTCTTGGTCTCGATCTCCTCGACCTTGCCGTCCTCGCCGGTCACCGAGACTTTGCCGGCCGCGATCACCTTGCCGGTGCCGCGGAAGCTGTCGATTTTGTTTTTCTTGAACAGGAAGGCGACGCCGTTGACGTTCGACGCCACCGTCGCGTCCTTGTGCGCCATCATCTTCTTCAGGTTCAATTTCGGCGCTGATATCTCGACACCGAGCGTGTCGAAGGAATGGCCGGCCTCGGCGAACATCTCGGAGGCGTAAAGCAGCGCCTTGGACGGAATGCAGCCGATGTTGAGGCAGGTGCCGCCGAAGGTCGCGTTCTTCTCGACCACCGCCGTCTTCAGCCCGAGCTGCGCCGCCTTGATGGCGCAGACATAGCCGCCCGGTCCCGATCCGATGATAACGACGTCATAAGCCATGATACTGTCCTTCTTGATTGGGGCTCAGCGGCCGCCGCTTACATTCAGGATCGCGCCCGTCGTATAGGACGCGGCGTCGGATAAGAGATAGAGAACCGCACCAGCGACTTCATCAGCCGTGCCCGCTCTTTTCATCGGAAGCGTATCCTGGATGAGTGCCACCCGATCCGGCTGTCCGCCGGAGGCATGGATGTCCGTATCGATGATGCCCGGGCGCACCGCATTGACGCGGATGCCTTCCAGCGCCACCTCGCGGGCGAGCCCGATGGTGAACGTGTCGATGGCGCCCTTGGAGGCGGCATAGTCGACATAGTTGTCCGCGGCGCCAAGCACCGCCGCAGCCGACGAGATGTTGACGATGGCGCCGCCCTTGCCGCCGTGGCGCGTCGACATGCGCTTCACCGCCTCGCGGGCGCACAGGAACGAACCAACGACATTGATGCGCATCATGCGCTCCAGCCGCGAAAAATCCATCTCGTCGACGCGAGCCTTGGCGTCGACGATGCCGGCATTGTTGACGAAGGCATCGAGCCGGCCATAGGCGCGGTCGACGGCACCGAACATGGCAACGATATCGGCCTCGACGCCGACATCGCCCTTGACGGCAAGAGCGTCGCCGCCGGCGGCCTGGATCTCTGCGACCAGCGCATCGGCGGCGTCCTTGTTCGCAGCGTAGTTGACCGCGACGCGGTAGCCGGTCTTCGAGCCGAGCCGGCAGATCGCGGCGCCGATGCCGCGGCTGCCGCCGGTGACCAGCAGCACCTTTTGCGTATCGGTCATTCCTGGCATCCCTTCAAGGCAAACACATCCCACGGCACTTTCGAAAATCCATTGCCGCCATAGGCCGAGGATTGACGCAACGACTGCCCAAGATCCGGCAGGATCAGCGTCTTCGGCGCCTCGACGCCTTCGGCCGGCAGCAGGCCGATGCTGCCCTTGTCGTCCGACGTGTAGATGACGCCGTGCCAGGCCGTACAGGCGGCGAGCTCCTCGCCGGTGACGTCGCCCTCGGGGCATTTGTACATCAGCACGCCGTTCGGCCGCGACACGCCCTCGTTCCACATGACGATGCCGCTCAGCACCACATTGTTGTCGAGGATCATCCGGAAGCTGTTGGTGACGGTCGCCGAGGTGCCGGTCGGGCTAAAATCGATCTCACTGCCGCTTTGGGCCTCGCCATAGACGGCGAGTTCGATCGGGCAGGCTGCGATTGTGGCGGTGCCGGTGAACAAAACAGCCAGAGATCCCGCTAGGCATGCGATGGCGGACGACAAGGGGCTTTGCATCGCGGCGACCTACTGGCTCTCGCGGCCATCGGCGTTTTCAAGCACTTCAAAGTCGGTCATCAGCAGCAGCGGCTCGCCAGCCGCGCTGAGTCCCCAGAACGATGGATAGATTCCGTCACCCCAGCCGCTCCAGAACATCGCAATGTTGAGGGGTTTGCCGACAACGGGGTGATGCATCGCGAACCGATCCTGGTTGGGCGCAAACTCGGCCGCCAGGACGTCGTCATAGTAATTCTGCTTGGCTTCAAGCTTGTCCTGCTGCTCGGACATCAACGCCATTGCCATCTTGTCCATGAACGAACCAAGACCGGCATCGACGGGATATCCAAATACCTCGTTGCCCTTCAGGGTCGATGCATCCTGATCGGGCAAGGTTGCCAGCTCCCAGCGAAACGGCCTGCCGGGCCGGAAGCGCAGGACTGCTGCAGCAACACGGCCTTGTGCCTCAAGCAACGATACCGGGTAGCGCCCTGGTCTGACCTTGCGGCTCAACGCTGGCCAGTCAGTTCCGGTAGTCAGGGGATCGCAGGCGATAATTTCGCCTGTCGGCAAATCCAGCTCGCCGATCACCGTGACGGTTATCTCGCGCTCCGCCATTTGCGTATCGCTCAGGTCGAAGAGGCCGAGATTGCTGCTCGCCTGCGCCGGATCCCATTCGGCCGACACCACCGCCGACGTGGACATAGAGGTCCAAGGCTCACGCCGTAAAATCCGTAGCCCACGGCCCAGCTTGAACCCCAACTGCTCCAGCCAGCCGCTCATTGCGGATCAGCTCCGCTCACAGATCCAGAACCAGCCGTTCCGGATCCTCCAGGCTTTCCTTGACGCGGACCAGGAAGGTCACCGCTTCCTTGCCGTCGACGATGCGGTGATCGTAGCTGAGCGCCAGATACATCATCGGCCGGATCACGATCTGGCCACCGACCACCACCGGCCGGTCCTGGATCTTGTGCATGCCCAAAATGCCCGACTGCGGCGCGTTGAGGATCGGCGTCGACATCAGCGACCCGTAGACGCCACCGTTGGAAATCGTAAACGTGCCGCCCTGCATGTCGGCGACCGACAGCTTGCCATCGCGCGCGGCGATGCCCAGGCGGCCGATCTCCTTCTCGATCTCGGCGATCGACATCTGATCGGCATCGCGCACGACCGGCACGACCAGGCCCTTTTCGGTGCCGACGGCGACGCCGATATGGGCATAGTTCTTGAAGATGATGTCGGTGCTGTCGATCTCGGCATTGACCGAGGGGATTTCCTTCAAAGCGTGGGTGACGGCCTTGGTGAAGAAGCCCATGAAGCCGAGCTTCACGCCGTGCTTCTTCTCGAACACGTCCTTGTACTTGGCCCTGAGCGCCATCACGGCGCTCATGTCGACCTCGTTGAAGGTGGTCAGCATGGCGGCAGTCGACTGCGCTTCCTTGAGCCGGCGCGCGATGGTCTGGCGCAGCTTGGTCATCCGCACGCGCTCCTCGCGCGAAGCGTCATCGCCGGAGGATGGCGCACGCACGGCAACCGGAGCTGGCGCTGCCTTGGGTGTCTCGGCCGGCTGTGACGGCGCGCCCTTCGAGATCGCGTCGAGCACGTCGCCTTTCAGAACCTGGCCACGCTTGCCGGAACCCGAGAGCTGGTCGACAGCGAGATTGTTCTCGGCGATCAGCTTTGCCGCAGCCGGGGCCGGCGGCATGGTGCGCGGCTCGACCGCGCCGGCGTCGCCGGCGATCTTGGCGGTTTCGGCCGCGGCCTGCTTGCCGGTCGATGCCGCATCCGGCGACGAAGCCTGCGACACCGCCTGTGGCTTGGTCACTGGGGCAACAGCCCCATCACCTGCCGAAATCGAACCCAGCAGCGCGCCGACGCCGACAGTTTCGCCTTCCTTGACGGTGATCTCGCCCAGCGTGCCGGCGGCGGCGGCAGGCACCTCCACCGTCACCTTGTCGGTCTCGAGCTCGACCAGCGGTTCATCGGCGGCGATCGTGTCGCCGACCTTCTTGAACCATTTGCCGACGGTCGCTTCGGTGACGGATTCGCCGAGAGTGGGAACGCGGATTTCGGTAGCCATTGTGCCTGTCCGTTTCTTCCTGAGTTATTCGCCCAGATCTGTTCTATTCAGCCGAGTCTCTTCTATTCACCGAGCGCGTCTTCGAGCAAGGCGGCGAGCTGGGCAAGGTGCTTCGACATCAGTCCGGTCGCCGGCGAGGCGGCCGCCGGGCGGCCGGTGTAGCGCACCCGCTGATGCTTGGCGTCGATATGCGCCAGCACCCATTCCAGATAGGGGTCGATGAACGACCAGGCGCCCATGTTCTTTGGCTCTTCCTGGCACCACACCATCTCCGCATTGCGGAAACGCGACAGTTCCGTAATCAGCGCCTTGGCCGGGAACGGATAGAGCTGTTCGACGCGCAGCAAATAGATGTCGTTGATGCCTCGCTTCTCGCGCTCCTCGTAGAGGTCGTAATAGACCTTGCCCGAGCACAGCACGACGCGGCGGATCTTGGAATCCTTGGTGAGCTTGATCGCCTGGTTGGGCAACAGCTGCGCGTCGTCCCACAGCAGCCGGTGGAACGAGCTTTCGCCCGACATTTCCGGCAGCGTCGACACCGCCCGCTTGTGGCGCAGCAGCGACTTCGGCGTCATCAGGATCAGCGGCTTGCGGAAATCCCGCTTCAGCTGCCGGCGCAGAATGTGGAAGTAGTTAGCCGGCGTCGTGCAGTTCGCCACTTGCATGTTGTCTTCGGCGCAAAGCTGCAGGAAGCGCTCCAGCCGCGCCGAGGAATGTTCCGGACCCTGGCCTTCATAGCCATGCGGCAAGAGGCAGACGAGGCCCGACATTCTGAGCCACTTGCGCTCGCCCGAGGAGATGAACTGGTCGAACACCACCTGCGCGCCGTTGGCGAAGTCGCCGAACTGGGCTTCCCACAAGGTCAGCGCCTTCGGCTCGGCCAGGCTGTAGCCATATTCGAAGCCCAGCACCGCCTCTTCCGACAACATCGAGTTGATGACTTCGTAGCCGGCCTGCGCCGCCGACAGATTGTTGAGCGGGATGTAGCGGGTCTCGTCGCGCTGGTCGTAGAGCACGGAATGGCGCTGCGAGAAGGTGCCGCGTTCGGAATCCTGGCCCGACAGGCGGATCGGATTGCCGTCGAGCAGGATGGCGCCGAAGGCCAGCGCCTCGGCCGTCGACCAGTCGATGCCTTCGCCGGACTCGATCGCCTGGCGGCGATTCTCGAGGAAGCGGATGATCGTCTTGTGCGCCTCGAAATCCTTCGGCACCTCGGTCAGCTTCTTGCCGATTTCCTTCAGCGTCTTGACCGGCACGGCGGTCTTGCCGCGCCGCTGTTCGTCCTGGTTGTCGGCCGTGCGCAGGCCCGACCAGGCGCCGTCCAGCCAGTCGGCCTTGTTGGGCTTGTAGCTCTGGCCGACTTCCCACTCGGATTCCAGATGCGCCCGCCAGTCGGCCTTCAGCTGGTCGAGTTCGGCCTGGGTGATGTGGCCCTCGGCGATCAGCCGGTCGCCATAGATCTGCACCGTCGTCTTGTGGGTGCGGATGTTGCGGTACATGATCGGCTGGGTGAAGGCCGGTTCGTCGCCCTCATTATGGCCGAAGCGGCGGTAGCAGAACATGTCGACCACGACCGGCTTGTGGAACTTCATGCGAAATTCGATCGCTACCTTGGTGGCATGCACCACGGCTTCCGGATCGTCGCCATTGACGTGAAAGATCGGCGCTTCGATCATCTTGGCCACATCAGACGGATAGGGCGACGAGCGCGAGAAACGCGGATTGGTGGTGAAGCCGATCTGGTTGTTGATGATGAAATGCAGCGTGCCGGCGACGCGGTGGCCGCGCAGGCCCGACAGGCCGAGGATTTCGGCGATCACACCCTGGCCGGCGAAGGCGGCATCGCCGTGCAGCAGCAGCGGCAGCACCTTGGCGCGCTCTTCCAGCGGCACGATCTCCTCGCGGCTGCGGCCAAACAGATAGTCCTGCTTGGCGCGCGCCTTGCCCATCACCACCGGATCAACGATTTCCAGATGCGAGGGATTGGCGGTCAAGGACAGATGCACCTTGTTGCCATCGAACTCGCGGTCCGACGAGGCGCCGAGATGGTACTTGACGTCGCCCGAGCCTTCGACCTCGTCGGGTGCGGCCGAACCGCCCTTGAACTCGTGGAAGATGGCGCGGTGCGGCTTGGCCATCACCTGGGAGAGCACGTTCAGCCGACCGCGATGCGCCATGCCAAGCACGATCTCTTTCATGCCGAGCTGGCCGCCGCGCTTGACGATCTGCTCCAGCGCCGGGATCAGCGATTCACTGCCATCAAGGCCGAAGCGCTTGGTGCCCTTGTACTTGACATCGATGAACTGCTCGAAGCCTTCGGCCTCGACCAGCTTCTGCAGGATCGCCTTCTTGCCGGTGGCGGTGAAGGAGATCTCCTTGTCGGCGCCCTCGATGCGCGCCTGGATCCAGGCCTTTTCCTCGGGATCGGAAATATGCATGAACTCGACGCCCAGCGTCGAGCAATAGGTGCGCGTCAGGATCTCCAGCATCTGCCGGATCGTGCCGAATTCGAGCCCGAGCACATTGTCGAGGAAGATCGGCCGGTCGTAGTCGGCGGCGGTGAAGCCGTAATTCTCCGGCGACAATTCGTTGTAGTCCTCGAGCGGCTTGGCGATGCCGAGCGGGTCGAGATTGGCGTGCAGATGGCCGCGCATGCGGTAGGCGCGGATCATCATGATGGCGCGAACCGAATCGCGCGTCGCCTGGTGCACGTCGGCGTCGGAAAGGATGATGCCGTTGGTGACCGCCTTATCCTTGACCTTCTTTTCCAGATGCTTCTCGACGATGCCCCAGTTGCCGTCGAGCGCCGACACCAGTTCGCCATTGGCCTGCAGCGGCCAGGAGGGCTTCGCCCAGGAGGCGCCCTTGGCGTTCCTGCGCACATCGCCGGCGTCGTCCTTCAGCCCGGCGAAGAACTCCTGCCATTCGGGATTGACCGAGGCTGGATCGTCCTCATAGGCGGCATAGAGCGCGTCGATGTAGTCGGCGTTGCCGCCATAGAGGAACGAAGTGAGCGAAAATTGGTCGTTGGCCTGATCTTGTCTTGCCATGTCTCTATCGAAGCCTTGGCTTCGTCTCCTTGTCAGAGCGAATAGTGAGTAGCGAATAGCGAGTAGGGATTTTCCCCAGGTCGCGCCGTTACTCCGTTTCCTATTCGCTATTCACTACTCGCTACTCACTTAACCCTTGATCGCCTCGACCAGCGTCGTGCCCAGCCGGGCCGGCGAGGGCGAAACTTTTATCCCGGCCGATTCCATCGCCGCGATCTTGTCCTCGGCGCCGCCCTTGCCGCCGGAGATGACCGCGCCCGCATGACCCATGGTGCGGCCGGCCGGCGCAGTGCGCCCGGCGATGAAGCCGGCCATCGGCTTTTTGCGGCCACGCTTGGCTTCGTCCTTGAGGAACTGCGCGGCGTCTTCCTCGGCCGAACCGCCGATCTCGCCGATCATGATGATCGACTTGGTCTCGTCATCGGCGAGGAACATCTCGAGCACGTCGATGAATTCGGTGCCCTTGACAGGGTCGCCGCCAATGCCGACGGCGGTGGTCTGGCCGAGGCCGACATTGGTGGTCTGGAACACAGCCTCATAGGTAAGTGTTCCCGAGCGCGAAACAACGCCGACCGAGCCCTTGCGGAAGATGTTTCCCGGCATGATGCCGATCTTGCATTCGTTGGGGGTGAGCACGCCCGGGCAGTTCGGGCCGATCAGCCGCGAGGTCGAGCGGTCGAGCCGCGCCTTGACCTTGATCATGTCCATCACCGGAATGCCTTCGGTGATGCAGATGATCAGCGGGATCTCGGCCTCGATCGCTTCCAGGATCGCTTCGGCGGCGCCCGCCGGCGGCACATAGACGACCGAAGCGTTGGCGCCGGTCTTTTCCTTGCCCTCGGCGACGGTGGCGAAGATCGGCAGGCTCTCGCCCTTCGAGCCGGTCCACGTCTCGCCGCCCTTCTTGGGATGGATGCCGCCGACCATCTTGGTGCCGTGATAGGCCAGCGCCTGTTCGGTGTGGAACGTACCGGTCTTGCCGGTCAGGCCTTGCACCAGCACCTTGGTGTTCTTGTCGACGAGAATGGACATGGTGGCCCTTTTTCTTAGAAATCGTTGATCGAGGAAGGTGAGACACGGCTGTAGACGCCGCTCACCATGTCTTGCCAGACATCGCTGCCGGCGGGTTGGAACTGCAGTCGCATGCGGTAACTGTCATTGCTGTCGAAATCGTAGGTAACCCGGGCCGACCCGCGCGGCGACGAGCGCAGCAGCGTCAGCGTATTGCCATCCCAGGTGCCTGTAGCCGGTGCGGCCGGCACAAAGCCCATCGAGTCGAATTGATGCATGGTTACGACGCTGCTTTGCTGGTCGAAGCCGAACACGCTGTGCGCGCCGAACGACACCGTGCCGTCGCGGCGCTGGCGATAGTGCTGCACCACGAACAGGCCGCCAAATTCAACCACGGCAACTGCTTCGGCCGTCGCTGTGCTGGCATCGGTCCATTGCGTGGCCGCCACATCTTCCTCGCCACGCCAAGTGCCGACTAGCGCTTGCAGGCGCTGGTGGTCGGACGAGAGCGAAGAGAAGGAGGCCGCGTTCATGGTCAGAGCCGCTTCAGATCGGCGACGGTGAGGTCGCTCTTGGCGTTGCCCGTGTTGAGCGTCGTCGCCGGCTCGAACATCAGCACCACCGGTTCCTTGCTTAGCGAACGCGGCCGGTGCTCGACGCCGCGCGGCACGACCATGAAGTCGCCCTCGCCGAGCTCGACCGGACCGTCGCGGAAATCGATTGCGATGCGGCCGCGCAGCACGAGGAAGGCTTCATCCTCATTGTCATGCGCATGCCAGTCGAATATCTCGCCGAACTTGGCGACTTTCGCCTGGCTGTCATTGACGTCGCCGGCAATATGCGGATCGAAGACCTTGTTGATCTTCGCGTCCGCCGCCTCGACCAGGTTTATCTTGCGCGGCGGCACCGGATCAGCCCTTCACCACCGCCACGATCTTCTTGGCCGCGTCGTCGAGGTCATCGGCCGACACGACGTTGAGGCCGCTGTCGTTGATGATTTTCTTGCCGAGTTCGGCATTGGTGCCTTCCAGGCGCACCACCAGCGGCACTTCCAGGCCGACTTCCTTAACCGCGGCAATCACGCCCTCGGCGATGATGTCGCACTTCATGATGCCGCCAAAGATGTTGATCAGGATGCCCTTGACCGCCGGATCCTTGGTGATGATCTTGAACGCCGCCGTCACTTTCTCCTTGGACGCACCGCCGCCGACATCGAGGAAGTTGGCCGGTTCGGCGCCATAGAGCTTGATGATGTCCATCGTCGCCATGGCGAGGCCGGCGCCGTTGACCATGCAGCCGATATTGCCGTCGAGCGCGACATAGGCGAGGTCGTATTTCGACGCCTCGATCTCCTTCTCGTCCTCTTCGGTGGTGTCGCGCAGTTCGAGCACGTCGGGATGGCGGAACAGCGCGTTGTTGTCGAACGACACTTTTGCGTCGAGCACGCGCAGCCGGCCGCTCTTCATGACGATCAGCGGGTTGACCTCGAGCAGGCTCATGTCCTTCTCGACAAAGGCCTTGTAGAGGATCGGGAACAGCGTATCGCCATCCCGGCCGGCGTCGCCGTCGAGCTTCAGCGCGCCGTTGAGCGCCTTCAGATCGGCGGATGTGACGCCTTTCTCCGGGTCGATGGCGACAGTGATGATCTTTTCCGGCGTGTCGTGCGCGACCGCCTCGATGTCCATGCCGCCTTCGGTCGAGACGACGAAGGCAACGCGGCCCACCGAGCGGTCGACCAGGATCGACAGATAGAGCTCGCGCTCGATGTCGGCACCGTCCTCGATATAGAGGCGGTTGACCTGCTTGCCGGCGGGACCGGTCTGCTTGGTCACCAGCGTATGCCCGAGCATCTCGTTGGCGTTGGCGACCACGTCGGCCACCGACTTCGCCAGCCTGACCCCACCCTTGGCGTCGGGGCCGAGTTCCTTGAACTTGCCCTTGCCACGGCCGCCGGCATGGATCTGGCTCTTCACCACATAGAGCGGGCCGGGCAGCGCCTTGGCGGCGGCTTCCGCCTCGCTTGCCTTGAACACCGGCACGCCTTCGGCCACCGGCGCGCCAAAGCTCTTCAGCAGCGCCTTGCCCTGATACTCATGGATGTTCATCTTCGATGTCTCCGGGTCGACTGCTGGGGGTTACTTCGAGGCGAGCTGCGGCGCGATCTTGACGCAGGCCTCGGTCAGGCCCTGCACCGTCGCCACCGAAGCGTCGAACATCTTCTGCTCGCTCTTGTTGAGGTCGATCTCGATAATGCGCTCGACGCCGCCGGCGCCGATCACCACGGGCACGCCGACATAGGTGTTCTTGACGCCATACTGGCCGGAAAGATACGCCGCGCACGGCAGCACGCGCTTCTTGTCCTTGAGATAGGCTTCCGCCATCGAGATCGCCGAGGCGGCCGGGGCGTAATAGGCCGAGCCGGTCTTGAGCAGGCCGACGATCTCGGCGCCGCCGTCGCGGGTGCGCTGCACGATCTGGTCGAGCTTCTCCTTCGAGGTCCAGCCCATCTTGATCAGGTCGGGCAGCGGGATGCCGGAAACCGTCGAATAGCGGATCATCGGCACCATGGAATCGCCATGGCCGCCGAGCACGAAGGCGGTGACGTCCTCGACCGAGACCTTGAATTCCTCGGCCAGGAAATAGCGGAAGCGCGAACTGTCGAGCACGCCGGCCATGCCGACGACGTGGCTCTTGGGCAGGCCCGAGAACTTCTGCAGCGCCCAGACCATGGCGTCGAGCGGGTTGGTGATGCAGATCACGAAGGCCTTCGGTGCATATTTCTTCAGGCCGGCGCCGACCTGTTCCATGACCTTCAGATTGATGCCGAGCAGGTCGTCGCGACTCATGCCCGGCTTGCGCGGCACGCCGGCGGTGACGATGCAGACGTCGGCACCCTCGATGCCGGCATAGTCGTTGACGCCGGTGAGACGGCTGTCGAAGCCATCGACCGGCGACGACTGCGCGATATCGAGCCCCTTGCCTTGTGGGATACCCTCGGCAATATCGAACAGCACCACGTCGCCGAGGTCCTTGAGACCGATCATGTGGGCGAGCGTGCCGCCGATCATGCCAGAGCCGATAAGCGCTATCTTGTTGCGTGCCATGTCAGGATGTTTTCCCTTTGTCAGTGACGGCGCCCAAGTCCTTGGCGACTTGGTTGGCGGCGTCGAGGAAGAGGCCGGAATGCTGCGAGGAACCCGCGGATTTTCGCCGCACCAAATAGCCTTGGTGCAAGATAAATTCAATCGATTATTTCGGAGCTAGCATTTTCAATCGGTTAGATACATTGGGACTTACGTAAACGTCAAAGTTTGTAAGCCGACTTGAGAGAATTTACACAATGAAGATGGAAATCCGAAGGCTATTCCAAGGCGATGACGCCCTTGTGATGGAGGTCGCCGAGGACGTCTTCGACGAGCCGGTCAGGCCGGATCGGCTGGCAGCCTATCTCCGCGAACCCGGCCATTTCATGATCGTGGCGCTCGCCGACGGCGTGGTCGTCGGGCAATGCGCCGCCGTCATCCACCGCCACCCCGACAAGGTCAGCGAGCTCTATATCGACGAGGTCGGCGTTTCGCCGGCCTTCCAGCGCCAGGGCGTCGCGCGAGACATGCTCGACGCGATGTTCGCGATTGGCCGCGAGCATGGTTGCGAGGAGGCCTGGGTCGGCACCGAGCCGGGCAATGTGCCTGCCCGCGCGCTTTATGAGTCGCGCAAGGAGCCGCATGGGCCGGCGGAAGATTTCGTGATGTATCTGTATGCGCTTTAGATCTTTGGCGCCGGCGGGACAGAGGGGGGGGAGGATCGCAACCTTTCGGAGACTATCTCAGGCCCGTGCCTGTTCCGCCTCCGGCGCAGCCTTCGCCTTGCGCCGCTCCGCCCAATCCTCCAGCCAGTCGCGGCTTTGCATCTCGATCAGGCGTGATGCGGTGCGCTCGAACTCGAACACCTCGACGCCGCGTTTGGCTTGATAGAGCTGCGGCGGCGGGGCCTCGGCGCTGACCACCAGCCGCACGTGATGATCGTAGAGCGTATCGATCAACAGGATGAAGCGCTTGGCCTCGTTGCGCTTGCCTTCGCCGAGCACCGGGACGTGATCGATGAAGACGGTCGAGAAACGGCCCGCAATCGCCAGGAAATCGCGGGCCCCGAGCGGCTTTTCGCAGAGATCGGCGAAGGAAAACCGCGCCGCATCGCCGGCGGCAGCCGGCACGACCACCTGCCGTCCCTTGAGGGTCAGCGAGGTCTCGGCCGTCGGCACGCCCCGCGTCATGGTTTGCCAGGCCTCGTCGAGCATCTCGTCGGACGCCGCACCGGCCGGCGTGACATAGACCGGCGTGCGGACGAGCTTTTCCAGCCGGTAGTCCTTGTCGGCGTCGAGCGACAGCACCCGCGCATGCCGCTCCAGGATACCGATGAAAGGCAGAAAAAGCTGGCGGTTCAGGCCGTCACCATAGAGATTCTCCGGCGCCACGTTCGAGGTGGCGACCAGCACCACGCCGCTGGCAAACAGCGCCGAAAACAGCCGCGACAGGATCATCGCGTCGGCAATGTCGGTGACCGAGAACTCGTCGAAGCACAGCACCCAGGCCTGCTCGGCAAGCGCCTTGGCCACCGGCGGAATCGGGTCGTCCTCCTTGACCGTGCCATCCTTGCGCGCCTGCCGGTGCTTCTGGATGCGGTCCTGCACGTCGGCCATGAAGTCGTTGAAATGGACGCGGCGCTTGCGCCGCACCGGCAGCAATTCGAAGAACATGTCCATCAGCATGGTCTTGCCGCGGCCGACGCCGCCATGGATGTAGAGGCCTTTGACGGCCTCATGCGTCTCACGCTTGCGGGCAAACAGCCAGCCAAGTGCACTGGATTTGTGCGCCAGCCGCTTGGCCGAAATCTCGTCGGTCAGCCGGTCCAGCGCGGCGGCGATCCGTTCCTGCGCCGGATCGCGTTCGATCGCGCCGGTTTCCACCAGATGGTCGTAGCGCTGCCTGACGGTCGCATGGGTCTGGAGGCCGTCACGCAGATGCATCGGTCACGTCGTTGTCGAGCAATTCCAGGAAGGGTGTGTAGCGTTTTTCCGTTCGGAATGCGTAAGAAAAAATAAGGGGCGGTCGCCTACCTTGTAAGCGAAATCGCCTGGCCGTTGGAAGTCTGGCCGTCGAATTTCGAGCCGCCCGACGAATAGAGCCGCGCCAGCGTGCCGCCATTTTCGTCATAGAGCGTCAGCTGCTTGCCGGCGACATTCCACGACTTGATGCCGTCGATCGGCGCCGGGCAGTGCAACGGTCCGGCGCGGAAGCCGGCGCCGAACTTTGTCTGCGGAGTCGCCACCTTGCAGCTCTGGCCCGAAACGCTGGCATTCCAGACACCGGCGACGCTGGCCGCGGTCAGGTCCGCGGCACCGGCGGGCGCCGAGCCGTCCGGCGGCAAGGACGCAACCTGCGTATTGCCAGGCGCGGTCGGGAATTTCGACGGGTCGGTGGCGCCCGGTGCTGCCGGCGGCGGCAGCTGATTGGCGGTCACCTGGCCGGCCGGTGCCGGCTGCAGCGGTGCCGGCTGCTGGTCGTCCATCGACGAGAACCGTGAGGTCGAACAGCCACTCGCAACGAGCGCCGCCAGCGATACGGCCACCAGGCCGCTTTTCGAAAAAATCATTCCAACCTCCGTCGGATTCGGCTGGGGGGCGCCGTCCGCACAATCTCACCCCCACCAAGATGGAGAAGGTGGCGAAATTTCAACCCGATATGGTTAAAATACGGTTTGCAGCAAGATCTGTTGCAAATTTATCGCAATCCGAGCGTCACCGGTCGCCTGTCGCTCCAACCCTTGGGATAGGCTCACCCCGTATCGGCCCCAAGCGCCCCCGGCAAGTCAAATGCTTGCGCCGGCCAGCATTGGTCCTATCTCTTGAAAACCGAAACCTGCTGGAGCTGCAAAATTGGCCGCGAGAAAGAGGGCTGCCAACCGTTACTACAGCGGCCCACCCAGCGATCATTTCGACGGCACCTTGTTCTTCAATCCCGACGGCCAGCCACCCGGCCGCTTCGCCGACCTGCTGAAATGGCAGTTGAGCGGCAAGCGCTCGAAATGGCCGACGCCCACTCCGAACCCCTCTCCGCAGGTCAAACCGGCGACACGGATCGAAGGCGCAGCACTGCAAGTAACCATGGTCGGTCATTCCACCTTGCTGATCCAGACCGCGGGCCTGAACATCCTCACCGATCCGGTCTGGTCGCCGCGTGTATCGCCGCTCTCCTTTGCAGGACCGAAACGGATCAACCCGCCAGGCATCGCCTTCGCCGACCTGCCGGCGATCGACCTCGTCCTGGTCAGCCACAACCATTACGACCATCTCGACCTCGCCACGCTGAAGCGGCTGAAGGCCAGCCACGACCCGCTGGTGATCACCCCGCTCGGCAACGATGCGCTGATTGCCGATGCGGTTCCCGGCATGCGGCTGTCGGCGCATGACTGGGGCGACAGGGTCGAGATAGGCGACCGCGTCGCCGTCCATGTCGAACCGGTGCACCACTGGTCGGCGCGTGGCGCCCGCGACCGGCGCATGGCGCTGTGGGCCGGCTTCGTCATCGAGACGCCGGATGGCAACGTCTATTTCGCCGGCGACACCGGCTTCCACGATGGCATCAACTACCGGCTGATGGCTGCAAAGCATGGCGGTTTCCGTTTCGCCATCCTGCCGATCGGCGCCTATGAGCCGCGCTGGTTCATGGCGCCGCAGCATCAGAATCCGGAAGAGGCCGTGCACGGCATGAAATTGTGCAAAGCCGCCTATGCCGCCGGCTGCCACTGGGGCACCTTCCAGCTCACCGACGAACCGATCGACGAGCCGGCCCGGAAATTGACCGAGGCGCTCGACGATCAAGGCATTCCGCGGCAGCGCTTTCGCGCCTTGCGGCCAGGCGAGGTCTGGGACGTGCCAGCCATCTAGCCGAGCTGCCCGCCAAGGAACCCAAATTGCTAGACCGCGTTGCTTCCCCAACGCAATTTGGCTTGGCCTCTCCATGATCAAATGGATCATCATTTTGCTGATCGTCGCCGCGGCGGCGAGCCTGCTCGGCATGCCGGCCCTGGCAGGAGCCGCCGCCACCGGCGCGCGCATCCTCATCGGCATTGTTCTGGTCATCTTCCTGCTGGTGGTGCTCGGCATCTTCGCGGTGACGTAGCCCTGCTGCGCACTGGTAATTCCTGCTCGTTTCCGCCATATAGCGCCAAACGGACACGGAATTCGCGGAGCAATGGCCAGCACTGCCCCTTTCGCCAAGATGAACGGCATCGGCAACGAGATCATCGTTGCCGATATGCGTAGCCGTGCCGATCGGGTGACGGCGGCCGCGGCAATCGCGCTGAACGCCGATGCCGCGACCAGGTTCGACCAGATCATGGCGATCCACGACGCCAGGACGCCAGGCACCGCCTTTTTCATCGACATCTTGAATTCCGACGGCTCCAAGGCGCAGGCCTGCGGCAACGGCATGCGCTGCGTCGTCCAGGCGCTGGCCGCCGAGACCAGCCAGAAGAATTTCACCTTCGAGACCGTCGCCGGCATCCTCAACGCGCGCGAACATGCCGATGGGTCGATCTCGGTCGACATGGGCACACCGCGTTTCGGCTGGCAGGATATTCCGCTGGCCGAGGAATTCCACGATACCCGTATGATCGAGCTGCAGATCGGCCCGATCGACGCGCCGGTTCTGCATTCGCCCTCGGTCGTCTCGATGGGCAACCCGCACGCCATCTTCTGGGTCGACCGCGACGTCTGGTCCTATGAGCTCGACCGCTTCGGGCCGCTGCTCGAGAACCATCCGATGTTTCCCGAACGCGCCAACATCACCATCGCCGAGGTCACCTCGCACGACACCATGGTCATCCGCACCTGGGAGCGCGGCGCCGGCCTGACCAAGGCCTGCGGCTCCGCCGCATGCGCATCGGTGGTCGCGGCGGCCCGCACCAACCGGACCGGCCGCAGTGTCAGCCTGATGACTCCAGGCGGCGGCTCGCTCCATGTCGAATGGCTTGAAAATGACCACGTCATCCTCACGGGTGCCGCCGAATGGGAGTTTTCCGGCAGCTTCGATCCGTCGACCGGCGCCTGGGCCCGCGACACCGAAAGCGCGGCCTGATGGCCTCCCAGGGTATCGATGTCGTCACCTTCGGCTGCCGGCTGAACATCTATGAGTCCGAGGTTATGCGGCGCGAGGCGGAAAGCGCCGGCCTTGGCGCACTGGAAGGCGGCGCCGTGATCTTCAACACCTGCGCCGTGACCGGCGAGGCGGTGCGCCAGGCCAAGCAGGCGATCCGCAAGGCGCGTCGCGACAACCCCAAAGCGCGCATCATCGTCACCGGCTGCGCCGCCCAGACCGAACCGCAGAATTTCACCGCCATGGACGAGGTCGACCTCGTGCTTGGCAATGAGGAGAAGCTGAAGGCGAACTCCTATCGCGCACTGCCGGATTTCGGTGTCAACGACACCGAGAAGGCACGCGTCAACGACATCTTTTCAGTGCGCGAGACTGCCGGCCACATGGTCGACGCCATCGAGGGCAGGGCGCGCGCCTTCGTCCAGGTTCAGAATGGCTGCGACCACCGCTGCACCTTCTGCATCATCCCTTACGGCCGCGGCAATTCCCGTTCGGTGCCAATGGGCGCCGTGGTCGAGCAGGTCAAGCGCCTCGCCGGCAATGGCTATGCCGAGATCGTGCTGACCGGCGTCGACATGACCAGTTTTGGCGCCGACCTGCCGGGCGCGCCGAAGCTCGGCAAACTTGTGAAGACCATCCTCAGGCAGGTGCCCGATGTGCAGCGGCTGCGGCTGTCCTCCATCGATTCGATCGAGGCCGACGATGATTTGCTCGACGCCATCGCCACCGAGCCGCGGCTGATGCCGCATCTGCATCTGTCGCTGCAGTCCGGCGACGACATGATCCTGAAGCGCATGAAGCGCCGGCATCTACGCGATCAGTCGATCCGCTTCTGCGAGGATGTGCGCAAATTGCGCCCCGGCATCGTCTTCGGCGCCGATATCATCGCGGGCTTTCCGACCGAAACGGATGACATGTTCGAAAATTCGGAAAAGATCGTCGAGGAATGCGGACTGACGCATCTCCATGTCTTCCCGTTCAGCCCCCGCGAAGGCACGCCCGCCGCGCGCATGCCGCAGGTGCGGCGCGATTTGGTCAAGCAGCGCGCTGCCCGGCTGCGTGCCGCCGGTGAAGCTGCGTACCGGCGCCATCTGTCGTCGCTTTCCGGAACCCGCCAGTCGATCCTGATCGAGCGTGACGGCCTCGGCCGCACCGAAGGGTTTACCCTTGCCGCACTTGGTACAGGCGTGCCGGGTGAGATCGTCGAGGCCGATATCACCGGCCATGATGGTATCAGGCTTATCGCGGCGCCCCTTGCCGCCCGCGCCGCCTGAGAAACGTAAAGCATGGCTGGTTTTTTCAAGAAGATATTTTCGTTCGGCAAGAAGGAAGTGGTCGAGGAGCGGGTCGACGAGACCGCCCCACTGCCGCCGATCAAATGGGAAGCTCTCGATGCGCTGAAGCCGGCGGCCGAACAGATCGTTCCGGAATTTCTGAAGCGCGACGAGCCGCAGGCCGAGGTGGAAACTGCGCCGACGCCGACGGTCGAGCCGGAGGTAATTCCCGCGCCGGAACCGGCGCCTGTCGAGGAACCGGCGCCAGAGCCGGCACCGATCATTCCGGCCGAGCCGGAAATCCAGCCTGAGCCTGCCCCGGTCGAAGAGCCGATGCCGGTTGAACCGGAAGCGCCCGTCGAGGAGCCTGCGTCCGAGGAAATCCCGGCCGCGCCTGTGGCGCCCGAGCCGATTCCCGAACCGGAGCCGCCGGAAATTCCGGCGCCGGAGCGGCCGGAAATCGTCCCGCCGCAACCGCAGTTACAGCCGGAGCCTGTGCCTGTCGAAGTGCCGGCGCCACCGGTCGAGGCTCCGGCCGAAACGCCGGCACCCGAAATCCCTCCGGCCGAGATTTCGCCGCCCATTCGTCAGCCGGCTCCGATCGAGCAGCAACCTGTGCGCGCCGAGATCGCGCCGGAGATCCAAGCCGCGCCAGCGCCCCACCCTCCCCTCGATGGGGAGGGTCGCCGCGAAGCGGCGGGGTGGGGTGGCAGCGCCGGCGCTGGTCACTCCCACCCCCGAGCTGCGCTCGGGACCTCCCCCATCGAGGGGGAGGTAAAGCCAGCTCCCGGCAAGGTGACCGTCACCAAGAAGGTCGAGCAGAAAGCCGAGCCGCAGAAGGCACCGGAACCGGCACCGAGGCGTTCATGGTTCCAGCGCATGAGGGACGGGCTTGCCCGCTCGTCGCGCGAACTCACCGGCAACATCGCCGGCGTCTTCACCAAGCGCAAGCTGGATGAAGAGACCTTGCAGGACCTGGAGGACGTGCTGATCCGCGCCGACCTCGGCATGGAGACCGCCCTGCGCGTCACCGACGCGCTGGCTTCCAGCCGCTACGGCAAGGATGTCTCGGACACCGAGGTTCGCGCCATCATGGCGGCCGAGGTGGAGAAGGTGCTGACCCACGTCGCCATGCCGCTCGAGCTCGATCTCTCGCACAAGCCGCATGTCATCCTGGTGGTCGGCGTCAACGGCACCGGCAAGACCACCACCATCGGCAAGCTGGCGGCCAAGCTGACCGATGGCGGCCTGTCGGTGATGTTGGCTGCCGGCGACACGTTCCGCGCCGCCGCGATCGAGCAATTGAAGATATGGGGCGAGCGGACGAAATCGCCGGTCATCGCCTCCAAACTCGGCGCCGACGCCGCGGGGCTGGCCTATGACGCCTTCGAGAAGGCCAAGGAAGCCGGTTCCGACGTGCTGATCATCGACACCGCCGGCCGCCTGCAGAACAAGACCGAACTGATGGCCGAGCTCGAAAAGATCGTCCGTGTGCTGGGCAAGCTAGACCCGGAAGCACCGCACACCGTATTGCAGACGGTCGACGCCACCACCGGCCAGAACGCGCTCAACCAGGTCGAGATCTTCCGCAATGTCGCTGGCGTCAACGGCCTGGTGATGACCAAGCTGGACGGCACGGCGCGTGGCGGTATTCTGGTGGCGATCGCGGCAAAGCACAAATTGCCGGTCTATTTCATCGGCGTCGGCGAACAGGTCGACGACCTCGAACCTTTTTCGGCAAGCGAATTCGCCAGGGCGATCGCTGGAGTTGCCTGACAAGCATGTCCCAAAAAGTTGCAGGCTTTTTGGATCAGATTGTGCGTAAGAAAGAAAGTCCATGAACCCACCCATTCTCGAACGCGATCCGTCCGATCCGCAAAAGCAGAAGAAGGAAGGCGTCAATCCGCTGCTCAAGCTGGTGCTGGAGCTGGGGCCGTTGATGGTGTTCTTCTTCGCCAATGCGCGCGGCGAGTGGCTGGTGGGGAAATTCCCTGTCCTGGCCGAATTCGGCGGGCCGATCTTCGTCGCCACCGGCCTGTTCATGGCCGCCACGGCAATCGCGCTGATCGCCTCATGGCTGCTGATGCGCACCTTGCCTATCATGCCGATGGTGTCCGGCGTCGTCGTCTTCATCTTCGGCGCGCTGACGCTCTATCTGCAGGACGACATCTTCATCAAGATGAAGCCGACCATCGTCAACACGCTGTTCGGCGGCGTGCTGCTCGGCGGCCTCTACTTCGGCAAGTCGCTGCTCGGCTATGTCTTCGATTCGGCCTTCAGCCTCGACGCCGAGGGCTGGAGGAAATTGACCTTCCGCTGGGGTCTGTTCTTCCTGTTCCTGGCCCTTGCCAATGAAGTGGTGTGGCGGAATTTCTCCACCGACGCCTGGGTTACCTTCAAGGTCTGGGGCATCATGCCGATCACGCTTCTGTTCACCTTCAGCCAGATGCCGCTGATCCTGCGCCATTCGCTCGAAGACAAGGCCGGGAAGGAAGAAAAGGCGGGCAAATAGCGCAATTCCAAGAAAAGCGCATAGCGCTTTCCCTCAGGCAATTGCGTCAAACAAAGCTCTGGGGAGAGGGCCATGGAATTCGTCACCACGCGCGATGAACTGAGGACGATCTACAAGACACCGCGACCGACCGATGGCTCGATCCGCAAGGAATTGAAGGCGCTCGACGGCCATTGCCGCTCCTTCATCGGCAAGAGCCCCTTCGTACTGATCGGTTCGTCCGACGGCGCCGGCAATGCCGATGTGACGCCGAAGGGCGACAGGCCCGGCTTCGCCGCCGTTCTCGACGACAGGGCCATCGCCATCCCTGACCGGCCCGGCAACAACCGGCTGGATACGCTGGAAAACATCCTCCTCAACCCGTCGGTCGGGCTGCTGTTCCTCATTCCCGGCATGAACGAGACGCTGCGCGTCAACGGCGACGCGCGCATCACTGTCGACGCGACCTTGCGCGAACGGCTCGCCGTCGACGGCAAGCAACCGCAAAGCATCGTCGTCGTCTCCGTCAAGGCCGCTTACATGCATTGCGCAAAGGCCTTCATGCGCTCGGATCTGTGGAAGCCGGAAACCTGGTACGATCGCGCGACGCTGCCGACGCTCGGCCAGATTCTACACGACCAGCTGGCGGTGGCCGATTCGGCCGAGGCGACCGACCGCTGGCTGGACGACGCCTACAAGCAGACCATGTGGTAGGCTTTTGGGACGACGATTCGTCCTGACCGGTTCCAACCCTTGCTGAACATCCTTGCGATCTCCGGCAGCCTGCGGGCGGCCTCCACCAATTCCGCGCTGGTCGCGGCCCTGGCGCGGAATGCTCCGCCCGGCTGTCGGGTCACAGTCTATGACCGGCTTGGTCGTCTGCCGATCTTCAATCCCGACGATGAGGGCGAGCGGACGCCGCTCGCGGCATCCGAACTGATCGACGCGGTCGCTCAAGCCGACGGCGTCATCGTCTCCTGTCCGGAATATGCCCATGGTGTGCCGGGCGGGCTGAAGAACGCCCTCGACTGGCTGGTGTCGCGCGACGCCGCTGTCGAGAAGCCTGCGATGCTGGTGCACGCCTCGCCGCGTTCGATGTTTGCCCGCGCCGCGCTGACCGAGATCATGCGCACGATGTCGTTTGCGCTTTGCGAAGATGTGCTGGAGATCGCCCTGCTCGGCAAGAAGCCGCCGGAGGTGGAGACCATCCTGGCTAAGCCGGAAAACCGGCTGGCGATGCACAATGCGCTGTCCGCTTTCACGGACTTCATCGCTAGCCGCTGAGGCTACTTTTTGCTTCTCAGTGTCTCCACATCGGTCTTGCCGACGTACCAGTCGCGGGCGTTGACCTCCTCGAAGACCACCCAGACATCGTCATTGCTGAGGCCGGTGGCGTCCATGATGGCGGCCGTGACTTGCTTGGCTATGTCCGCCTTCTTGCCCGCCGGATCGGCGGCGATCACTTCCTTGACGATGCGGATGTTGACGAATGGCATGATTTCCTCCCCTTCGATTTTGTTGACGGCAGCTCAGTACGTTTTGGCGCCGTTGACCATCAGCCGCACCATGTAGAGTGAGGTGGTGCCCGCTATATAGAGGCAATTCCGCTTGTTGCCGCCGAACACGCAATTGGCCGTCACCTCCGGCACCTTGACCTTGCCGATCAGCGTCCCGTCCGGATCGTAGCAGTGGATGCCGTCGGCGGCACTGGTCCAGATGCGGCCGTCCTCATCGAGCCTGAAGCCGTCGAACAGGCCGGCCGTGCAGTCGGCGAAGATCTTTTCACCCGACACCTTTTTGCCGCCCTTGCCGACATTGAACACCCGTATATGGGCAGGATCCTGCGCGCCATGCGTGCGGCCGGTGTCGGCGACATAGAGCTTGCTCTCGTCAACCGAGAAGGCAAGGCCGTTGGGCCTGACCATATCGGTGATGACGGCCTCGACCTCGCCGGTGCCGGGATCGACCCGGTAGACGTAGCAGGCGCCGATCTCGCTTTCGGCCTTGTCGCCCTCATAGTCGGTGTCGATGCCGTAGCTCGGATCGGTGAACCAGATCGAGCCATCCGACTTGACCACCGCATCGTTGGGCGAGTTCAGCCGCTTGCCGCGCCATTTGGCGGCAATGGTGGTGACCGAGCCGTCGAACTCGGTGCGACTGACGCGGCGGCCCGAATGCTCGCAGGTCACCAGCCGGCCCTGCCGGTCGACGGTGTTGCCGTTGGAATTGCCGGAGGGCTGACGGAAGACGCTGACGTTGCCGTCGGTCTCGTCGTAGCGCAGCATGCGGTTGTTCGGAATGTCGGACCAGACGACGTAGCGGCCGGCGGCGAACCAGGCCGGCCCTTCCGCCCATTGGCATCCAGTGAACAGCTTTTCCACTTGGGCGTTGGAATTGAACAGCCGCGCGAAACGCGGATCAAGAATTTCGTAATAATCTTCGGCGGCCATGCTTTTTCTCCCGGCATTTAGGTCGGGCGCATGATCCCGAAAAATCGATTCCGATCTCCGGAAAGGATCATGCGCAAAATGAAAGTGCTACAGCGTTCTTTGCACGTCCGGAAAGACGCGACGCTACAGGCGCGATCAAGCCAGCCGGCGATCGATCTGGCAAGATCGATGATGAGCGCTTCACCGCATCTTGACCTCTCAAGGCAGATCGGAAGCAACGCCAACTCATCAGAACTGCCAGTAAGGACCGATTAACCGGCTATGCGCTGCGTGCAATGGTGCATTGCAACATCTTCTTTTTGCAATGAACCACTACTATGTCATGCTTCGTATCGATCAAGGGAGGAAGAACCGGCCGCCAGAAATGCGGCACAGAAGGAACCTTGCTATGATCTTCAACGACATCATGACCCGCGCTCGCACCAGCATTGCCAAGCGCAAGCACTACAACCGCCTCGTCGCCGAAATCGACAGCTTTTCCAGCCGCGACTTGGCCGACATGCGCGCTGACCGTTCAGAAATGCTCTACCAGGTCCACAAGCAGATCTACGGCTGATCTCGGACTATTGCTCGGCGCCGCCCAGGCGCGTTGAGATTGAGGTCAGGCCGAGCCGGAGTCGAAGACGGGCGCGAAGCGACCAAACAAGGTGGTTCCGAGAACCGGAGCGGAGCGTACTTTTGGGTACGTGAGCACCGGAAGCCCAGGAAGCCGCCGTTTGCAGGCCGGCAACACCTGAATATCAATGCGCGGCCAGTGCCTTGTCGATCTGCGGCAATAACACCGTCCGCGCCGTCTCGGCCGTCAGCGGGCCGACATACTTATAGGCGATCTTGCCGTCCTTGCCGATGACGAAGGTTTCCGGCACGCCGTAGACGCCCCAGTCGATCGCCGTGCGCCCAGCTTCGTCAACCCCTATCGCCTGGAACGGATTGCCGAGATCGCCGAGGAACCGGCGGGCGTTTTCCGGTTGGTCCTTATAGTTCAGCGCCGCCATCACGAAACGCTTGTCCTGCGCCAGCGCCAGCAGCACCGGGTGCTCTTCGCGGCACGGTGCGCACCACGACGCAAACACGTTGACCAGCGTGACCTTGCCGGCGAAGGATTTCGTATCGAGCCCGGGCAGGTTGATGCCCTCCAGCGCTGGCAGGTTCGTCTGCGGCGCCGGCAGGCCGATCAGGGCCGACGGCACTTCCGAAACATCGCGCCCCGACAACAGCTGCGACAGGAACAGTCCGGCCAGGCCGAGGAAGATCAACAGCGGCAAAAGCACGAACAGGCGGCGACTGGGTGGTGGCGTTTCCGTTTCCATGCTCATGGCTTGGCACCCTTGTCGGAACGCCGCCGCACGCCTGACGCTTCCAGTTCGGCGAGCTCGCGCTTGCGCGCCCGCTGGTCGAGCAGGATCCAGCCGACCAGCCCGGCCAGCACCACGACGGTGATCGTGTAGGCAGCGGTCACGTAGAGTGCGTGCGCGCTCATGCGGCAGGCTCCGCCAGGGTGCCGCTTTCCAAACCGGTCATGTCGCCCAATTCGAACATGCCTTCCCTTATCCCCGCACCATCGGCTTCGCAATCGGTCGCCGCGCCGCAGCCTTTGATGTCACCTCAATCCGTTCCATGACGAAGCGCCAGCGCCGCCGAGACCGGGCCCAGCACCGCAAGAAACAAGGTCAGCGCGGCAAGAATGAGGAAGGGCTGCAGAAACGGATCGGGATTGGCCGTCGCGCCGTAGCTCGCCGAAACGCCGAAGATCAGCACCGGGATGGTCAGCGGCAGCACCAGCACCGAGATCAGCAGCCCGCCACGCGGCAACGCCACCGCCACCGCCGCACCGGCGGCGCCGACAAAGGTGATCGCCGGCGTGCCGACGAGCAGCGTCAGCGACGTGGCACCGATGCTGATCGGCTCCATGTTCATGAACAGGCCGAGCAAGGGAGCGGCGACCACCAACGGCAGCACGCTGCCTGCCCAATGCGCCAGGCATTTGGTCAGCACCGTCAAGGCCAGCATGTGGCGATCGTTGCCCAGCACCAGCAGATCGAGCGAGCCGTCCTCGCGATCGGCCTGGAACAGCCGGTCAAGGCCAAGCAGGCAAGAGAGCAGCGCGCCAATCCACAGGATCGCCGGCCCGATGCGGGCAAGCAGCTTGAGGTCCGGCCCGACGCCGAAAGGGATGGTGGCGATGACGGCGAGGAAGAAGATGACCCCAGTCAAAGCCCCGCCGCCGGCACGGATGTTGAGACGGATATCGCGCAGGAAGAGGGCTAGCATGATTTGAGGTGCCTTTGCCCAGAAAGGAACGCCGATATCACTGCCCCATCCTCAATTCCTTCGCCCCATCCAATCCCAGCGGCAAATGCGTCGCCGCAACGATGATCCCACCCTCCTCACAATGCTTCCCCATCAGCTGCGCAAATCGCCGCTCCGAAGCCTTGTCCAGCCCCGCCGTCGGCTCGTCGAGCAGCCACAGCGGCCGGTGGCTGACCAGAAGCTTGGCGATCGCCGCGCGCCGCCGTTGCCCGGTCGAGAGATAACCGAACGGCAAATGGCCGATGCCGCCCAGCCCGACCGTTCCCACCGCCTCTTCGACGCCGACATCTCCATCGCCATTGAAGTCGCGCCAGAAGCACAAATTTTCCGCCACGCTGAGCGCCGGCTTCATTGCGTTCTGGTGACCAAGGTAATGACAGGCCGACGCGATCGACGGAAACGCTTCGCCCCCTTCCTCAATCCTCATGACGCCTTCGATCCGAACGCTGCCTTCGGCCACCGGCAGCAGTCCGGCGATGACCCGCAGCAGGGTTGATTTGCCCGCACCGTTCGGCCCGGTGACGACCAGCGCCTGACCATCCTCCAGGGCAAAGTCGATGTCGGAAAACACCGTGTCGCCGCCGCGTTCGCCGCTCAGATTTTCGGCGATCAGCCGCATCCCTCGCCTGCCCTGAGAACCATGTGTCGCGACAGCTGCCGCATCGCACAAATTTGCTTTGCAACTGTCTAGAACTATTCCAGAAAATTCTCTATATGCGGTGCATCCGTGCCAGCGGTCGGCGCGGGAACAGAATTAGCGCCGAACCAGCGCACGCGCCGCCTTGAACGGCTCGGGTTGCTTGGGAACGGACAGCGGAAATGGCCGTACCCGCACCTTTGCGCGTGATTGCATGCCATCGGCGTCCGTTCCCTTTCAGGCTGAATAGACAAGGATCGCACGTGTCAAAATCCCTCGACAGTTTCAATTGCCGCCGCACGCTGACCGCGGGCGGCACGGAGTATGTCTATTTCAATCTCATCGAGGCTGAGAAGAACGGCCTCACCGGCATCGCCCAGCTGCCCTATTCGATGAAGGTGCTGCTGGAGAACCTGCTGCGCAACGAGGACGGCCGCTCCGTCACCAAGGAATCGATCCAGGCGGTCGCCGGCTGGCTGACCGACAAGGGCACCGCCGGCGTCGAGATCGCCTATCGCCCGGCCCGCGTGCTGATGCAGGATTTCACCGGCGTCCCGGCGGTGGTCGACCTTGCCGCCATGCGCGACGCCATGGCCTCGCTCGGCGGCGACCCGCAGAAGATCAACCCGCTGGTGCCGGTCGACCTCGTCATCGACCATTCCGTCATCGTCGACGAATTCGGCACGCCGATGGCCTTCGCCCGCAATGTCGAGCTGGAATACGAGCGCAACGAGGAGCGCTACAAATTCCTGAAATGGGGCCAGCAGGCGTTCCGCAACTTCCGTGTCGTACCGCCCGGCACCGGCATCTGCCACCAGGTCAACCTCGAATATCTCGGCCAGGTGGTGTGGACCAACACCGAGGACGGCGAAACCACCGCCTATCCCGACACCTGCGTCGGCACCGATTCGCATACCACGATGATCAACGGCCTTGGCGTGCTGGGCTGGGGCGTCGGCGGCATCGAGGCCGAGGCGGCCATGCTCGGCCAGCCCGTCTCCATGCTTTTGCCGGAAGTCATCGGCTTCCGCCTCACCGGCAAGTTGAAAGAAGGCGTCACCGCCACCGACCTCGTGCTCACCGTCACCCAGATGCTGCGCAAGAAGGGTGTCGTCGGCAAGTTCGTCGAGTTCTTCGGACCGGGCCTGTCCAACATGACGCTGGCCGACCGCGCCACCATCGGCAATATGGCGCCCGAATACGGCGCCACCTGCGGCTTCTTCCCGGTCGACAGCGAGACCGTCCGCTACCTCACAATGTCCGGCCGCAGCGAGGATCGCATCGCATTGGTCGAGGCCTATTCGAAGGCGCAAGGCCTGTGGCGCGACACCGGCTCGGCCGACCCCGTGTTCACCGACCTGCTCGAGTTGGAACTTGGTTCCGTCGTGCCGTCGATGGCCGGCCCCAAGCGGCCCGAAGGCCGCGTCGCGCTGGAAGGTATTCCGGAAGGCTTCACCAAGGCGATGGAGACCGAATACAAGAAGGCCGCCGAGATCCACAAGCGCTACGCAGTCGAAGGCACCGACCACGATCTCGGCCATGGCGACGTCGTCATCGCCGCCATCACCTCCTGCACCAACACCTCGAACCCGAGCGTGCTGATCGGCGCCGGCTTGCTCGCCCGCAACGCCAACCGCCTCGGTTTGAAGCAGAAGCCGTGGGTGAAGACCTCGCTGGCCCCCGGCAGCCAGGTGGTCGCCGAATATCTGGAAAAGTCAGGACTGCAGAAGGAGCTCGACCAGATCGGCTTCAACCTGGTCGGCTTCGGCTGCACCACCTGCATCGGCAATTCCGGCCCGCTGCCGGCGCCGATCTCGAAAACCATCAATGAAAAAGGCTTGATCGCCGCCGCGGTCCTGTCCGGCAACCGGAACTTCGAAGGCCGCGTCTCGCCCGACGTGCAGGCGAACTATCTCGCCTCGCCACCGCTGGTCGTCGCGCACGCGCTGGCTGGAACCGTCACCAAGGACCTCACCACCGAGCCGCTCGGCGACGACAAGAACGGCAATCCGGTCTACCTCAAGGATATCTGGCCGAGCTCGGCCGAGATCCAGGAGTTCATCGAGAAGAACGTCACCCGCGAGCTGTTCGCCCGCAAATATGCCGACGTCTTCAAGGGCGACGAATACTGGCAGAACGTCGAGGCGCCGGAAGGCCAGACCTACACCTGGGACGACAACTCGACCTATGTGCAGAACCCGCCCTATTTCGCCGGCATGACCGCTGGTTTCGGCAAGATCGGCGACATCAAGGGCGCGCGCGTGCTCGGCCTGTTCGGCGACAAGATCACCACCGACCACATCTCGCCGGCCGGTTCGATCAAGGCGGCCTCGCCGGCCGGCGAATATCTCACCGACCATGGCGTTGGCGTCGCCGACTTCAACCAGTACGGCACGCGTCGCGGCAACCATGAGGTGATGATGCGCGGCACCTTCGCCAACATCCGCATCCGCAACCACATGCTGGGCGAGAATGGCAGGGAAGGCGGCTACACCATCCACTACCCGTCGAAGGAAGAGGAATCGATCTACGATGCGGCCATGGAATACAAGAAGGAAGGCGTGCCGCTGGTGATCTTCGCCGGCGTCGAATACGGCAACGGCTCGTCGCGCGACTGGGCGGCCAAGGGCACCAATCTGCTCGGCGTGCGCGCCGTCATCGCCCAGTCCTTCGAACGCATCCATCGCTCGAACCTGGTCGGCATGGGTGTCATCCCGTTCGTCTTCGAGGAGGGCACGTCCTGGGCGTCGCTCAACCTGAAGGGTGACGAGCTGGTCGAGATCGACGGGCTGAGCACCATCAAGCCGCGCCAGACGATGACGGCCAAGGTCACCTATGGCGACGGCACGGTGAAGAACGTGCCGATCATCTGCCGCATCGATACGCTGGACGAGCTCGACTATTTCAAGAACGGCGGCATCCTGCAATACGTGCTGCGCGATCTGGCAGCTTAGGGGAGTAGGGCAGTAAGGGAGTAGGGAAGTAGGGAAGGGGAAGACCTATTCCCCTATTCCCCTATTCTTCGGCGCTCCGAAGCGCGCCGCTGCGGCCAGCAGCACGCCGAGCATCAGTCCGTTGAGGATGTGCCAGAGGAAATGCGTGCCGAGCGGGAAGCCGGCGCAGACCAGCGGGTCGACCATCCGGCAGATGACGGACACGACGAAGATCGCCGATCCCACCAGATTGTACCAGCCGGCGCGATTGCCGCTGGCCGCCACCAGTATGCCGAAGAAGGCGAGCGCCAGGAACGGCGGCAGGTAGCCCGTCGTGCCATTCGAGGCCTGGCGAAGCCAGTCCGGCACCGCCAGCGTCAGCAGCCCGGCAACCACGTAAAAGGCGACGAAGATGGCAATCGCCTTGCCCCATTGCATGCCGAGGAAGCGGCGCAGGTTGAACAGCGTATAGGCCAGCGTAAAGCCGGCGATCGGCAGCACATCGGCCCAGACGGTGCCCCTAGTGGCGAAGGTGTGGAAGATCGTCGAGCCGATGCCGATTGCCACCACCCACCAGGCCAGCACTTCGGCGAAGGTACCGGTGCGTAGCCTTCGCACCTCGCGCACGCCCCACAGGCCGGCGGCGATGAAGGCAAGGTTTGTCAGGGCATTGACCGGCTCGGACCAGAGTTCCGGGCCGGTTCGCTCGCAATAGAGATCGATCGGCGCCGAAAGAGTTTGCCACATCGTGATTGCCGCCCGAATCGGTTTCTACCCTGAACTGCGAGCCCTTCTCCTATTGCGCCGCTGCGGTCGGTTGCAACGGCAAAAATTTCACCGCAACGTGACTTCCCGTTGACTTCCGCTTCTGCCACATATTCCAGCAACGACAATAAAGCCGGCGCCACCGGCGGGAATCGGAATGACCATGGCCTCGCGAAAAACATTGTGGCTGGCGGCCCTTGCGCTGGCCTTCTCAGCGGCTGCCGGCACCGGCCAAACAGCCGAGCCCGGCAAGACGCAGGCCGACAAACCTCAGATCGACAGGCCCCAGATCGACAGGCCCTTGGGCGTGGTCGAGCTGTTCACCAGCCAGGGCTGCAATTCCTGTCCGCCGGCCGATGCGTTGTTCGCCGAACTGGCCGCCAAGGAAGACATCGTCGCGCTCGCCTACCATGTCGACTACTGGGATTATCTCGGCTGGCAGGACACGCTGAGCCGCAAGGAGAACACCGAGCGGCAAAATGACTATATGCGCGCCTTCGGCAGCCGCTCCGTCTATACACCGCAGGCCGTCATCAACGGCCGCGTCCATGTCAACGGCGCCAGCCGCGTCGATGTCGATGGCGCGCTAGCGCGCATGGCCAAGAGCGGCCAGGGCATGCGGGTTGCCGTCAAGGTCAGCAGGACCAGCGACCGCGTGATGATCGACGCCGGCGATGCCGGAAGCGGTCCCAGCGATGCCCATGTCGTCATCGTCTATTTCGACCCGCCGCAGACGGTCAAGATCGGCCAGGGTGAGAACACCGGCCGCAAGCTGACCTACTGGAACGCGGTCTCGGGCATCCAGACCGCCGGCATGTGGCACGGCAAGGCGCAGCGCTACGAATTGCCGATGAGCGAGATCTCCAAGAAGGGCGGCTGCGCCGTGCTGCTGCAGTCGGTCGGCAGGGATGGCTTGCCCGGCCCCATTCTCGGCGCCGCCTTCATTCACAAGCCTTAGCATCTCGAGGTTGCGGCTCGCCCATGGCGAGGCGAGGTTGCACAGACGATCGTGCTCTGCCTCGCCGCATTGCCCCGCGCTCCACCCCAAAAACAAAAAACCGACGTCAGCTTGCTTCTGACGCCGGTCATTTAGGTTTTGGGATCGTCGCACCCGATCCTTCCGAAGAAAGACCGAGGTTGGTTCGATCCGACGCAGACCCGTGGGCGGGGGGCTTGGGGTTTACGAGCCGGTGCCGGACCGAACCGTCTCAGGCAACGCCGGTAAATTCGTCGGACATTGGGGCAAGAGCGCGGATAAAAAATGGCGAGAATGTGACGAAGCATCACCAATTCCAACAGGCGTTTCATAAAAGTGACTGGACGTTGCGGAAATAGCGCCACGCCGCGCTCGCTTCGCCGGGTCTTGCAATTCGGCTGCGAACGCGCCAACTTTGGTTGGCAAAGATTCATTTTGAAGGATCGAGGCATGACCGACGACAGCGGCGGGACGGGGGATGGGGACGCATCCGCAATATTGATCCCGCTGCACGAGGCGCGACGCGAGCGCCTCGATCAGCCGGTGCGGTTCGACCGGCGTGAACTGGACCAGATCCTGAGGCTCTACGGTCGCATGGTCGCCGCCAACGAATGGCGCGACTACGCCATCGATCATCTCACCGACAGAGCTGTTTTTTCCGTGTTTCGCCGCACCAGCGAAGTGCCGCTGTTCCAGATCGTCAAGGACCCGAAACTGGCGCGCAAGCAAGGTGCCTTTGCCGTCATTGCCGCCGGCGGCCGCATCCTCAAGCGCGGCCAGGAACTCGGCCGCGTGCTTGGGATCTTCGACGGCAAGCTGAAGCTCGTCGAGGCTTAACCCTTTATTTTTTCTGGCGGAATTTTCGCTCCGGCAGCGAATCGGGATCGGGTGGAGCGAGCGGCCCGCCATTCAGCGAGAGCTGCATGAACACCGTGTCCAGCCAGCGCCCGTGCTTGTAGCCGGAGCCTTCGAGGCGTCCCGAATGGCGAAAGCCGAGCTTCTCGTGCAGCCGCACCGAGGCGCTCTCCGGCCGCCCGTCGCCGATCACCGCGATGATCTGGCGGAAGCCCACTGAGCGGCAGGCCTCGATCAGGCTTTGCATCAGCAACAGCCCAACTCCCTGGCCCTTGGCCTGCGGCGCGACATAGACCGAATCCTCGACGATGAAGCGATAGGCCGGGCGCGGCCGGAAGGCGCCGGCATAGGCATAGCCGAGCACGGTGCCGTCCTTTTCCGCCACGAGATAGGGAAAGCCTCCAGCCATCAGAGTGTCGAAGCGAGCGCCCATCTCAACACCGCCGGGCGGCTCCAGCTCATAGCTCGCCGTGCCCTGGGTGACCGCGTCAGCATAGATTTCCGTGATCCGGTCGAGGTCGGCCTCTATCGCGGTCCGGATAATGATATTGCTCATTATTTATGCATGCCGTTGTTTTGCCCGCAATACAGCAAAACCCGACACAAAAGAAAAGGGCGGCCGTTAGGCCGCCCTTTCCAAACTCGCTGGTCCAGTCAGACCATGGCGCGGACAGCCTTTAGCGGCGGTCGCCCATGAACTGCAGCAGGAACATGAACAGGTTGATGAAGTCGAGGTAGAGCCTCAGCGCGCCCATGATCGCCTTGCGGCCGGCGACATCCGAAGCGTCGCCCTCGAAATACATCTCTTTGATCTTCTGCGTGTCATAGGCGGTCAGGCCCGCAAAAATCAGCACGCCGATCGCCGAAACAGCGAAGGACAGCGCCGACGACTGCAGGAAGATGTTGATCACCATTGCGATGATCAGACCGAACACGCCCATGATCAGGAACGAGCCCATCGCGGTCAGGTCGCGCTTGGTGGTGTAGCCATAAAGCGACAGCGCGCCGAAGCCCGCGGCGGTGGCGAAGAAGGTCTGCGATATGCTGGCCGTGGTGTAGACCAGGAAGATCGACGACAGCGACAGGCCGACGAGGCCGGCATAGACCCAGAACGTCGTCTGCGCCGCCGATACGCTCATCGACTGGACGCGGAACGACAGGAACATGACAGCGGCCAGCGGGGCAAAGATCACCACCCATTTCAGCGGCGACCCGAAGATCGCATAGCCAAAGGAGGTCAGCATCTGGCCGCTTGGCAGCGTCGCGACAGCCGAGGCCGGATCGGTGGTGGTGGCCAGCATGATTGTGCCGACCGCGACAAGGCCGGTGATGAGGAGGCCAAGCCCCATCAGATTGTAGACCTTGACCATGTAGGCGCGCAGGCCCTGATCGATGTCGACGGCAGCGCCGGGCACGGCACGCGTCTGCAAGTTGCGAATGGGTTCAGCCATGGTAGTCCTCTTATTGCTTCTGCCCCGTCGGGTGTCAGGTCCACCAGACCCAGGCGCCGCTGGCGGAGCTCCAGCATGCCTGTGGCGAAATATGATGGTTATTCGCGTCGAGAACAAGACCGTAACCGGGTGTAATGCTTCGTGAGACCCGCACGGTCCGGTTTTTCCGGCCTTTGGCGGCGCAACATTGCTCCGATTTAACCAAATCTGGGTCCCGGCGGGCGGAATTCAGAGGTTGCGCAGCACCGGTGCGGCCTTGTGGCCGAGGACCCGCCAGGTGCCGACGAGACCGATGCCGACCGTGATGACAAGCGAAAACAGAATGGTCGCCACCGCCACCTCGGGCATGAAATGCGAAGGCAAGGTCATGATGCGGGCGACGACGAACCATGCGGCGGCACCACCCGCCGCGAGGGCGAAGATCGCGGTGGCGAGCCCGATCAGCATGTATTCGAGCGAGAAGGCGGCAATCAGCGTCGTGCGTGTCGCGCCCAGCGTCTTCAGCACCACCGCGTCATGGATGCGAGCCCGGTTGCCGGCGGCAAGCGCACCGGCTAGCACCAGCACCGAGGCGATCAGCGCCACGCCGGCGGCAGCCCGGATCGCCGTGCCGAGCTGCCCGACCAGCCGGTTGACGACGTCGAGCGCATCCTTGACCCGGACTGTCGTCACCGCCGGGAAGGCGCGGGTGACGGCATTGAGGATCCGCGCGTCGTCGGCCGTCGAGGCGGTCTTTTCGGTCAGCGTCGCCATCCAGCCATGCGGCGCTCCTGCGAATGTGTTGGGCGAGAACACCATGACGAAATTGATGCCCATGGTCTCCCATTCGACCTGACGGAAATTGGCGATCTTCGCCGTCACGTTGCGGCCGAGCACATTGACGGTGATGGTATCGCCGAGCTTCAGCCCGATCTCCTTGCCTTCCACGGCCGAGAACGAGACCAGCGGCTCGCCGGCATAATTGTCCGGCCACCAGCTGCCCTCGGTCAGCGTCGCGTTGTCCGGCTGGCTGGCGTCGTAGGTCAGGCCGCGATCGCCTTTCAGCACCCAGGCGCCTTCCGCCGGCACCGTGACCTTGTCGACATCGACGCCGTTGAGCGCCATCACCCGGCCGCGCAGCATCGGCACCTTGGCCAGCGTCCCCTGCGGCGCCTGCTTGCCGATCAGCGCCGAAAACGCATCGACATCGCTGCTCTGGATGTCGACAAAGAAGAAGTTCGGCGCCCGCTCCGGCAGGCTGCCCGAGATCTGTTGCCGCAGGTTGCCGTCGATCAGCGCCAGCGTCACCAGCAGTGTCAGGCCGAGCCCCAGCGACAGCACCACCGATGGCGTCAAGGCGCCGGGCCGGTGGATGTTGCCGACGGCGAGCCGCAGCGCCACGAAGCCCACGCGCGGGCTCTTTCTGGCCGCCCACTGCACCAGTGCGCCGACCAGGCGCAGCACCAGGAAAGCGAAGATGGTGGCGCCGACGAAAATCGAGGCGATGCGGCGGTCGCCGGAAAAAAGGATGGCCAGCGCTGCCAGCAACAGCGCGATGCCGACAGCGGCCGCGACATAGACAGGGCGCGGAAAGCCGCGGCCTTCAAGCCCCATCTCGCGAAACAGCGCGGTCGCCGGCACATCGCGGGCGCGGCCGAGCGGCAGCAGCGCGAAGGCCAGCGTCACCAAAAGGCCGAACAGCGCCGCCATGCCGAGCGCGCCGGGATAGAAGCCGCCCTCCGCCGGCACCGGAATGACCTGATGGAGGGCGGCACCGGCCGCGAACGGCATCAGCGCCCCGAGCACGAGGCCAAGCACGATGCCCAGGGCGGCGATGATCAGGATCTGCACCAGATAGACGGCAAAGACGAAGCCGCCCGAAGCGCCCAGGCTCTTGAAGGTGGCTATGACGCCGCGCTTGCCGTCGAGATAGGCGCGCACCGCATTGGCGACGCCGACACCGCCGACCACGAGCGCCGTCAGCCCGACCAGCGTCAGGAATTGCGAGAAGCGTTCGATGTTGGACGACAGCGCCGGCGCCGCATTGCTGCGCGTGCGGATCGACCAGCCGGCCTGCGGAAAATCCTTGGCCGCCTGATCCTGGATAGCCTTGAGCCGCGCCTCATCGGCATCGGCGGGCAGCCGGATCTTGTAGGCGTTTTCGACCAGGCTGCCCGGCTGGATCAGCCCGGTGGCCGCCAGCCCTTCGGTCGAGATCATCAGCCGCGGCGCAAAGGCAAAAGCATCGGACACCGCATCCGGTTCGGTGACCAGCCTGGCGCGCAGTTCGAAGGTCGCGGTGCCGAGCTTCAGCCGGTCGCCGATCTGCAGATGCAGCCGTTCGAACAGCAGATCGGGTGCGGCGGCGCCGAAAACGCCGAACTCTTCGCCGAACAGTTCCTGCTTCGACAGCGCCGGCTCGGTCTCCAGCGCGCCATAGAGCGGATAGGCGTGGTCGACCGCCTTGGCCTCGACCAGCGCCTGGTCGGTTCCATCGGCGAGACGCGCCATCGAACGCATGCTGGCGGTGTGCGAAACGACCCCCAGCCCGTCAACGAAGCCGCGTTCGGCCTGGCTGGCGTCGCGTTGGTTGATCTGGAAGCGGAGATCGCCGCCGAGCAGCGTCTGGCCCTGATTGGCGACACCGGCGGTGATCGAACGCGCCACCGAGTTGACGCCGCCGATTGCCGCGACGCCGAGCGCGATGCAGGCAAGGAAAATCAGGAAGCCGGACAGGCCGCCGCGCATCTCGCGCAGCGAAAAGCGGACCGCAAGGCACAGCGTCCGCGACACCGGCATCAGGCCGTCACCTTGACGGGTGCCGGCGCCTCGATCCGGCCCGACCGCATCGAAACCTGGCGCGAGCAGCGTGCCGCCAATGCCGGATCGTGGGTGACCAGCACCAGGGTCATGCCGCGCTCGGCCGCCTTGGCAAACAAGAGGTCGGCGACCTGCCGCCCCGTCGCCTGGTCGAGATTGCCGGTCGGCTCGTCGGCAATGAGAATGCGCGGCGACGGCGCCAGCGCCCGGGCGATCGCCACGCGCTGCTGCTCGCCGCCCGACAATTCGCCGGGATAATGGGTGACGCGATCGCTCAGGCCCACGGCCGCCAGTTCGCGCGCCGCGACCGAAAACGGATCGGCATGGCCGGCGAGTTCCAGCGGCACCGCGACATTTTCGAGCGCCGTCATGTTGGGAATGAGATGGAAGGACTGGAACACGATGCCAATGTTTCGGCCACGAAACGAGGCAATCTGGTCCTCGGTTTTGCCATTGAGCAGCACGCCGGCGATTCTGACCGTACCCGAATCGACCGTTTCAAGGCCTGCCAGCACCATCAGCAATGTCGACTTGCCCGAGCCCGAAGGACCGACGATGCCGGTCGCCTCGCCTGCAGCAACATCGAGGCTGACACCCTTCAGCACATGCACGGAGGACGCCCCTTCGCCAAGTGTCAGCGATACGTCTTTCAGCGCGATGACGGCTTCTGTCAAAATGAAAGCGTCCTATATCAAGGGATGAAGGCTCTGCTTGCCGGATGCCGTCGGAAGAATTCCTTGGTCATATGGGGCCTGCCGCATGTCTTTCAAACGCCTGATTGCCGCAGGCTTCATCGTTTTCCTCGCCATTTGCGGCACCTTTTCGTCGGCGCTCGCCGAGCCGTTCAAGATCGTCGGCTTCGGTGACAGCCTGATGGCGGGCTTCGGCCTTGGGCCGGACCAGGGCTTTACCGAAAAACTGCAGGCCGCCCTTCGCGCCGAGGGTCACGACGTGACGGTCGCCAATGCCGGCGTCTCTGGCGACACGACAAGCGGCGGCCTGGCGCGGCTTGACTGGTCGGTGCCCGACGGCACGCAGCTGGTCATTCTCGAACTCGGCGCCAACGACATGCTGCGCGGCGTCTCGCCCGACATCGCCAGAAAGAACCTGGATGACATGATGGGCAAGCTCAAGGACCGCAGGATTGCCGTGCTGCTGGCCGGCATGCGCGCCGCGCCCAATCTCGGCGCCGACTACCAGAACGCCTTCGATGCCATCTTTCCCGACCTTGCCAAGAAATACGACGTTGCGCTCTACCCGTTCTTTCTCGACGGCGTCGCCGGTCAGCCCGGCATGCAACTCGAGGACGGCCTGCATCCGAGCCCTCAGGGCGTCGACCAGATGGTCGAACGCATCTTGCCGACGGTCGAAAAGGCGATCGCGGCGGCGCCGGGAGGTTCGTGAGATCGGACTAATTGCTTCCGTTGGGGAAACTTTTAACAAAGCCTGTGACCAACAAACCTCTTGCTCCGTTTGATTTTCGATGATTCGCTAGGGCTAATATTCGATTCGAGGAAGGGAGGCTCTTCATGCCGCGTCTTTTCACCGCCCTCGAAATACCGCGTGACGCGGCCCTTTCGCTGTCCCTGCTGCGGGGCGGCCTGCCCGGGGCCCGTTGGATCGACGTCGAAAACTATCATCTGACGCTACGCTTCATCGGCGATGTACCGGGTCATGTCGCCGACGAGATTGCCAACGCACTCGACCGCGTCCACCGCCCCTCCTTCCCGCTGACCCTGTCCGGCGTCGGCGCTTTCGGCCAGAAGAAGCCGCACGCGGTGTGGGCGGGTGCCTCCGCCTCGCCCGATCTTGCCGCCCTTCAGGGCGAGATCGACCGCATCTGCCAGCGGCTCGGCATTCCCGCGGATCCGCGCAAGTTCATGCCGCATGTGACGCTGGCGCGCTTGCGCAATTCGACCCCGCTGGACGTCGCCCAGTATCTCTCGGCACGTGGCAATTTCTCGACGTTGCCGTTCCGTATCGGCCGTTTCGTGTTGATGTCGTCGCGCGATTCGGTCGGTGGCGGCCCCTACATCGTCGAGGAAGCCTGGCCGCTGTCGGGCAAAGACGCCCGTGCTTCGAGCCTTGTCGCCAGCGCCTCCGACGCCTCGCGGATCATGCGGTAGACCGACGCGAAGGCTTCCGCCCCGTCATAATATGGGTCCGGCACGTCGCGCGCATTGCCCTTGGCGAACTCCAGGAACAGGTGCAACCGGTCGTGCATGGCCGCCGGCGCCAGCGCTTTCAGGTCACGAACGTTCGACCGGTCCATGCCGAGGATCAGGTCGAAGCAGTGAAAATCCTCCGGCGAGACCTTGCGCGCCCTCTGCCCGGAAATGTCGACGCCGTGACGCACCGCAACCGCGATCGAGCGTGGATCGGGAGGTGAGCCGACCTCCCAGCCGCTGGTTGCGGCTGAATCGAGCAGCATATCCCCGCCCCACCCGCGCTCTGCCAGCACGGCGCGAACAGCGCCCTCAGCCAGCGGCGACCGGCAGATGTTGCCGAGGCAGACGAAAAGAATGGAATTTATGGGCTTCGCGCTCATCGATCCAACGCTATGGTGACGACTTCAGTCGAAATAGCATGGGAAGCTGATATGACGAGAGAGAAACTGAGCCGGGAAGCCGTAGAAGCCGCGTTGACCGGTCTCGACGGCTGGGCGCTGGCCGCCGATGGCGCCTCGATCAAGCGCACGTTCACCTTCGCGAATTTCTCCGAAGCCTTTGCCTTCATGACCCGCGTAGCACTTGCCGCCGAGAAGATGGACCATCATCCCGACTGGTCGAATGTCTACAAGACCGTCGACGTGACGCTGAACACCCATGATGCCGGTGGCGTGACCGCGCTCGATATCGATCTAGCGAAGAAGATGAACCGCTTTTTCGGTGGCTGAACGGCGCAGCGGTTGCCAAATCGGCACCGGCATCTTGCAGCGTGGCTCGGGTTTCACCACATTTTCGCTCGCGGGCATGCGCAGGGATGCGCATGGACGCTCGCAAGGAGAAACTAATGGCGCAACAATCCGGTTTTGATTTCTTCGGCTTTGGCGGCAAGCTCGGCGACGAGAACGAAGTGCGCGAGAAATTCTGGCGCACGGCGAAGAAGGCCGCGCGGCAGATACCCTTCATGGAAGAAGTCGTGGCCGCGTATTACTGCGCTATGGACAAGAACACACCGCTGCGCGCCAAGGGCATTCTGCTCGCCGCGCTCGGCTATTTCGTGCTGCCGGTGGACGTGATCCCCGACTTCGTCCTCGGGCTTGGCTTCACCGACGACATCGCCGTGCTCACCGCCGCGATCACCGCTGTCAGCGCCCACATCACGCCGGCGCACCGGCAGGCTGCCAAGGACGCCATCGCCGACAAGGGCTGAGCAGGCCGGCGCCCGCGCAAATGCCTTTGGAGCCTGCGTTTGGCGGCAAAGCAAAAAGTCAAACTCTTGCCGCTTTCGTGGCCTCCAAGTCGCGAAAGGGACGTCGCGCCACCCGCTCGCAAGGCGGCGGCGCGGGAATGGCGGCGGTTTCCTCGGGTGTGGGTCCTTTTCTCAAAGGAAATTCACCGTTTGGTAACCCAGATTAAATCAAAATGAAGCGACGGGCAGGACGCTGAGCCGGCCTGCCGCCGCACCTTTGGAATACGGGAAAAACGATGCGCGGATTGATTGCTACAGTTTCGAGCCTGGCCCTGGTAGCCATGGCAGCGCCGGCACTGGCGCAGTCGGCGACCAAGATCGGCCAGCACAATGCCTGGGGCACCTACAGCTACCAGGCATCGGGCGGCAAGGTCTGCTATGTCCTGACCGTGCCGACCGACAAGCAGCCGCCGACGCTCGACCATGGCGACATGTTCTTCTTCGTCAGCCAGCGGCCCGGCCAGCAAGTGTCCTATGAGCCGCAATTCATCGCCGGCTACACCTTCCAGGAAGGCTCCAAGGCCACCGTCACCATCGACAAGAAGTCGTTCTCGATGTTCACGCGCGGCAAGTCGGCCTGGGTCGAGAACGCCGCCGAGGAGCCGGTGCTGATCGCCGCAATGAAGACAGGCACCGACATGAAGGTGACGGCGAAGTCGGGCCGCGGCAATCCCACCTCCTATGTCTTCTCGCTGAAGGGCATTTCGGCGGCGCTGTCGTCGATCGCCAAATGCAAATAGCAAAGTGCAAATAGGCAGAGCTCCAAAGCTTCGTTTTACACCACAGGCCGGGCCGCAAAGCCTGGCCTTTTGCTTTTTAGCCCGGGCTTGATCCCGGCGCGGCTTCCGCCCGCCGCCGCCGGATCGCCTCGGCGATGAAGACGCGTGACAGCGCGTGATAGAGCGGCTCGTGCGAGACCATGCGCGCCGTGCCGTAGCCGAGCATCGAGGCCAGCATCAGCGCGATGACATTGTCGTGATTGCCGGTCATTTCCAGGATGATGACGAAGGCCGTCATCGGCGCCTGCACCACGCCAGCGAAGTAGCCGGCCATGCCGAGCAGGGCCGCCGCCCCCGTACCGGCGCCGAACAGCAGGCCGAGCGAACTGCCGATGCCGGCGCCGACCGCCAGCGATGGCGCGAAGATGCCGCCCGGAATGCCGGAGATCATCGACAACAGTCCCGCCATGAACTTTTCGGCAAAGAAGAACCAGGGCAGCGGCGTGCCTTCGACGGCGCTACGCGCCTGTGCGTAGCCGGTGCCGAAGGTCAGCCCGCCCGAGGCGATGCCGATCACCGCCACCAACAAGCCGCAGACGGCCGCCACGACCAGCGCGCGCGGCAAGGGCTGCCCGCTGTGCCAGCGCCGAATCCGCCGCGTCGCCTTCAACGCCAACAGCGAGAACAGCGCGCCCAAACCGCCGCCGATGACGCCGCAGGAAAGCACCAGCGGCCATTCGGCGGCAAACGAGATCGTCTCCCTGGCGACGCCGAAATAGGTGTAGTTGCCGAGCAGGCCAAGCGAGGCAAGGCCAGCCAGGATCACCGCCGTCAGCACCAGCCCGTTGGTGCGCGCCTCGTAGGTACGGCCCATTTCCTCGATGGCAAAGACGATGCCGGCGAGCGGCGTGTTGAAGGCGGCCGCGATGCCGGCCGCCGAACCGGCCAGGATCAGGCCGCGCGCCTGCGCCATGCCGCCCCAGCGCGCCACCTGCAGCATCAGCGACGCGCCGACCTGCACGGTCGGTCCTTCGCGGCCGATCGAGGCGCCGCAGAACAGGCCAACGACGGTAAGCGCGATCTTGCCCGCCGCCAGCCGCAGCGACAGGATGTGGCTGCGGTCGTCATCGTCGCGCAGGTGGCGGGCGGCGATCGCCTGCGGAATGCCGCTGCCTTGCGAGCCCGGGAAGAAGGCATGAGCCAGCCACGCGCACAGCACGAAGCCGAGCGGCGTGACGATGAGCGGCAGATCGAAGCGCCAGCCGTCACCATTGCCTGTCATCGCATGGAACAGGCCTTGCGCCCTGTCGGCCAGCATTGCGAACAAAACGCTGATGACGCCGATCGAGATGGCGCCGGCCCAGAACACCAGGCGCGGCTGCCAGACACGCCGTGAGCCCAACATCGCGCGCGAACGCCGCAGCATGGGATATTTTCGCGATGCGCCGGCCATGTCAGTCCTCGTGCGGGGGATGCCCAGCCCTAGCACAGGCGTGAGGTGGATCAACCCTGCGCGTTCAGACCCCGACGGCAAGAGTTTGCCGCCGGGGTCTGACTCAGAGCCTCCATCCGTCACACTGGCGGCAGATATGCGGCCTGTTGGGGTATCCCGCCGGCCTGTGCCGACGGGACGGTCTACCTATCGGCTTGTTCGTATGGCCGATTTACATGGCCATTTTTTCACATTCGGCCTGAGCTTTCTTGGTCGACGTATCGATCATGAAGGCTTTGCCCTTGGCGTCGGTCATCATCATCATGCAGTGCTTGATGGGTTTCGCCATCTTCATCATCTCGGCGCCCATCTTTGCGTCCGGCATCATGGTGCCCATGTGCCCATCCGGCATGATCGCCATCACTTCCCCGCCCTTCATCATAGTCATCGTGCCCATCGCATCCTCGGCAAATGCCTGCGGGGCGGAAAGGCCAATGAGACCGGCAATCAAAACGAGCTTGATCGAGTGCATTCTGCGTACTCCCATTTTGCAGGGGCAAAGGTGCCCCTTTTCAGGTTCGCTGGCGCATTGCGGACCATTACGCCAACACGAATATGTGATCGGTTTGTCCTGCAGGCGCCCGCGGATGAAGCGATATGCCGGCCGGATCCATGCTCTGATCTGACTGCGACTGAACCAAAACCGCGGCGACGGACCGACCCGGATCGCCGCCCCGCATGACTCCGCCCCCAACCTGTGCTATGCGCCGCGCTTCATTTCCGGCACGATGGTGAAATCGGCCGCAAACCGCTTATGTCAAGTGCAACCATGACCCTTTCATTCGATCTTACCACCGAGGGCGCCCGTGACGCCTTGCGCGCCCGCGCCGCACAGCCGGAAAAGCAGTCGCTGATCGGCCTGACGCGGGCCGAGCTCGGCGAGGTCCTGGTTGCATCCGGCACCGTGCCGGAGCGCCAGGCGAAGATGCGCGCCCAGCAGCTCTGGCACTGGATGTATGTGCGCGGCGTTTCCGACTTTGCCGGCATGTTCAACATCTCCAAGGATTTGCGCGCCGAGCTGGACAAGCACTTCACCGTTGCCAGGCCCGAGATCGTCGAGGAACAAATCTCCTCCGACGGCACCCGCAAATGGCTGTTTCGCTTTCCGCCGCGCGGCGCCGGCAGGCCGGTCGAGATCGAGACCGTCTACATTCCCGAGGAGGGCCGCGGCACGCTCTGCATCTCCTCGCAGGTCGGCTGCACGCTGACCTGCTCGTTCTGCCACACCGGCACGCAGAAGCTGGTGCGCAACCTGACGGCGGAGGAAATCCTCGCCCAGCTGCTCACCGCCCGCGACCGGCTCGGCGATTTCCCCGACCGCGACACGCCCGACGGCGCCATCGTGCCGGCCGAGGGCCGCAAAGTCTCCAACATCGTCATGATGGGCATGGGTGAACCGCTCTACAATTTCGAGGCGGTGAAGAAGGCCCTGCTGATCGCCTCCGACGGCGACGGCCTGTCCTTGTCGAAGCGACGCATCACGCTCTCGACCTCCGGTGTCGTGCCGGAAATCTTGCGCACCGGCGAGGAGATCGGCGTCATGCTGGCGATCTCGCTGCACGCCACCAATGACGACCTGCGCGACCTGTTGGTGCCGATCAACAAGAAGTATCCGCTGAAGGAGTTGATCGCCGCCTGCCGCGCCTATCCCGGCCTGTCGAACGCCAAGCGCATCACCTTCGAATATGTGATGCTGAAGGACGTCAACGATTCCATCGAGGACGCCAAGGGCCTGATCAAGCTGCTCAAGGGCATTCCGGCCAAGATTAATCTGATCCCGTTCAACCCGTGGCCGGGCACCAACTACCAGTGCTCGGACTGGGAGACGATCGAGAAATTCGCCGACTACATCAACAATGCCGGCTATGCCTCGCCGATCCGCACGCCGCGCGGCCGCGACATCCTCGCCGCCTGCGGCCAGTTGAAGTCTGACTCCGAGCGCATGCGCAAGGTCGACCGGCTGGCGCTGGAAGCGATGATGATCGCGGGGCACGGCGAGGCGTGAGCCGCCGCTTCGCCTGGCCGAAACGCTTCGCCACGATAGCAGTCGGCTATATCGCCGCCGTGCTGACCTCGATCTTGGTCCCCGTGCTGCTGATCGCTCTTCTGGAAGGAATCGAAGACGGGAACTGGTCCATCATTTTCGCATTCGACTGGCTGGGTTCCTTCCCGCTCGCCGTGTTGACCGTGATGGTCAGTGCGCTGTTGATCGTCGGCCCGGCAATCTTTGTCGCCGAGCGGTTGTCGCTTCGAGGATGGTTCTACTTTGCAGTCACGGGTGCGGTAACGTCCACCGCTTTTGGTGTTTCTATTCCGCGTTCGGCCGGAGGCTTTGTTTTCAATCCGGGCTTTCTCGGTTTCTTGGCCACGGCCGGCACGGCTGGCGGCTCGGTCTACTGGCTTCTGGCCGGACGCAAATCTGGCACACGCCGAGATTTGGGATGACCCGCCTCATTGCTTACCTCGTCCGTTTCGCCGTCATCCTGTTCGGCTATGCTGTGGCGTCGCTAGCGGCGAGCGCCTTCCTCAACATCCTGTTCCTGGCTTCGCTCGGCTACATGCCGGAGTACGCGCACCCGAAGGCAACCGCTTCCCTGTATTTTTCAATTCCCTTCGTCGCCCTGTTCGTCGCCTATTTCGCCTTCATGCCGGCGGCGATCGTCATCCTGCTTGCCGAGATCCTCGGCCGGCGCGACTGGCTATTCTATGCGCTGGCGGGCGCGGTGGTCGCGGCCGTTTTCCTCGGCCTGGTCGACTATGCCCGGGACGCGGCCTTCGCGGTCCGGCAAACCAGCGCCATCCTGGCGGTGATCGGCGGCGGCATGGTCGGCGGCATCTTCTACTGGCTCAGCGCCGGGCGCTGGGCCGGAAGCTGGTGGCAAGACGGACCATGATTCCGAAAAGACCTACTTCGCCTGGGCCGTCAGGATCTTGAGCGCGAAGGCGGAAAACACGCCGGCGAAGAGATAGTCGACCACCCGCGTCACGCGCGGGCTGGCCTTCATCGCCGCCGAGAATTTCTCCGCCGCCAATACCATCGGCGCGGTCACCGGGATCGACAGCACGATGAACATCGCGCCGAGAAAAAACAGCTTTCCCGGCGCGTTCGGGTCATGCGCGGAGACGAACTGCGGCAGGAAGGTCATGAAGAACAGGATGATCTTCGGGTTGAGCAGATTGACGCCGAGCCCCGCCGCCCAGCTGCGCAACAGCGAAACCTGAGGTCCCGTCTTCTTCTCCGGTGAGAAGGCCGAGCCCCTGGTAACCGCTTGCCACGCGAGGAAGACCAGATAGCCGGCGCCAAAGATCTTCAGCACGAAGAAGGCCATCGGCGAGGCGACGATCAGCGCCGAGACACCGACCACCACCAGCGTGGTGTGGATCAGCGTGCCGCACAGCGCGCCGGCCATCGAGGCAAAGCCGGTGGCGCGGCCCTGGCTCAGCGTGCGCGAGACGAACAAGGTCATATCCGGTCCGGGCGTGATCGCCAGGATCACGGTGGCGATGGCGAACTGGAGCAGCGTGGCGGTGTCTGGGATGAACGACATGGACGGCCCTTTGGCTCGGGAACACGCAAGCCTATAAGGGATACGAACCATCGCTGCCAGCAACTGGAAGGCTGAAAGGCTGATCCAGCGCCCCGGATCGTATCCGTTGACCCAACGGTCCGCGGCGTTCATCTCTTGCGTAGCCCGGAAACGGCGTGATACCTCGCCCGCTGAGAACTCCTGTCGCGGAACCGCCAAATGTCAAAAGCAAAAGACGTCAAGAAAGTCGTGCTCGCCTATTCCGGCGGCCTCGACACATCGATCATCCTGAAATGGCTGCAGACCGAACTCGGCGCCGAAGTCGTCACCTTCACCGCCGATCTCGGCCAGGGCGGCGAACTCGAGCCGGCCCGCCGCAAGGCCGAGATGATGGGCATCAAGGATATCCGCGTCGTCGACGTGCGCGAGGAATTCGTCTCCGATTTCGTCTTCCCGATGTTCCGCGCCAACGCCGTCTATGAAGGCACCTACCTGCTCGGCACCTCGATCGCCCGGCCGCTGATCTCCAAGCATCTGGTCGAGATCGCCAGGGAGACCGGCGCCGACGCGATTGCGCATGGCGCCACCGGCAAGGGCAACGACCAGGTTCGCTTCGAGCTCTCGGCTTACGCGCTGAATCCCGACATCAAGGTCATCGCGCCATGGCGCGACTGGTCGTTCAAGTCGCGCACCGACCTGATCAATTTCGCCGAGCAGCACCAGATTCCGGTGCCGAAGGACAAGAAGGGCGATGCGCCGTTCTCGGTCGACGCCAACCTTCTGCATTCGTCTTCCGAGGGCAAGGTGCTGGAAGACCCGTGGAGCGAGCCGCCGGAATTCGTCCACCAGCGCACCGTTTCACCAATGGATGCGCCGGACAAGGTCACCGAGATCGAGATCGAATTCCTCAAGGGCGATCCCGTAGCGCTCAACGGCAAGAAGCTGTCGCCGGCCACCATGCTGGCAGCGCTCAACGATCTCGGCCGCGACAACGGCATCGGCCGGCTCGACCTGGTCGAGAACCGCTTCGTCGGCATGAAGTCGCGCGGCGTCTACGAGACGCCCGGCGGCACCATCCTGATATCAGCCCACCGCGCCATCGAATCGATCACGCTCGACCGTGGTGCCGCGCACCTGAAGGACGAGTTCATGCCGCGCTACGCCGAGCTGATCTACAACGGCTTCTGGTTCGCGCCCGAACGGCTGATGTTGCAGGCGATGATCGACAAGAGCCAGGAAGACGTCGAGGGCACGGTGCGCCTCAAGCTCTACAAGGGCAACGTCATGGTCACCGGCCGCAAGTCGAAGAAGACGCTCTATTCCGATGCACTGGTCACCTTCGAGGACGACCGCGGCGCCTACGACCAGAAGGACGCCGCCGGCTTCATCCGCCTCAATGCGCTGAGGCTGCGCACGCTTGCCGCACGCAGCCGCAAGAGCTGACCATCAGATGGCATGTCCAAACCCGGCTTTGGCCGGTTTTGGACTGCTACCTCGACGCGAGTCATGATTTGCCGGCTAAATGTCCAAGTCCGACACATGCGGATAGATGTGTACCACATAGCGACTGAGAGCATGTCGTTCAGAAAGCCCTATGATATGGTGGACGACCTTGTACGCGGCCTCCCACTCCGCTCTTGTTTCGGGTCCTCCGATGTCCCGGTCTCCGACGAAATTCGCCAGCACGAGCCAAGCTTTGCACCCCTCGCGACGAAGGAAGTGCAAATGGGAAAGCCGGTTTGCCAATTGATAAAATACATCGACCCATGGCGCGCGCGGTCTTGCTCCGAGATATTCGATAGTCTGAGCCAGCGCTTTCTCGATGACCATGCGCGATCTCGGACCGGCCGATGAGGCTGGCGAACACAACTCGGCAATATGCGCCTTCGCCTCGACCAGCAGAATATCTCCTGCACTCGTCCTGCCAAGCGCGTCCCATTGGGGTCCGCGTTGGGGCCAATACTCCGAGAGACGACCGGACAACTCACCAACACCGACCAGATCAAGAAAATCGCGATCACGATATTCTGCGTAGTCATCATTCGCTATCGGTGACAGCCAAACCGTCGACGCTGCAGTAGCAACAAGTTTACCAAGGGGCTCGCTGAGCACGCGTGGAGTTCTATTCACCGCGCGCTGTATCCATTTCAAGCTACCGCGCTGGCCGACCTTCTGAACGGCCCTCGACATCTTGCGCCCCCGATTCTTCCCATTCCCTGGCTTTGATGCGAAAGCCTGCTCATTCAGTCACAGCTCGGTCTCACCCGACTTTAACCAGCACCGGCGTTCCAGCCATGGCCGCGCAGGAAAGTTGCGATCGACGCTAGCACGTCAGCATCAATAGAAAAGCCCGGCACATGGCCGGGCTTTCTGCAAAACGGAGATCTTTTACAGAGACGTCTCTTCAATCGCCATCGATCGCCGTGGCGATGCGGGCGATGGCCTGTTGATAGACGCTGGCGGAATTCCAGCCGGCAATGGCGCCGATATTCGACTGCGCGCTCGCACCGGCCCGCCAGCCATGACCCTTGAGGAAGTTGGCGGTGGAAGCCAATGCAGTGGCCTTGTCGCGCAGGTTTCCGCTGCCGACGCCGTACTTCAAGACATTTCCGGGCAGGAACTGCGTGTGGCCGATCTCGCCATGTGCAGCGCCGACCGACGAGGAGGTCAACGCACCGCGATCAACCAGCTTCAGGGCCGCAATGGCATGTGGGTAAAAGAATTCCGGGCGGCGGCAATCATAGGCCAGCGTCAAAATGGCAGAGACCGTATTCTGGTTGCCCATCGCCGAACCGAAGCCAGTCTCCATTCCCCAGATGGCGAGCAGCACGCCTGGCGACACGCCATAGTTGCTTTCGATTTTGTCGAACAGCGCCGCGTTCGACTTCTTCAGCGCACGGCCTTTGGAAATGATCGCAGCGCCGCCACGGCGCTTCATGAAATCTTCCACTGAGCCGCTGAAAGCCTTGTGAATGCCGCGGTCGACGGAGATGGTCCTTGTTGCGTAGGTCGCGCCGGCCAGAGCTGCAAGACCCTTGGGGCCCACACCTTCGGCCCTGGCCTCCGCGGCGAACTCCGGCTTCCAGGCTTCGAAGCCGGCGCCAGTCTTGCCACAGCTGGCCGCCGCCTGTGCGCCCGTCGCCAGCGCAAGCACCGCCACCATCGCGGTCACAAAAATCCTACCCTTGGCAAGTAATGCCATGCTTTTCTCTCCTGATTGCCTGAATCACGTCCCGTTTGCGAATTTGCCAGCGAAACCCGCACTTGTCACTGTCTCTGCTGCAGTGCTGGCGAATGCCGGGGAATTTGCCTACGATCAAGTGAATATTGTGGCGGGGGCGAAAAAGCCATGGAAGACGTTGATGTCGTGATCATCGGCGCCGGCTCGGCGGGTCTGGCCGCGGCCAGGACCTTGCAGGCAGCCGGCCTCTCCTTCAAGCTGCTCGAAGCGATGGGCCGCATCGGCGGCCGCGCATGGACCAGCGACCAGCATTTCGGCATCCCCTTCGACATCGGCTGCGCCTGGCTGCACGCCGCCGACCGCAACCCCTATTTTCCAGAAGCCCAGGCGGCCGGCTGGACGCTGCATCACCACGACATGAATGTCGACCATCTCTATTATCGCAAGCGCAAGGCAAGCGAGGCCGAGGAAGCCGAGATGAAGGCGGCCGACGCACGGCTGTTGGAATTGCTGGCCAAGCATGAGGTGAAGGAGGGCGACGACGACCGGCTTTCGGCGTTGCTCGCCAAGGGCCATGCACCGCGCGCCGCGGCAACCTTCGCCGGGCCGATGGATTTCGGGGCCGACGAGGACGAGATTTCGATCCTCGACTTTCAGGCAGCCGCCGACCTCGACCCCAACTATTTCAGCAAGGAAGGCTTTGGCGCGCTGGTCGCCCGTTTCGGCGTCGACCTGCCGGTCGAATTGTCGACGCCGGTGCGCAGGATTCTCTGGGACGTGCCAGGCGTCGCCTGCGTCACCGATCGCGGCACCGTTCGTGCCAAAGCGGTCATCGTCACGGCCTCGCCGGCGGTGCTCGCCTTTGAGGAGATCGAATTCTCGCCCGCCCTTCCCGACACGCATTTTGGCGCCTTTTTCGACCTGCCGATGGGCATGCTGACCAAATTGCCGGTCGAGATCCGGGGCACGAGGCTTGGCCTTCAGCCCTTCGACGACCTTTTGATCGAGCGCATGGCCCGGCACGACATCTATTTCCTGTGCTTCCCCTTCGACCTCGACCTGATGGTCGGTTTCGTCGGCGGTGACTTCGCCTGGGAGATGTCGGCAGCGGGTGAGGCGGCGGGCATCGACTTCGTCGTCGACCGTCTGTGCGGCATTTTCGGCAGCGACACCCGCAAGCACGTGGCGCGCGCCATGATGACCAATTGGGGCGGCGAGCGCTTCGTGCGCGGCGCCTATGCTGCGGCCCGACCCGGCCGGTCGCTGGCCCGTGCGACGCTGATGCAGCCGGTGGCGGAAAAAATCTTCTTCGCCGGCGAGCACCTCGCTGGTTCGCTCATCCAGACCTGCGGCGGGGCGCGGCTGTCGGGCGAAGCGGTGGCAAGACAGGTCGCCGCCCAGCTTGCGGCGAAATAGGACATGATCCCGAGCCGAAGGACCACGCCGGCGAAGTGGAACCCGGTTTTCGGGAAGATCGTGTTCGAACAAACAGCCCGATCGATGTGGAACACCGACCGGCGGTTCGCGTTGGGCACGGGCCGCCGTGCACCTATATGCTGGCTCTGAAGGTTTGAGACCAACATGAAACTCTTCGACTGCCCGCATTGCGGCCACCGTCTCTATTTCGAGAACGCCCAGTGCCTGAATTGCTCAAGCCTCGTGCTCTACGATCCCGGGCATGCGCGTTTTGCGCTGTCGGGTGTCGACGGCATCTTCCAGTGCACCAACGCGGATGAATGCGCCTGCAACTGGATGGCCGAGCCGGGACAGGCTTTTTGCCGCGCCTGCGTGCTGAACCAGCTGATCCCGGATCTGTCGGTCGACGGTAATCGCCGCCGCTGGATCCGCGTCGAGGCGGCGAAGAAGCGCGCCATCTATTCGCTTCTCGCCTTCGGGCTGCCGGTTGCGCCCAAGCAGAACCCTGCCGACGAGGTCGGCCTTGCCTTCGACTTGCTGGCCGATCCGATCGGCGGCGGTCCTGGCGGCGAGCGCATCCTGACCGGCCACGACAATGGCCTGATCACGCTCAACGTCGCCGAGGCCGACTCGGCCGAGCGCGAAAGGCGGCGCATCGAGATGGGCGAGAACTATCGCACCTTGCTTGGCCATTTTCGCCACGAACTCGGCCATTACTACTGGGACCGCCTGATCCGCGACGATCCGCAAAGGCTGGAGGCTTTTCGCGCGCTATTCGGCGACGAACGCGCCGATTACGAACAGGCGCTGAAGACCTATTACGCCAACGGCGCGGCGCCCGACTGGCAGCAAAGCCACATCTCGGCCTATGCCACCTCACATCCGTGGGAGGACTGGGCGGAAACCTGGGCCCACCATCTGCACATCACCGATACGCTGGAAATGGTCCATGCGCTGAACTTCCCGCTCGGCCAGCTGGAGACCGTGGAGGCCAACCACTTGCCGCGAGGCGACACCGGCGGTGGACTGCAGGCGGCGCCATCGGAGCCTGCCGCAGCACCTGAGCCTTTCGAAAGGATCCTCGCCCGCTGGCTGGTGCTGTCGGAAGCCTCCAATTCGATCAACCGCTGCATGGGCCTGCCTGACCTCTACCCCTTCGTCATTTCAGACGTCACGGCGCGGAAATTGGCCTTCGTTCACGAACTTCTGACCGATTTGCCAAAGGAAGCCGGAACAAATCGTGAGTTGGCGCAGGCGTTTTAGCGGGAACGCATGCGCCGCTGCCCCGTTTTCGCTGGCGAGGGACCATGAAAACGGAGAGAAACCATGAGATCCGTATTGTTTCCCGCAGTCGCCGGAATGCTGACGATCATGTCGGGCGCCGCGTTTGCCGACACCGCCGTCTCCGCCGTCACCGATCTTAACGTGCGCGCCGGCCCCGGTCCGCAATATCCGGTGATCGGCGTCCTCGCCGCCGGCCAGTCGGCGACGCTGAATGGCTGCATCGAAAACAGCAAATGGTGCACCATCGCCGAAGCCGGGGGCCAGGGCTGGGTCTATTCCGACTATGTGACGGCTGATTTCGGCGGCAGCCGGGTGGTGCTGACGCAACGGCCGCACGGTTCCAGCATTGCCGTCGTGTCGCCGCCTGCCGACATTGGCGACTACTCGACCGACTACACCGGAGCGATCATCGCCAGTGATCCGCTCAACGATGCCTTTCCCCCACCTCCGACCGAGGTCAGAACCTATGTCGACACGCATCGCCTCGACCCCGTCTATCTCGATGGCGAGGTGGTGACCGGCGCGACCTTGCCCGACACGGTCGAGCTGCGCGAAATTCCGGACTACAGCTATCGCTATGTCTATGTGAACGGCCAGCCGGCACTGGTCGATCCGTCGACACGACGCATCATGTACGTGGTGCGTTGACGTTAACGAGGTGACCGCTGCTGAGCGCAGCGGCGGTCGCCTTCTCGCATGTCGCCACGTCGGATCGGTTCGAGCGACTCGCCGAAGTCGCTCGCGCGCGAGACAGCGATCTCCTAGATCATGCGACCCGAAGCACTTGCCCAAGGAATTCGCGTGATCGACCCTGCCGCCTTCGAACGTTACCGGCATTCGCCGAACGCCAGGACGACGTTGCCGCGCCTGTTCCTCGGAACGGCGATCGTCGTCCTGTTCTGGGCCGCAACGACCGTGGCCGTGCTGTTCGGCGGCGCCTATCTCTTCTTCACCTGGCAGGCATCGGCGGCTCCGTCACCCGATGGAGCGATGCAGGACTTCCTCGCCTCGCCGATCGGCATCCTCACCGCGCTCGCCTCTTTTGCCGGCATCTGGATCGGCCTGTGGATCGCCATGCGCTGGGTGCACCGCGAGAAGCTGTCGACACTGGTCGGCAATAGCCGTCGTGTGTCGCGGTCGGGCTTCCTCAAGGGGCTGATCGCGGTGCTGATCACCTCGTTTCTGTCCGAAATCCTGCTTTATCTTCTGCAGCCCGAGATTGCGCGCGGCCCGATCAGCCTGTCGTCCTGGCTGCTGTTCCTGATCCCGATCGTCGCGCTCACCTTGCTGCAGACATCTTCGGAAGAGGTGCTGTTTCGCGGCTATCTGCTGCGCGGTCTCGCCAACCGGTTCAAGAGCCCGATCATCTGGGCGCTGCTGCCGGCCCTGCTGTTCACCTCGCTGCATTGGAGCAACAGCGCCTCGGCCGCCATCAACGCCTGCGTGCTGGCCTCGGTCGCCGCTTTCGCGCTGCTTTTGACGCTTGTGGTCTATGCCACCGGCAATCTCGGGGCTGCCTTCGGCGCCCATCTCGGCAACAATCTGACCGGCTTCCTGCTGATCTCGCACCAGCAGAGCTACAATTCCTTCGCCTTGTTCGTGGCCAAGCCGCTCGAAGGGCCCGGCTGGATGGTGTCGGATGCAATTCTGATTGCCTTAATCGGCATCGCCTGCAGCCTGCTGACGGTTGCGTTGCTGCTGCATCCACGCTCGGTCCTGAAGGTCACGGCCGACCGTTCGGAAGCGAGCGGCGCGAATTGATTCCGCTCGGCGCGACGCGATCGGCATGGGCGTCAACCAGGCCTTGTCTTGACTCTGCCGCAGATTTCCTGTCTACACGCCCCGAATTCCGCGACGAGTATCCCTCCGAGCAAGCCGACCAGGACGCCGAAACCTCTTTGAGGTGAAGTGCTGTAAATCGATCCTGGAGGCCAACACCCGGCAGCGCTGAGCGCCCCCGGGTGGTTTTGGCTTTTGCTTGGACACTTGGCGCGAACGCATTACCTCTCGGGTCGAATGAACCGAGATCGAAGGACGCAAGATGTTTGAATCGCTGCAAGAGCGCCTTGGCTCCATCCTGAACGGCCTGACCGGCCGCGGCGCGCTGTCGGAGGCTGATGTCTCGGCCGCGCTGCGCGAGGTGCGCCGTGCGTTGCTCGAAGCCGACGTGGCGCTGGAAGTGGTGCGCTCCTTCACCGACAAGGTGCGCGAGAAGGCCGTCGGCGCCGCCGTGGTCAAGTCGATCAAGCCCGGCCAGATGGTCGTCAAAATCGTCCATGACGAGCTGGTCGAGATGCTCGGCGCCGAGGGCGTCGCCATCGACCTCAACGCGCCGGCCCCGGTCGTCATCATGATGGTCGGCCTGCAGGGCTCCGGCAAGACGACCACGTCGGCCAAGATCGCCAAGCGCCTTTCCGAGCGTCAGAACAAGAAGGTTCTGATGGCCTCGCTCGACACGCGCCGCCCCGCCGCGCAGGAGCAGCTCCGCCAGCTCGGCGAGCAGGTCAAGGTGGCGACGCTGCCGATCATCGATGGCCAGTCGCCGGTCGACATCGCCCGGCGCGCCGTCCATGCGGCCAAGCTCGGCGGCCATGACATCGTCATCCTCGACACCGCCGGCCGCACCCATATCGACGAGCCACTTATGGTCGAGATGGCCGACATCAAGAAGGTGTCGAGCCCGCACGAGATCCTGTTGGTCGCCGACTCGCTGACCGGCCAGGACGCCGTCAACCTGGCCAAGAGCTTCGACGAGCGCGTCGGCATCACCGGCCTAGTGCTGACCCGCATGGACGGCGACGGCCGTGGCGGTGCTGCCCTTTCCATGCGCGCCGTCACCGGCAAGCCGATCAAGCTGATCGGCACCGGCGAAAAGATGGACGGGCTGGAGGAATTCCACCCCAAGCGCATCGCCGACCGCATCCTCGGCATGGGCGACATTGTTTCGCTTGTCGAAAAAGCAGCCGAGAACATCGACGCCGAGCAGGCGGCGGCGATGGCCAAGAAGATGCAGTCGGGCAAGTTCGACCTGAACGACCTCGCCGGCCAGCTTCAGCAGATGTCGAAAATGGGTGGCATGGGCGGCATCATGGGCATGATGCCCGGCATGGGCAAGATGAAGGACCAGATGGCTGCCGCCGGTCTCGACGACAAGATGTTCGGCCGCCAGCTCGCCATCATCTCGTCGATGACCAAGGCCGAGCGCGCCAACCCCGATATCCTCAAGCACTCGCGCAAGAAGCGCATCGCCGCCGGTTCCGGCACCGACGCTGCCGAGATCAACAAGCTCCTAAAGATGCATCGCGGCATGGCCGACATGATGAAGGCGATGGGCGGCAAGGGCAAAGGCGGCGGCCTGATGCGCGGCATGATGGGCGGCCTTGCCTCCAAGATGGGCCTCGGCGGCATGATGCCGGGCATGGGCGGCATGGGCGGCGGCATGCCCGACCTGTCGAAGATGGATCCCAAGCAGCTCGAAGCCTTGCAGAAGCAGGCGCAGGCGGCCGGCCTCGGCGGCATGAAGGGCCTGCCCGGTGGTCTTCCCGGCGGCGGTGGCCTGCCAGGTCTGCCCGGCGGTATGAAGCTTCCGGGACTTCCCGGCATGGGCGGCGGCGGACTGCCCGGGCTTGGCAAGAAGAAGTGAGGACGCGATGAACGAAGAAAAGGACATGGCCGACGCACGCACGATCCTGGCCGACTATCGCGCCTCGATCGACAACATCGATGCGGCACTCATCCACATGCTGGCCGAGCGCTTCCGCTGCACCAAGGCGGTCGGCGTGCTGAAGGCGACGCATGGCTTGCCGCCGGCCGACCCGGCACGCGAGCAGCAGCAGATCGCCCGCCTTCGCCAGTTGGCGAAGGATGCGCATCTCGACCCGGATTTCGCGGAAAAATTCCTCAACTTCGTCGTCCGCGAAGTGATCCGCCACCACGAACAGATCGCCGCTTCCAACGGTGTGACGAAAGCCGGCTGAGAAACCAGTGCATATCGCCCAAAACTGCGCAGCGGCTTTGGGATAACGAAAACCACAAACCAACTAACGAAATCAGAGTTTTTAGGAGAAAAGAAATGCCCTTGAAGATCCGACTGGCCCGTGCGGGCTCGAAGAAGCGTCCTTACTACCACGTTGTCGTCGCCGATGCCCGTTCGCCGCGCGACGGCCGTTTCATCGAGTCGCTCGGCTCGTGGAACCCGCTGCTGCCCAAGGACGGCGAGCGCGTCAAGGTCGACGCCGACCGCGTCAAGCATTGGCTGTCGCATGGCGCCCAGCCGACCGACCGCGTGCTGCGCTTCCTCGACGAGGCCGGCCTTGCCAAGCGCGACGCCCGCTCCAACCCGAAGAAGGCCGAGCCGGGCAAGAAGGCGCAGGAACGGGCTGCTCTGCTGAAGAAGGCGCAGGAAGACGCTGCCGCCGCTGTCGCGGCCGCTGCAGCTGCGCCGGCCGAGGCGGAAGCTGCCACCGCCGAATAAGTATGCCGTATTGCATTCACGAAAACGGCGGGCCTGTGCCCGCCGTTTTTGTTTGAACGCTAACCGCCCCCTAAGTCTATTTTTCGCCGAGGCGCTTCAGATTGGCGAGACCGGCCTCGAAATCCTTGCCGATCAGCGTGTCGAAGTTCATGAACAGGCCCATCAGCTTGGCGATGAAGGGCCGGCTACCGCGCATCGCCCAGGTGACGGCGGTGTTGTCGCCGGAGGGCGTCAGGGTGAAGTCGACGCTGTTGTTGGCCCTGAACGGCTTCTCGAAGTCGAGCTTGAGCAACACCAGCGAGGACGGCACCGAATTCGTGATCTCCATGCGCCCCTTGCCGGCCTTGGCATTGCCTTCCCAGGCATAGGCCGCGCCCTTGCCGCTTGTCGGGCCGGAGAGCGTGCGCTTCATCTGAGGGTCGAGTTTTTCGTAAGGCGACCATGTTGGCCAGCGGCTGAAATCGTTGATCAGCGGAAAGATCGCTTCCGGCGGGGCCTTGATGCTGGCCGTGCGGGTGGTGACGAAATCGTTTGGCCGTGTTGCCGCATAGATAAGCACGGCGGCGATGATGACGACCAGGATGATGAGGATGGTGCCGAACATTTTTCTCTCCTTCGTATCTATCGGCTGAACGGGATCAGTGCGCGCACCCGGGGGTCGCGCAGGTACAGGCCGCCCCACAGGATGACGCCGAGATAGACGCCGAACAGCGTGTGCGAGAACAGCGGGTTGTCGACACGCACATTGGTGGCGATGGCGCCGCCCATATAGGCGGTGAGCAGGATGGCGCCGAGCACCGAGGTGCGCGGCAGGGCGTAGAGCGCGGTCGAGATCAAGCCGATGACGCCGAGCATGCGCGCGACATTTACGTCTGCCGTCCAGCCGAGCGGCACCATCGTCTGCGTGACGATGTCGAGAGGCGGCAGTTTGATGACGCCGTCGAAGATCATGAACAGCACGATGACGCCGCTGAGGGCGCGGCCGGTCCACAGGGCGCCCGCCGAGACGGGCGCGGTTTCGGAAATGCTCATGGTGTTCCCTCCTGGTGTTTCCAGCCCTATTCACTGGGGTCGAAACAAGGACGTGCCAGGAGGCCGTGATCCGACAGGGGTAGGATTCTTTTTGACTTAGTGACAGCAAGGCCGTTCTGTAGCGATCCTTCCATCCAACGCCCACGTTCTGCGCCGCGGCGACAGGCAGAGCTCCTACGAAAAATAGAACTTCTCGGCCGGTAACATTTTCGGCGGCGTTTCGCCCAGCGCTTCGAATACCGAGATTTCGCAGACGCGGCAGAGACCGTCGAGGGCGAGGTCGTTGGCCTCGGTGCCGAACGGATCCTCGAGTTCTTCGGAAAGCGCGTCGAGGCCGAAGAAGGTGTAGGCGATCAGCGCCGTGAACAGCGGCGTTGCCCAGCCGGTGGTCGAGATCAGCCCGATGGGCAGAAGCAGGCAGACGATGTAGGCCGTGCGATGCACCAAAAGCGTATAGGCGAAGGGCAAGGGCGTGCCGGCGATGCGCTCGCAGCCCGCCTGGATGGCGGTGATCGATGCCAGCCTTTCATCGAGGATGCGGAACCCGATCGGATCGAGCTGACCGGCCCGACGCTGCGCGTTGGCGCGCCGGCCCATGCGCCTGACCATCTCGTCCGCCGGGTTGGCGAAGTTCGCGGCCGTGTCGGCCTCGGTAGCAATGAAGGCGCGGGCGTCCTTCATGCTGTCGATCTTGCGCAACTGGCCGCGCAGGAAATGACAGAAGGCGAGCGCCTCCATCAGCAGCGCGCGCTGTTCGGCCGGATCGGCGATGAGACTGGTGGTGGCGCGCGCCAGATTGCGGATTTCGAAGACCAGCGTGCCCCACAATTTGCGCGCCTCCCACCAGCGGTCGTAGGCGGCGTTGTTGCGAAACGACAGATAGATCGACAACGTGACGCCAACCAACCCAAAAGGCGTGATGTTGAAGACGCTGAAATCGAGATGGAACTGGCGCGCCACGGCAAGGATGACCGCGGAATAAACCGCGAAACCCAGGATCTGCGGCAGGATGCGTGGCACCACCGAACCGCGCATGACGAAGAACAGCTGCAGGAAGGTGGGGCGCGGGCGAACGATCATCGAAAGACCTTTTCACGGACCGGCATCGGCCCTCAGCATCGCTATTGTGTGAGGCAACAGGCGGGCAAGCTCAGCCGTCAGCGACATCGCCATGTCGTGCGTGCAGTTTGCGGACTATCGGCATGCTTCGGCGGAAGATATTGAAGGGCCTGCGTCCTGTACAGGCGAGAGAGGAAAAAATGCCCGGCGAGACCGATCTGAAGACACTGCTGGCATCGATGACGCCGGAACTGCTGGCCGGCACCTATGTCTTCGCCACGCTGGCGCCCGGCATTGCCCAGCCGGAAGGCCTCGCACCGATGATGATCTTTCGCGAGCGCGAGGGCGTGACGCTGATCGTGACCGAGGATGCGGCCAGCGCTGCGGGGCTGACCGCTTCTTTCCGCTGCCGGATGGTGACGCTGAACATCCATTCGTCGCTGGAAGCCGTCGGCTTCCTCGCCGCCATTACCACACGGCTGGCCGCCGCTGGCATGGGCGTCAACCCGGTCTCGGCTTTCTATCACGATCATCTGTTCGTCCCTGCCGACCGGGCAGAGGAGGCGCTGGATTTGCTGCGCCAGCTGGCCAAAGACAGCGCCGGCTGAGTCAGCGCCTGCGGACAAAGAGGATGTCGGGCAGGCCTTCCTCGTTGTTGGTGCCGTCGCCAAAGCCCTCCGCAATGAAGCCATGGCGCTCATAGAAGCGCCGGGCGCCGGTATTGGCTTGGAAGCAGTGCAGCCTGACCACCGGCAGGGCAGTGGTCGTCTCCATCAGCAACCGGCTGCCGATGCCTTGTCCCGTCCAAGCCGGATCGAGATAGAGCTGCTCCACCCAGTCACTGCCGACGGCAATGAAGCCGACAATTGCCATGCCGGCCTCAGCGACCGTCACCTGCTGCCGTGGCAGCACGACATCGCAGATGAAGCCAAGGTCCTCCGCCGGCGTATGGATGACCGGTATCCAGTCGAACGACCCAAGCGCCGCCCGCATGATCTTCGCGATGGCGGCTGCGTCCGAACCGATGGCCGGACGCAGGATGATATCTACGGGCTGAGTGTTAGTCATGAAGGGAACGCCAACGTCTCACTCCGCTGGAACACCGCTCATCCGTCTCGGCGCTACGCGCCGATCCACCTTCTCCCACAAGGGGAGAAGGAAGAAACGCCCCGGCCAAAGGCCGAGCCCGCGACCGCGGGCCGCCGGCTTTCCGGCGCCCACGCGGAGGGCCCGCCGCGGCAGCGGCGATATGGCCCGTGAGCGAAACCTAAGCCGCCTTCTTCTTCGGCTGGATCAGGCCGCGCTCGACCAGCAGCTCGGCGATCTGCACCGCGTTGAGCGCCGCGCCCTTGCGCAGATTGTCCGCGACGATCCACATCGACAGGCCGTTGTCGATGGTCGAATCCTCGCGGATGCGCGAGATGAAGGTGGCGTCCTCGCCGGCCGATTCCAGCGGCGTGATGTAGCCGCCGTCCTCGCGCTTGTCCAAGACCTGGCAGCCTGGCGCCTCGCGCAGGATATCGCGCGCCTCGTCGGCGGTGATCGGCTTTTCGAACTCGATGTTGACCGCTTCCGAATGGCCGATGAACACCGGCACGCGCACGCAGGTCGCCGTCAGCTTGATCTTGGGGTCGAGCATCTTCTTGGTCTCGGCCACCATCTTCCACTCTTCCTTGGTGAATCCGTCGTCGAGGAAGACGTCGATATGCGGAATGACGTTGAAGGCAATGCGCTTGGTGAACTTCTTGACGTCGACCTGGTCGGCGACGAATACGGCGCGGGTCTGCGTGAACAGCTCGTCCATACCTTCCTTGCCTGCGCCCGACACCGACTGGTAGGTGGCGACGACGACGCGCTTGATGGTGGCGACATCGTGCAGCGGCTTCAGCGCCACCACCAGCTGCGCTGTCGAGCAGTTCGGGTTGGCGATGATGTTCTTGCGCGTGAACAGCGAGATCGCGTCCGGGTTCACTTCCGGCACGATCAGCGGCACGTCCTGGTCGTAGCGGAAGGCCGACGAATTATCGATGACGACGCAGCCCTGCTTGCCGATCTTGGGCGACCATTCCTTCGAGACGTTGCCGCCGGCCGACATGATGCAGATGTCGGTGTCGGAAAAATCATACTGGTCGAGCGCCCTGACCTTCAGCGTGCGGTCGCCGAACGACACTTCGGTGCCCTGGCTGCGCCGCGAGGCCAGCGCCACAACTTCGCTCACTGGAAAGCCGCGCTCTTCCAGTATGTTGAGCATTTCCCGGCCCACATTGCCCGTGGCACCGACGATCGCAACCTTGAAACTCATGAAGATCTCCTGTCCCTCTCCGCTCGGTTTTTGGAGAAAACCCGCCGGCCGAAGCGGGTTCCGTCCCCCGGGCCGGACCCGGGAGAGGGTGGTTAGGCCAAGGGAATCACACCGTTTTGGTGGTGGTTTTGCCAGTTTTGGCCAAGAACACGGTTTTGCTGGAACGAGAAGACGCGACAACGCGCCCGGCCCAATGATTTGCATTGTGGCCAGGGAAATCGAATGCAAGAGGAGCCATCAAAAGGCCGCGCATCGAAACCGTCCTGTTCGGTGCCGGCTTTTACGCGGTTTGCGTCAAGAGTCAATTGCCCTGCCGGCCGGCCACTTGCCCTGTACAATGGTGGCGGCAAGAAGTACGAACAGCCAAGATTGTTTGGCTGGCGCTGCGTCAGCCCCGGCACGTGCTCGATGGCGAGCGCAGACCCCGAATTCCGAAAGAGTGAGATGTCCAACTTCGAAGCTATTGTCCCAGCGCTTGCCAGGGCGCTGGAAAAGCGCGGCTATTCCGAACTGACGCCGGTGCAAAAGGCGGTCCTGGCGCCCGAACTGGGGCAGGCCGATGCGCTGGTGTCGGCGCAGACCGGCTCCGGCAAGACGGTGGCCTTCGGCCTCGCCCTGGCGCCGACCCTGCTGGGCGACGCGGAGCGCTTTGCCCAGGCCGCGGCGCCGCTGGCGCTGGCGGTGGCGCCGACACGCGAGCTGGCGCTGCAGGTGACGCGCGAGCTGGAATGGCTCTACGAGCTGACCGGCGCCACGGTGGCGTCCTGCGTCGGCGGCATGGACATGCGCACCGAGCGGCGCGCGCTGGAGCGCGGCGCCCACATCGTCGTCGGCACGCCCGGCCGCCTGCGCGACCACATCACGCGGCACTCGCTCGACATGTCGGCGCTCAAGGCCGTGGTGCTGGACGAAGCCGACGAAATGCTCGATCTCGGCTTTCGCGAGGACCTCGAATTCATCCTCGACGCCGCACCAGCCGAGCGCCGGACGCTGATGTTCTCGGCCACCGTGCCGCGCTCCATCGCCACGCTCGCCCAGGGCTATCAGCGCGATGCCGTGCGCATCTCGGCCGCCGGCGAGGAAAAGCAGCATCTCGACATCGAATACCGGGCGCTGAGCGTTGCCCAGGCCGACCGCGAGAACGCCATCATCAACGTGCTGCGCTTTTATGAGGCCAAGAACGCGCTGGTGTTCTGCAACACGCGTGCCGCCGTCAACCATCTCACCGCGCGCTTCAACAACCGCAACTTTTCCGTCGTCGCGCTGTCGGGCGAACTCAGCCAGAACGAGCGCAGCCATGCGCTGCAGGCAATGCGCGACGGCCGCGCCAAAGTCTGCATCGCCACCGACGTCGCAGCGCGCGGCATCGACCTGCCCAATCTCGAGCTGGTAATCCACGCCGACCTGCCGACCAACCCGGAGACGCTGCTGCACCGCAGCGGCCGGACCGGACGCGCCGGCCGCAAGGGCGTCAGCGCGCTGATCGTGCCCAACAGCGCCCGCAAGCGCACCGAACGGCTGTTGCAGAATGCCGGCCTCAAGGCGACATGGGCCAGCCCGCCCTCGGCTGACGACGTGCTGCGCCGAGACGATGAGCGCATCCTTGCCGACCCCGCCTTCAGCGAGCCTGTGAAGGATGAGGAACGCGGCTTCATCGGTGAGCTTCTCGAAAAGCATGGCGCCGAACAGGTGGCGGCGGCCTTCGTGCGCCTGTGCCGTTCAAGCCGCTCGGCGCCGGAAGATCTCCTGGAAATCGCGCCGTTCACGCCGTCTCGTGAAAGACCGGCGGGCGAAAACTTCGCACGCCGCGATGAAGCGCCCAGCCGCCGCGACGATTTCGGCGCCAGCGTCTGGTTCTCGCTGTCGATCGGACGCCGGCAGAATGCCGAGCCGCGCTGGCTGATCCCGATGCTGTGCCGCGCCGGCAGCATCAGCAAGCGCGAGATCGGCGCCATCAAGATGCAGCCGGAAGAGACCTTCGTGCAAATCGCGGCCGACTGGGCCGACCGCTTCCTGGCGGCGATCGGTCCCGATCGCAAATTGCAGAACAACATCGTGGTGAAGCGGCTGGACGGCACGCCCGACCTGTCGCGGGCCGGCTATCAGCCGCCAGGCCCCGACAAGAAACCGCATCGCGGCAAGGCGCCTTTCGACCCGAACGTGCCGAAGCGCAAATTCGAGAAGCGTGCACCGGCACCGGCATCGGCTGATCAGCGCCCCGCCGCATTCGAGGCAAAGCCGTGGGCCAAAAAGCCGGGCAAGCCGAAGTTCGAAAACACCGGCGCCCCGAAACACAAGAAGGCGAAGAAGCGGCCCTCGTAGGGCCTGGGGGCGGCTTCACCTGCCCGCAAGACGTTGGGCCGCATCCCAACGCGGCCTTGCCCATAGGCGCGGCCCTGTGTCACATCTTGGCCGGGACGTGGCGAGAGGGGGCAGGATATGCGCGGCGAAGTGCTTCATTATGACGAGGAGCAGGGCTTCGGCTTCATCACCGGAGCCGACGGCAACCGCTACACCTTCACCCGCGAGAACCTGCGCCGGCAAACCGCCATGTCCAAGGGCACGGCCGTCGAGTTCCAGCCGGGCGGCGGGCAGGCGCGCGACGTCTTTCCGATCGCCGCCCAGACCGCAGCCCCGGCCGTCGACGCCGGCACGAGCGCCGCGCAGCCTCAGGCCGGCAATAAAGCTGCGGCCGGTGCACCCCAGGCCCAGCATTTCGGTCGCTCCTCCGGGCCTGCCGAACCCACCGATTTGTGGAGCTATTTCTGGCGCGGCGTGACGCGGAACTACTTCAACTTCGCCGGCCGCGCCCGCCGTAAGGAATATTGGGGCTACTGCCTGTTCTGGACGGTTTGCCTGCTGATCATCGGCGGCATCGGTCTGTTCACCGATACGGATATGGGCCATTTCGACAGCGACGTATCGGCGGCGGTGACCGTTGGCCTGTGCGGCACCTTCCTGCTTGCGACATTTCTGCCCAGCCTCGGCATGATCGTCCGCCGGCTGCACGACATCGGCCTGTCGGGCTGGCTCAGTCTGGTGATCCTCATCCCCACCATCGGCAGCCTGATCATCCTGGTCTTCGCGCTGATTCCGACGCAGGCCCGGGAAAACCAGTGGGGACCGGTGCCGGCGGGCGTCAGGATTTAGCCGCCGTAAGCGCCTCGCCCGAAAGCCTGAGAAAGACCTTTTGGCCGTGGCGCTCGGCGCCGAGCCGGTCGTAGAACCGCAGCGCGCCCTCGTTCCAGTCCTCGGTAGTCAAGTCGATACGGCCGATGCCATGGCGCCGGCAATGGCCGGCGAGAAAGCCGATCAGCGCCCGGCCGACACCAGCGTTGCGAGCCTTGTCGCGCACGAACAGGTCCTTGAGGAACAGCAACCGCTCGAGATCGATGCCGGGATGCGCGATCGCCACCGAGGCTAGGCCGCTGACCTCGCTCTCGACGAAGGCCATCGCGAAATGCGGATAGGCCGGGCTTTCCTCGCCGAGCCATTTCCGCGCCGCTAACAAGGCCCGCTCATGGTCGAGCGGCGGCTGTCGGTAGTGCACGGCCATCTCGCACAGTATGGTGGCGAGCGCCGTCGCGTCGTCGATCGTCGCCCAGCGGACGTCGACCGGCACGCGATCAGCCGAGGAATTTGGCGATGATCGCGTCGCCCATCTCAACGGTGCCGACCTCGGTCATGCCCTCGGACAGGATGTCCTTGGTGCGCAAGCCCTGGTCGAGCACGGCGGCGATCGCGCCTTCCACACGGTCGGCTTCATCGACCATGCCGAAGGAATAGCGCAGGCACATCGCGAACGAGGCGATCATGGCGATCGGGTTGGCGATGCCCTTGCCGGCGATGTCCGGCGCCGAGCCGTGTACCGGCTCGTACAGCGCCTTGCGCTTCTTGGTCTTCACATCAGGCGCGCCGAGCGAAGCCGACGGCAGCATGCCGATCGAACCGGTGAGCATGGCGGCGATGTCGGACAGCATGTCGCCGAACAGATTGTCGGTGACGATGACGTCGAACTGTTTTGGCCAGCGCACCAGCTGCATGCCGCCGGCATCGGCCAGCATGTGGTCGAGCTTGACGTCGGCGTAGCGTGCCTTGTGGGTCTGGGTGACGACCTCGTTCCACAGCACGCCCGACTTCATCACGTTGCGCTTTTCCATCGAGGTGACGTGGTTCTTGCGGGTGCGGGCGAGTTCGAACGCAACGCCCGAAATGCGCTCGATCTCGAACGTATCGTAGACCTGCGTGTCGATGCCGCGCTTCTGGCCGTTGCCGAGATCGATGATCTGCTTGGGTTCGCCGAAATAGACGCCGCCGGTCAGCTCGCGCACGATCAATATGTCGAGGCCTTCGACCACCTCCTGCTTGAGCGACGAGGATGCGGCGAGCGCCGGATAGCAGATGGCGGGGCGCAGATTGGCGAACAGCTCCATGTCCTTGCGCAGCCGCAGCAGGCCGGCTTCGGGGCGCACCTCGTAAGGCACCGCATCCCATTTCGGCCCGCCGACGGCGCCGAACAGCACTGCGTCGGCCGCCATTGCCTTTTCCATGTCGGCATCGGAAATCGCTGCGCCATGCGCATCGTAGGCGCAGCCGCCGACCAGACCGTCCTCGGTGGCAAAGCCGCTGCCGAGCTTGTCGTTCATGACGGCGATCAGCTTCTTGACCTCGGCCATCGCCTCCGGACCGATGCCGTCGCCGGCGAGCAGGAAAAGATGCTTCGTTGCCATGGAGAACCGTCCTGGAAAGAATTGAACCGCGGCCTTGCTAAACGCCAAGCGCCCGGCGCGCAAGCCTGCGCGTTACAACGGCGATCACCGATGCGAGAGAATGTTGACCAGCCGGCCGAACGGATCGCGCACATAAAAGCGCCGCACACCCCAGGGCTCGTCGGCCGGGCCGTATTCGATGGCTAGGCCGGCCGCCTTCATGGCGTCGAGCGCCGCATCGACATCGTCGACCTCGATCGAGAGATCCGGCACTGGGGAACCGGAGCCGCCTTCGGCGGCGAAGCTGATCTGCACGTTCATTTTGTCTTGCGAGCCCAAGGTCCTGATCCAGCCATGGTCCATGATCACGTCGAGGCCGAGCACGTCCTGGTAGAAGCGCTTCGCCGCCGCGATGTCGGATGTCTCGATGTTGGCAACGATACGCAGGACTTTCATCGCCTGCGCGCCCTTCATGCCGTGCGCCGCAGCGCCGTCACTTCGATCTCGATCTTCATTTCCGGCTTGTTGAGTTGGCAAACGATCATCGTCGCCGCCGGCCTGACGTCGCCGAATATCTCGCCGAGGATCGGGAAGACGATGTCCACGAAGGCGGCATCGGTGATGTAGTAACGCGCCCGCACCACGTCGGCCATCTCGAAGCCGCCGTCCTGCAAGGCCTTGCCGATGGTCGCCAGGCAATTGCGCGTCTGCGCCTCGACCGTATCCGGCATCGTCATCGTCGCATAGTCATAGCCGGTCGTTCCGGACACGAAACACCAGTCGCCCTGCACCACGGCGCGTGAATAGCCAGCGGTCTTTTCAAATGGTGAGCCGGTGGAGATGAGTTTTCGCATGGGTGTCCTCGCAGGATCGTGGCGATCATCTTGCAGCCAAGGCGTTGATCCGGCCATGGGCCAACTCGCAATGGATTGGCGGTGCAAACCTACGATGTCGGCGGGACAGCACCCCCTCTGCCCTGCCGGGCATCTCCCCCTCAAGGAGGGAGATTGGCAGCTTCGCCGCCCATTTCTCTTTTCGGCATCGCAGGTTGGCGAAAGTGGAGGATATCTGATCTCCCCCCTCGAGGGGGGAGATGTCCGGCAGGACGGAGGGGCGCGCGAAGGATCGCGGATCTCGAAGGTGTGGTGGTCGCCAAGAGCTAGTTCGCCGACCCCAGCGCCTTGTCCAACGCCTCCTTCACATCGGCTGGCCATGTCGTCAGCGCCGGCCAGGCGTTCGGCTGGCCGTTGTCGCCGCGGCGGGCGAAATAGAGCTTGTGCTGGGCCGGGTCGACCGCCATGAAGCCGTCATTGCCGCCGCAATCGTGCGGCACGCAGCCGCTGGCGTAGAAAGCGCCCGAAGCGGTCTTTTCCGTGCCGCCGCCGACCAGCAGGCTGGTCGCCATGTCGGGCATGTCGTTGCCGAGCAGCTTTTGCGCTTCCTTGTAGACAGCCTCGTTGTGGAAGGCGTCGATGATGTTCTGGTACTTTTCCGGATTGATGTCTTTCCAGTCCGTGCCCGGTTCCGGCATGTAGGTCAGGTTGCCTGAAGTCGTCAGCCCCTCGGTCGGCGACCATTGCAAAGCCGGCTTCTCATCGCCCGGCAACAGATAGGGCACGAAATAGATGGCGTTGTCGGACACCGCCGACGGCGGCGCGCCGCACTCGTCCTGCTCAACCGTCGTGCTCTGGATGGTGCCGCCTTCCGGCTTCCAGACGATCACCGTGGCAGGGCCGCATTGATTGCCGCCATCGCCGACATCGAACAGCGCCACCTTGACGCCGCCGACCTCGACGATTTTGTCGAAGAAGACGTCATAATTGCTCGCCAGCTGTTGGCCGTCATAGGCAAGCACTTTCTCGCCGTCCTGTTCCGGCTGGGTAATGGTCAGCTGGCCGCCTTCGAATGGCACAGGCGCCTGCTTGTCGTCGTCGGAAGCATCGGCGGCGCCTGTACCTTGGTCGGTGGCCGGTTTCTCGGCGGAGGGCGCCAGCTGCGCCGCGGGCGTCTGCGTCTGGGCCTGGGCATGAGCGCCGGTCAGCAGAAGAAGCGCCAGCCCACAAGTGCCGGCAAGAAGCGAACGAGTCATGACATCCTCCATTTCGTCGGATCATAGCCAATCGCTCCGGAAACAAAACACCAGTTGCTTTGAGTCACATCAGGTGGATGGCCAACCGTGTTCTCGAACGAGTCAGGTGTGTTGAGATTCAGGTCAGGCCGAGCCGGAGTCGAAGACGGGCGCGAAGCGACCAAACAAGGTGGCTTCCCATAAGCGTACGTTTGGGTACGTGAGCACCGGAAGCGCAGGTATCAGCCGTTTGCAGGCCGGCATCACCTGAATATCAATATACCCTAATGCGGCGTGCCAAACGCCTCGTCCAGCGCCGCCTTGACCTCGGCCGGCCAGCTCTGCACCGGAGGCCACGCATCCATCACGGGCTTGCCGCTGCTGCGGGCGAAATAGAGCTTTTGGTTGGCCGCGTCGACCGCCATGAAACCGTGATTGCCGCCGCAATTGTGCGGCGCGCAGCCGTCGAAATAGACGATGCCGGACGCGGTTGTTTTCGTCCCGCCTGCGGCCAGGAAACTGGCTGCCAGAACGGTCATGTCGTTGCCAAGCAAGGCCGCGGCGTCCCTGTAGACCGCCTCGTTGTGGAAAGCGTCGATCATGTCCTCGTATTTCGACACGTCGACATCTTTCCAGACCGTGCCGGGATCCGGCATGTAAGTGAGATTGCCCGAAATCGTCAGCCCGTCGGTGGGCGACCATTGCATCGCCCGCTTGGAGGCGCCCGGCAGCAGATAGGGGACGAAATAGATGACATTGTCGGTCACCGACGCCGGTGCGCCGCAGCCATCCTGCTCGACCGTGATGCCCTGGATCGTGCCGCCTTTCGGCTTCCACACGATCATCACAGGGGGACCGCAGAGATGGTCGATGTTGCCGTCGCCGACATCGACCAGCGCCACTTTAGTGCCGGCGATATTGACGATCCTGTCGAAGAAGACGTCATAATTGCTCGCCAGCTTCTGGCCGTCGTAAGCGAGCACCTTTTCGCCGTCCGGCTCCTGCTGGGTGATGGTAAATTGACCGCCCTCGAACGGGATCGGCGCCTGCTGGTCGATGACAGGCGGCTGGGCGAACAGGCTCGTTGCCGGAAGCAAGATCGACATCATCAGCCCGCAGGCGCCGGCAACAAGCGAACGTGTCATGACAAGCCCTCGTCTTACCCGAAGACTCGCCGTCGGCGCGGCCTTGCGGTCAGGCCGCGTATTTCAGGCCCAGGGGCGCTGTTCGGCGTTTTTCTTCTCAAACGAAGCAATGGCGCCGGCCTTTTCCATGGTCAGGCCGATATCGTCGAGCCCGTTGAGCAAGCAGTGCCGCTTGAAATCGTCGAGGTCGAACGCGACCACGCCGCCATCCGGGCCGCGGATTTCCTTGGCCTCGAGGTCGATCGACAACGTGGCGTTGGAGCCGCGCGAGGCGTCATCCATCAGCTTTTCGAGATCCTCGGGGCTGACGGTGATCGGCAGCACGCCGTTCTTGAAACAGTTGTTGTAAAATATGTCGGCGAACGAGGTCGAGATGACGCAGCGAATGCCGAAATCGAGCAGCGCCCAAGGCGCGTGCTCGCGGCTCGAACCGCAGCCGAAATTGTCGCCGGCGACCAGGATCTGCGCCTTGCGGTAGGCCGGCTTGTTGAGCACGAAATCCGGATTTTCCGAACCGTCGTCATTGTAGCGCATTTCGGCGAACAGGCCGGTGCCAAGCCCGGTGCGCTTGATCGTCTTGAGATAATCCTTGGGGATGATCATGTCGGTGTCGACATTGACGATCGGCATGGGAGCGGCGACGCCGGTGAGCTTGGTGAATTTTTCCATGGCTTTTGCCCGTGTTCTTGTTTCGGGGGGATTGCTGAGGCACGGTTTACACAAAGCCGCGGGCAAATAAAAGGCAACTGTTTGTGCAGGTTGGCCACCTGCGCAAAACGGCTTCGAATTCACCGCCCGATGGTGCAGTCTGGTTGTCATGGCAGAAAACTCCCGAATCCTCTATGCCCGCGAGCCCGCGCTCGGCATCGCCGAATTCCGCCGTGTGCTGGTCGAATCCGGCCTCGGCGAGACACGGCCTGTCGATGACGACACCCGCCTGCAGGCGATGCTGTCGGGCGCCAACCTGGTGCTGACGGCGCGTCTCGATGTGGAGGGCAAGCCGCTGATCGGCGTTGCCCGCGCCATCACCGACTTCTCCTGGGTCTGCTACATCTCCGAGCTCGCCGTTTCCCAATCGGCGCAAGGGCTCGGCATCGGCAAAGGCCTGATGGACGAGGCACGGCGGCAACTCGGACCGTCCGTCGCCATCAGCCTGATCTCCATGCCCGACGCCGTCGGCTTCTATGAGCGCATCGGCATGACGCGCATGCCCGACGCCTTCTGGTTCTCCCGCAAAGGCTGACATTTTTTCCCCTGTGATCGCATCCAGCGGCCAACGGCGTGAAATCTGCATCTTGACATGCAACCAAATGGTTGCATATTAAAGCCATGAGCATGGATGCCGTCTTTCGCGCCTTGGCCGACCCGACACGCCGGCAATTGCTGGACAATCTCCATGCCCGGAACGGGCAGACGCTGAACGCGCTGTGCGCGGAGATGGACATGACACGCCAGGCGGTGACCAAGCACCTGGCGATCCTGGAGGAAGCCAACCTCGTTACCGCGCTCCGCAAGGGACGCGAGAAGCAGCACTACCTCAACCCGGTTCCGATCAACGAGATCGCCGAACGCTGGATCGGCAAGTTCGAGCGACATCGGCTGGATGCATTGAGCGACCTGAAGAAACGCCTCGAAAGGGAAGACTGATGAGCAACAGCTTCGTTTACGTGACCTACATCCGTACCACGCCCGAAAAACTCTGGGAGGCGCTGACCGATCCGGAGTTCAACCGGCGGTTCTTCCTCTGCTCCTATCAGGAGAGCGAGTGGAAGGTCGGCTCCAGCTGGAAACTGATCTTCCCCGACGGCCGCGTCGCCGACAGCGGCGAGATCCTCGAAATCGACCCGCCGCGACGCCTGGTCATCAAATGGCGCAATGAATGGATGCCGGAGGTCAAGGAAGACGGCCACACGCGCTGCACCTTCGCCATCGAACAGGACGGCGAGTTGATGAAGCTTGCCGTCACCCACGAGGCCGACGGCCCGCACCGGCTGATCCCGAATGTCTCCAACGGCTGGCCGCTGGTGCTGGCGAGCCTCAAGAGCCTGCTCGAGACCGGCAAGGGTTTCGAGCGCCCGCCATCGAAGGGTTGAAGCTTGGTTTCGGCAACGAAACAAACTTTTGGAGGCACCTATGCTGCATGTCCCTGTCGTCCACAGCATGACCAATGGCGAGACCGTCATGGCAAGCGCCGACATCGGCGCACCCGCCGAGCGGATCTTCCGCGCCCTGGTCACGGACGAGGTCGAGCGCTGGTGGGGGTCCGCCGACACCTACCGGATGGTCGATTGGTCGGCCGATCTTCGCATCGGCGGCCGTTGGAAGCTCACCGTTCGAACGGCTGACGGCCGGGACCTGCCAGCGAGCGGCGACTTGCTCGACATCGAGGCGCCGCGCCGGATCGTGCAGACGCGGGCCTATGAGTGGGACCATCCCACGCTTGGCCGGCGGCAAACGACGGTCGCCTGGCTGCTGCAGCCGATCGCCGCCGGCACGCGCGTCACCATCTGTCATGGCGGCTTTGCCGGCTTGAGCGACGCGGCGGCCGAGCATGCCGAGGGTTGGGGCAGGGTGCTGGGCTGGCTGCAGGCGTATTTCGAGGTGGGTAGGCTGGCGGCTTAAGCAGGCGGTCGGCGGCAGCGATCCTTCGCGCCCCCCTCTACCCTGCCGGGCATCTCCCCCTCAAGTAGGGAGATCGGCTGTCATCTCGGCTTTCGCCAACCACCAACGTTGCAGGAAGAAGCAGAGCGCCGAAGCTGGCAATCTCCCCCCATGAGGGGGAGATGTCCGGCAGGACAGAGGGGGGCGCTGTCCCGCTTGCCCTCAAATCACATTCAATTCCCTAAACGCCCGCCCTTCCGCAACCCGGCCATACCCAAACGCCGAGCAATCCACCGTGCGGTAGCCACCATGCACGATCAGCTCGGCCAGCGCCTTGCCGACTGCCGGCGCCTGCTGCAGGCCGTGGCCGGAAAAGCCGTTGGCGAACAGGAAATTCGTCACCTGCGGATGCGGGCCGATCACCGCGTTCTGGTCGAGAGTATTGTAGTCGTAGTGGCCGGCCCAGGCGCGCGTCGGCTTGATCGCCTCGAAGGCCGGGATGCGGGTGGCCAGCACCGGCCAGATGACCTCTTCGAACAGCGGCCAGTCCGGCTCGAAATCGGCGGGATCGGCCGGGCCGTCGCCCTCTTCCGGCTCGGCGCCGCCGGTGATGTAGACAGAGCCTTCCGGCCGCACATAGATTCCCGAGGGATCGACCAGCAGCGGCATATCGGGATATTTCTCGCGCGCCTCGAAGACGAAGACATTGCGCTTGCGCGGCTCGACCGGCAGCGCCAACCCGGCCATCGCCGAGACCTTGCCGGCATTCGGCCCGGCGGCGTTTATGACGATGCCGGCTTCGAGCGTCTCGCCATTGTCCAGGCTGACCCCGGTGACGCGGTCGCCTTGCCGCTCGATGCCGGTGACGTCGGCGGTGATGAAATCGATCTTCTTGCTGCGCAGTGCCTTGCGAAACAGCATCAGCATTGCATGCGCATCGAACCAGCCCTCGCCAGTTCGACCATAAGCGCCTGCGGTGATACCTTCGGCAGACAGCCAGGCAAACCGGCGCACCAGCGCATCCGCGTCCTCGAGCACGATATCGGCGCCCTCGGCCATCTGCGCCTCGTGATTGGCTTTCAGGATCGGCAAGCCGTTCTCGCCGGCCAGGATGAGATAGCCGCCCTCGCGAAAGCCGATATCGGCGTCAGTGCCGAACTCTTCCTTCAGCCGCCGGAACAGTTTTAGGGTGAACTGCGACAGGCGAATGTTTTCCGGGATGGAGAACTGCTGGCGAATGGACGCGCAGGACAATGTCGTTGCCGCGTGCGCGAATTGCGGATCGCGCTCGATCAGTGCGATCGAACCGGAAAATCCTTCTTCGCGCAGATAATAAGCGATCGAGGAGCCGACGATGGCCCCGCCGATGATGACGATGTCGTAGCGCACGCTTTTATGCCCTTTCCGGTTCGAGCCGCTGATTGGGGAGTCACGCGGCAGGCAAAATAATCTCGAAGCGCGTGCCGCGTTCGGAGTCAACCAGCCGGATCATACCATCATGCGCTTTCAGGAGGGCCAGCACGATGCCGAGGCCCATGCCGGTGCCACCGGAATCGCGCCGTGTGGTGAAGAATGGCTCGAAGATGCGCGCCCGGTTGCTCGGCGAAATACCGGCGCCGTCGTCGCTGACCAGGATGGTCGCCTTGCCGCCGGCACTCCCCGCCGTGACCGACACCTGCGTCGCGCCGTGCCTGGCCGAATTGTCGATGAGATTGGCAAGCACGATTGCCGCGTTCTCGGCCGATATACGCAAACCGATCTCGCCGCCGGCCTCGACACGAACCGCCAGCCTGTTGTCTACAGGAAGCAGTGCCAGCGCTGCGCCGATCGAGGTACTTTCACCGCTCGGCGCCAGATTCTCGGCCCGCGCCAGGTCGAGCAGCCGGCGCACCAGCAGATTGAGCCGCCCCGCATCGGTGACGATGTTGTTGGAGAAGCGCTGCCGCTCGGCCTGGTCCATCGCCGAACCGGAATCGCGCAGCAGCTCGGCCGCACCCTGGATCGCCGTCAGCGGCGATTTGAGCTCATGCGAGACATGGGTGGCAAAGGTCTGGATCGAGTCCGATCGCGCCTGCAGCTTTTCCGCCATGTCGAGGAAGGCGGCGGAGAGCTCCGCCATTTCATAGGTGCCGTGGTGGTCGAGCGGCTTGATGGCCTGGCGGTCGCCGGCGGCGATGCGCTGGGTGCGGTCGATCAGCGCATAGATCGGCCGACTGACGGTGCGCAGGAAGACCAGGCCGATGAGCAGCGTGCCGCCGAGGATGGCGATTGCCGCCAGGGTCACCTTGCCGCGCTCGCCATAGAGATGCTTGACGATGTTGTTGGGCGTCCGCGACACATAGACCACGCCGGCGACCTTACCGTCTATGGCCACCGGCAGGGCGACAAAGACACGCACCTTGGTGCCTCGGCTGACCGAATAGAGCGGTGGCGCCGGCTGGTTGGGAATGCGCAGCCGCAGCGCACTGGCATAGCGGCCGGCAAGGGCCTCGCGCACCTCTTCAACCCCGTCAAGCGATTGCCCGACCTCGCCACGTCCGGCAATGACGACGCCGCTGGGGTCGAGCAGCCGGAAGCCGGCCAGCGTGGTTTTCTGCGTGGCATCGAGAACACCGGACAGGCGCGCGCCGATGGCGGCGAAGGCGGGATCGATAGTGGCAGGCATCGCCGCCGGCCGCGTCGGCAGCACGTAGTCGGAAGCGAGATCGAGCTGCGGCTCGATCGGCCTGTATAGCGGGTCAGGGACGCTTCGGCTCGCATCCCCGTTTGCCCGCGCCATCGGCGCGCCGAGTTTTTCCGGCGGGATGCCGGCGTCGCGCACGTCCTGCGCATAGATGGCGGCGATGGCGGCACCTTGCGCGATCAACTCGGCTTCGGTCTGGCGGATCAGTTGGTTCTCGTAGAGCCGAAAGAAGAACAGGCCCACCAGCGGCAACGCCATCACCAGGATCAGGATGGCAACGACGACCGTGGCAAGGCGCGGCCGCCATTTGCGGCCGATCCATTTGCGAGAGGCCGTCAACCGCATCGGCCGAGCCGGAAGCCGACGCCGTGCACAGTCTCGATAGCATCCAGGCAACCCGCCGCCGCCAGCTTGGCGCGGATGTTGCGGATATGGCTGTCGACGGTGCGGCCGGCGACATGGATGTTGGCGGCATAGGCGTTTGCCATCACCGCGTCGCGGTCGAGCACATGCGTCGGCCGCGCCAAAAATCCTTTCAGGATCGAGAACTCGATCCCGGTCAGGGCAAGCGGCTTGCCGTCGAAGCTGGCGGCGTGGCTGGCCGGCGCCAGAGCAAGCTTGCCATGCGCGAACTGCCTGTCGTCGGCCGGTTCGGGCGGCACCGGGCGGGCGCGCCGCAGGATGACGTTGACGCGGGCGACCAGCTCGCGCGGGCTGAACGGTTTTGTCACATAGTCGTCGCCGCCCATTTCGAGCCCGAGGATGCGGTCGATCTCCTCGTCGCGCGCGGACAGGAACAGCACCGGCACGTCGGATGTGTGCCGCAGCCGCCGGCAGACCTCCAACCCGTCCATCTCCGGCATGCCAATGTCGAGCACGACGAGATCCGGCGCGCGGCGTCCGATCTCCTGCAAGGCGGCGGCGCCGTCGGCCACCCCAAGCGTTTTCATGCCGGCCTTTTCCAGCGCGAAGCAAATCACCTCGCGGATATGCGGGTCATCGTCGGCGACGAGGATGTGATGCGGCATCGGTCAGCGGCCCGGCAAGGAAGGTTGCGAAGGCTGAGGAAGCACGAGCGACCCCTTGCTGTCGAGATAGCGAAGCAGGCGCCAGTCGCGAAAGCTCCAGGCCCGCCAGTTTTCCTGAATGGTGCGGTACCAGTCTTCGTCGCTGCCGCGCCGCCCTGCCAGTTCGCGGAAGACCGAATTGTTGGCGGCTCGACTCTGATGATCGAGGAAGCGATCCATCGCCGGAAACGCACCCGGGCCGAGAGAGCGCAGATACCAGGCGTCGAGGGAAATGCCCTGGCCGGTCATTTCGAGGGAGTGGTCGACATTGTAATTGGCGATCAGCGCGGCGAAATTGATGAAACAGCCGGCATAAAGCGTCAGAGATAACGTCAGAAGATTGGCGGACAACAGCCATTCATTGGATTTTCCGAGCGCTATGCGGGCGATGATCAGCGCAAGACCTGATGCCACCAGCCCCATCCAGACGAAAGCCGCGATGCGCCAGTAGGTCAGCGCGTAGCTGCCGACATAGAGATCGAGCCGCAGGATCGACGAGATGACCAGCATGATGTTCTGCGCCACCCAGGCATAGACCAGCCGGCGGATGAGCGGATCCCCCGATGTTTCGCTTCCCGGCCTGAGCGCCGCCAGCACGAAGCCGGCGGCAAGCAGCGCGGTGACGATCAAGGGATAGGCGCCGCGATGCGCGTAAGCCGCATAGCTCAGCCCATCGGGCAGCGCCACCCCGCCCCACAGATAGGTGGCGTCGAGCCCGGTCTGCAGCGCAAACAGGATGTTGAAGACAACAAGCGCGCGCAGGATGGCGGGTTTGCCGAACAGGATATCCTCGATGGTGGTGATTTTCTCAGCTTGAGTGCTGACCACCGCCGGCGTCGCGCGAGGGATGCGACGAACCAGACGCGGCAGGCGTGGCCGCAGAAAGGCCCAGACACAGACCAGCACGAACAGCCAGAAGGCAATCCTCGTGAGCTGGATGAGATCGAGCAGCTTAAGAAGGTCGACCAGCGACAGCCAGTAGTCGATGACCGGATTGGCGGCGCCGAACAGCGCCAGGAAGACGGCGCCCAGCGTCAGCGGCATGACCCAGACGGCGATCGCTGCCAGCCGGACGCGGCGCCGGCCGAAGCGACGCGCCGTCCTGCGCCAGCGGATGAAGTCGTTGGCGAACCGGAACGGCGCCGCAAGCCCGAACAGTGCGATCTGGCCGGCAATGCGAGCGATGCGATGGCGCAACCGACCGCTCAGCGAAAGCGCAAAGACGACCAGGGCCGCAAGCGCGATCGATACCGACGGCGCGCTGACATTTTCGGCGAGCGGCAGCAGCGCGACAAGCAGCGCGGTGGGCTTGACCCACAGCCTGCCGTCGCTGAAGGCGGCGGGGTGCATGGCCACCACCGCGGCGGCAATCAGGATCGCGAACAGGAAAACCGTGATGCCGGCTGGCTGGCCGTAAAAGAGAAAATCCGCCAGCGCGACTAGCAGCACGCCAACACCGAAGCGGCTGCAGTAGCTCGGTGCCGCAGGGAAGAAAGCTTTCATGACCTGGCCCTCCTGATGGCTTCCAGCCGGACGGTCGGGGGGCGCTTGCGGGCAAAAGGGATGAGGATCGCCACCGGATTCGCGCGCGGCGGATTGACCAGCCACCAGCCTTCGTTGCGCAGCCGGTAAGGAAGGGACCAACGGGGTTTTGCTCGGTTTTGCATGCCGCCTGTCTCGCAGGCTGGCAGGGAGACGGCGGGGCGGATCGGAGGAGGTTTTCCGCAGGCGTGTGCAGTTTTCGTGCAGGGCCGGAGACGACTTGCCTCGACCATCCACAGACTGCATAGATCAGCCATGGAAACCCATCGCCCGCGCCGCTCGGTGCTCTACATCCCTGCCTCAAACGATAAGGCGCTGGCCAAGATCGCGCAGCTTGCCTGCGATGCCGTCATCATCGACCTCGAGGATGGCGTCGCCCCGGCCGACAAGATTGCCGTGCGTGAAAAGCTGGCCGGCATTTTCGCCAATCGCCCGGTTGCCAACCACTTTGGCAGCCGCTGCGAGATGGTGGTGCGCATCAATGCGTTGGCCAGCGAATGGGGCGCCGACGACCTGCTGGCAGCGGCGAATTGCGAGCCCGACGGCATCCTGTTGCCCAAGGTCGACACGCCGCGCGACCTGCTCGAGGCCGGCGATATGCTCGACGACAATTTTGTCCCCGACAGCGTGAAACTGTGGGCGATGATCGAGACGCCCAAGGCGCTGCTCAACATCGGCGCCATTGCCGAACTTGGCCGCGATCCGGCCTCGCGCTTGGCTTGTTTCGTTGCCGGAACGAACGATCTGCTCTACGAAACCGGCGTGCTGGCGACGCCTGACCGGCGCTATCTCGTGCCGTGGCTGATGCAGATGGTGCTGGCCGCGCGCGCCGGCGGTCTAGACATGCTCGACGGCGTCTCCAACGATTTCCGCAACCTAGACGCCTTCGCCCATGAATGCACGGAAGCGGCGGGCATGGGGTTCGACGGCAAGAGCCTCATCCATCCGGTCCAGATCGAAGCGGCGAACCTGGCCTTTGCGCCGTCCACAAAAGCCGTGGCCGAGGCACGCCTGGTGAAGGATGCCTTTGCGCTTCCGGAAAATGCCGGCAAGGGCGTGATTGCGCTGAATGGAAAAATGGTCGAGAGGCTGCACCTGGCACAAGCTGAAAAACTGCTGGCGAAGGCGGCGGCCATCGGCGCATGATATCAGCCCGATGCGCGCGGGCTATGGGCACTCACGACAGGAATTTGACGGATGAAACTCTACCGCTTTCTCACTGGCCCTGATGATGCCAGCTTCTGCCACAAGGTGACTGCGGCGTTGAACAAGGGCTGGCACCTGTTCGGCTCGCCGACCTATGCCTTCGACAAGAAGGCCAAGACGATGTGCTGCGGCCAGGCCGTGGTCAAGGACGTCGACGGTCAGGAATACGGGCCGGACACCAAACTCAGCGATTGGTAGGCTTGGCGATTGGTATACGGCTAGCCCCCACGCTGGCGGGACAGCGCCCCCCTCTGTCCTGCCGGACATCTCCCCCTCAAGGGGGGAGATCGGATGTCGTGGACGGCTTTCGCTAATTTTCAGCGTGGAAGAAAAGGAGCGGAGGTTGAAACTGCCAATCTCCCCACTTGAGGGGGAGATGGCCGGCAGGCCAGAGGGGGGCGCGAAGGAATGAGACGCCAGTTCCTTACCGCTGTGCGCAAGCCTCTGACGTTCTACTCAGCCGCCTCTTCGATCTTCTCCATATCATCGTCCGACAGGCCGAAATGGTGTCCGATCTCGTGGATCAGCACGTGGGTGACGATGTCTCCCAGCGTTTCCTCGTTTTCGGCCCAGTAATCGAGGATGGCGCGGCGGTAGAGCGTGATGCGGTTCGGGCCTTCGCCGGTCTGCGGGTTCCAGCGCTCGGCGATGCCGCGTCCCTCGAACAGGCCGAGCAGGTCGAAGGGCGTTTCCAGCGACAGATCGTCCATGATCTCGTCGGTCGGGAACTCGGCGATCTGGATGACGATCTCGCCGGTCAGCTTGCGAAAATCCTCCGGCAGATGGGCGTAAGCCTCCAGTGCCAGGAACTCCATTTCCTCCATCGACGGCGAAAGTTCGTCGTGCCAGCTGCGGGTCTTGTAGATGCGGGCCATGCTGTGTCCTTTGATCCCGGCATATAGGCTTTCGCGCCGCAATCAGCAAATGGCGCGGGCGGCCGCGCCTCTGCCAAGCCGCGCGACAGGAATAAATTCCCCATGACTCTGCTTGACTCTTCCAGCACCCTCTGGAATCTATAGGGAACATAACAGGAACAATTGTGAGTGGAAGCTGACCGTCATGGCGATGACCGCCGTGGCGCGGGAGACTGTTTTTGCCCTGCGCCGCCAGATCGCGAAGATCGAGGGAACGCTGCCCGAGCGCCTGCAGGCGCCGGCTGCCGCGGCCCTCGATGCTCGCGTCGACGCCGGTCCCAACATCGATGTGACGATTGTCCGCCGAGGCGTTGCCACGGCGCTGCCGGATGCGTTCCTGTCCACCGGCGTCGAGCGGCTCGATGCCGCCCTGAGCGGCGGCCTGCCGAAAGCCGCCTTGAGCGAAATCCATGGCATTGAAACCCGCGATGCCGGAGCCGTCGCCGGCTTCGCTCTGTCGCTCGCAAGCCTGATCCTCAAGCAGACGCAAGGGCTGCAGGTGCTGTGGATCGGCACATCGGAGATTTTTCGCGAGGCCGGCTTTCCCTATGCCAGGGGGCTTCATGCCTCGTTCGGCATCGAAGCCGAGCAATTGCTGTTTTCCGAGACGCCAAAACTTGTCGATGCGCTGTGGGTCGCCGAGGAGGCCGCCCGGATGACGGCGCTCGCCGCCGTCATCCTCGAGATCCGCGGCAATCCGCAGCGGCTCGACCTGACCGTAACGCGCCGGCTGCATGCCCGGGCACAGAGTGCCGGCCGCCCGGTGTTCCTGCTGCGGCAGGCCGCCGAGCCCGAACCGACGGCCGCACCCGTTCGTCTCATCGTCGCGTCGGCGCCGGCGGTGCCGCGCGACACCATCGCCGGGCCGCTCGCCGGCTCGATCGGCCGCCCAGCCTTCACCCTCACCATCGGCAAGAGCCGCACGGCCCTGCCTGGACAATTCACACTGGAGTGGAACCCCGATGAACGCGCATTCGATGAAAGGTGGGGCGACGAAAGAAGGGACGAGGAAAGAGCAAAGAATCCTGTCGCTGTGGTTTCCCTATCTCGCGGTCGAAAGGATCCTGCGGCAGCGTCTGGGGCGGTCCTGGCGTTCCCGGCCGTCGGATCACCTGCCGCTGGTGATCAGCCACCGCAAGGGCAACGCGCAGCGCATCTCAGCCCTCGACGAGCGGGCTGAGGCACTGCACCTGAAGCGCGACATGGGCATCGCCGATGCGCGCGCCATGCATCCGTCGATCGACATCGTCGAGGCCGATCCGCAGGCCGACCGCCGCCTGCTCGAAGGCCTTGCCGACTGGTGCGACCGCTACACCCCGCTGGTGGCGCTGGACGCAGCGGACGGCCTGTTTCTCGACGTCACCGGCTGCACCCATCTTTTCGGCGGCGAACGCGCCATGCTGGACGACATCCTGTCGCGCTTCTTCCATCAGGGTTTCGATGTCCGCGCCGGGCTTGCCGCGACACCAGGGGCGGCCTGGGCGGCGGCACGCTTTTCCGGCGACCGCATCGTCGCCGCCGGCGAGGAGGAAGCCTTGCTCGAGCCCTTGCCGCTGGCGGCCCTGCGCATCGAGCCGGCGACCCGCACCAGCCTAGAGAGCGTCGGCCTGCGCACGGCGGGCGCCGTCATGGCGGCACCGCGCGCGCCGCTTGCCCGCCGCTTCGGCGCCTCGCTGCTTTTGCGCCTCGACCAGGCGCTTGGCCGTCTCGACGAGGCGGTGTCGCCGCGCCTTCCCGTCGCGCCGCTTTCAGTCGAGCGTCATCTCAGCGAGCCCGTCACCCTGACCGAGGATATCGAGCGGCTGGTGGGCATGCTGGCTGCGGCATTGAAGACCGATCTCGAGCGCCGTGGCGAGGGCGCCAGGATGCTGGCGCTGCTTTTGTTTCGCGTCGACGGCGCGGTCAGCCGCATCGCCATCGGCACCTCGCGGCCGATGCGCGAACCCCCTCTGATCCAGAAATTGTTCCATGAAAGGCTGGCCGCGCTCGAACAGGATATCGATGCCGGCTATGGCTTCGATCTCGTCCGGCTCTCGGTGCTGTCGGCCGCCGCCTTCGACATGCAGCAGGCCGACCTTGCCGGCGACGTGACCGATGACGGCGCCGATATCGCGCTGTTCGCCGACCGCATCCGCGCCCGGCTCGGCGAGGGCGCGGTCCTGCAACCGGTCACTGTGGAAAGCCATCTGCCTGAGCGCGCCGTCGTCACGATCCCCTTCACCGAGGCCCCGCGCCGGACCACGCCGCCGAAGAAGCCGGACCGGATGCAGGCGCCAATGACCATCTTCCCGCCGGAACGGCCGATCCGGCTGTTCCGCTCGCCCGAGCCCATCGAGGTGCCGGCCACCGAAATGCCGGAGGGCCCGCCGCTGAACTTCCGCTGGCGGCGTGCGCTCTACAGGGTGACGCGTGCCGAGGGACCGGAACGCATCGCGGCGGAATGGTGGCGCGAGCCCGCGAGCGACGAGGCGGCATCGACACGCGACTATTTCCGCATCGAGGATGCCGACGGCCGCCGCTACTGGCTCTACCGGCAAGGCCTTTATGGCGGCTCGCAGGTGCCGCCGCGCTGGTTCCTGCATGGGGTCTTCGCATGAATGCGCTGACCGTCATTCCCTATGCCGAGTTCGGCATCCAGTCGAATTTCTCCTTCCTGCGCGGTGCCTCCAAGCCGGAGGAACTGGTGGTCGCCGCCAAGCTTTTCGGCTTTTCCGCGATCGGACTTGCCGACCGCAACACGGTGGCCGGCGTGGTGCGCGCCTGGCAGCAGGCCAAGGTCGAGACGCTCTCCTACCATCCCGGCTGCCGGCTGGTTTTCGGTGACGGCACGCCTGACATTCTCGCCTATCCGCAGGACCGCAAGGGCTGGGGGCATCTCTGCCGCATGCTGACGCAAGCCAATCTGCGCGACGAGAACGAGAAGGGCGCCACTCTTCTCCAGCGCGGCGACTTGCTTGAATGGGGGGACCTGATGTCGCTGGCGGTCCTGCCCGATCTGACGGCAGGCGTTGAAGACAGTCTCGCCTTGCTTCGCCAGCTCAAGGATCGTTTCGGAAGAAATCTCCGTCTGGCCGTTTCGCCGGACTATGCGGGCAATGACCGTTTCCGGATCGAGCAGGCAGCGGCGTTTGCCGAGAATGCCGGCATCCCGCTGATGGCGACCAACGACGTTCTCTATCACACGGCCGAACGGCGCCCGCTGCAGGACGTGCTGACCGCGATCCGCCTCAACACGCCCGTCGCCGAGGTCGGGCTGCAGCTGGCCGCCAATGCCGAGCGCCATCTGAAGCGGCCGATGGAGATGGCGCGCCTGTTCCGCAGGCATCCGCAGGCGCTGGCTGAAACCTTGCGCTTTGCGCAGGAGCTGACCTTCTCGCTCAGCGACCTCCAGTACAACTACCCCGACGAGCCGACGGAGTCCGGTCTCGGGCCGCAGGCCGAGCTGGAACGGCTGGCGCGGGAGGGGGCAGCCAATCGTTATCCGGCGGGGGTGCCTGCGTCCGTGATCAAGCGCATCGGGGAAGAGCTCGCTCTGATAGAGCGCCTCAACTACGCCCGCTATTTCCTGACGGTCTACGACATCGTCAAGTTCGCGCGCGGCCAGGACATCCTCTGCCAGGGGCGCGGTTCGGCCGCCAATTCGATCGTCTGTTTCTGCATCGGCATCACCGAAGTCGGGCCGGACAGGATCGACACGCTGTTCGAGCGCTTCATTTCCGAGGAGAGGAACGAGCCGCCCGACATCGACGTCGACTTCGAGCATGAGAAACGCGAGACCGTCATCCAGTACATCTATACGAAATACAGCGCCAAGCGCACCGCACTCGCCGCCGCCGTCATCAGCTATCGCGGCCGCTCGGCCTTGCGCGAAGTGGCGAAGGCCATGGGCCTCTCCGAGGATGTCAGAAGCGCATTGTCGAGCACGATCTGGGGCTGGTCGACCTCCGAACTTGGCGAGAAGGAGGCGCACGCTGGCGGCATCAACCGCGCCGACCCGCTGGCAAGACTGGTGATTGAGCGCTCCAACGAGATCATGGGCTTTCCCCGCCATTTGTCGCAGCATGTCGGCGGCTTCGTCATCACCAGGGACCGGCTCGACGAGATCGTGCCCATCGTCAAGACCGCGATGGACGAGCGCAAGATGGTCGAATGGGACAAGGACGATCTCGACGCGGTGAAGATCCTGAAAGTGGATGTGCTGGCGCTCGGCATGCTGACCTGCCTGCAGCGTGCCTTCGCCCTGCTTAAGGATCACTATCCAAACGCGCGAGATAAATATGGCCAACCCTATGTGCTGGCCACCCTGCCGCCGGAGGATAAGCAGGTCTACGACATGATCTGCCGCGCCGACACGCTCGGCGTTTTCCAGATCGAATCCCGCGCCCAGATGTCGATGCTGCCGCGTCTCAAGCCAAGGGATTTCTATGACCTTGTCATCGAGGTGGCGATCGTGCGGCCGGGTCCGATCCAGGGCGACATGGTTCACCCTTACCTGCGCCGACGGCAAGGCAAGGAAAAGGCCGAGTATCAAAAGCCGGAGCTGGAGGCGATCCTCAGCAAGACACTTGGTGTGCCCCTGTTTCAGGAACAGGCCATGAAGATCGCCATCGTCGCGGGCGGTTTCAAGCCGGGGGAGGCCGACGAACTGCGCCGCGCCATGGCCACCTTCAAGCGCACCGGCACCATCGGCAATTACCGCCAGCGCATGATCGACGGCATGATTGGTAAGGGCTACACGAAGGACTTCGCCGAGCGCTGTTTCAAGCAGATCGAGGGTTTTGGCGAATACGGCTTTCCCGAAAGCCACGCCGCGTCCTTCGCCCTGCTCGTCTATGCCTCCTGCTGGTTCAAGACCTTCTACCCCGACGTGTTCTGTGCCGCGATCCTGAATTCGCAGCCGATGGGGTTTTACCAGCCGGCCCAGCTCGTCCGCGACGCGCGCGACCATGGCGTCGACATCCGCGACGTCGACGTCAATTTCTCCGTCTGGGACTCCACGCTGGAGGAAGCATCTTTCGATCCGGACCGCATCCTCCCACGCCATGCCGAAATGCGTGGTGTCATCAAGACAAATCATGCGCTGCGGCTCGGCTTCCGCCAGATCAAGGGCCTGTCGGAGGAGCGCATGGACGCTTTCGTCAAGCGGCGCGGTTCAGGCTACGAGTCGGTCAGGGATGTCTGGCTGCGCTCCGGCCTCGATGTCGACGAGATCGATAAGCTGGCGCAGGCCGACGCCTTCCGTTCGCTTGGCCTTGATCGTCGTGAAGCACTGTGGGCGGTGCGGGCGCTCGACGGCAAGAGTGCTGCCGAAAAGCTGCCGCTGTTCGACCAGCCGGCGATCCGCCTGCGCGAGCTGGAGCTGGAGACGAAGCTGCCCAAAATGCCGCTCGGCGAGCATGTCATCCATGACTACCGTTCGCTCGGCCTGTCGCTGAAGGCGCATCCGGTCGCCTTCCTGCGCGAGCGGCTCGACCGGGCCGGCGTCACGCCCAATGCCGGATTGCCATCCGTGCGCGATGGCAGGCGTGTCTCGGTCGCCGGCCTCGTGCTGGTGCGGCAGCGCCCCGGCAAGGGCAACGCGATCTTCCTGACGCTGGAGGACGACAAGGCCGTCGCCAACATCATCATCTGGCAGAGAACCTTCGACCGCTACCGGCCCGTCATCATGGGCGCCAGGTTCGTCCGCGTCACCGGCAAATTGCAGTCGGAATCGGATGTCATCCATATCGTCGCCGAGAAGATCGAGGATTTGACCCCCTGGCTGACCGTGCTCCTGGAAAAGGTCAGCCAAGCCAACCTGACAGTCGCCGGCCCTGCGGAACACCCCGTCAGCGGTACGGATCGCGACCCCGCGCCACGCAACGCGGCGATCCGACCGGACCTCGCAACGCTGTCGGAAGAGGCGGAAAGTGTCATGCCCAAGGGACGCAATTTTCAGTAGGAGAGGGGGGCGCCGTACCGCCAGCCGCTGCCACTCTCGTCGCCCATCAAGACGGCCCACTCAAACGTGGCGGCGACAACACATCCTCCACGGAGAGCGTCCGCGCTTCCGAAGGCAGCATGATCGGGATGCCGTCGCGCACCGGATAGGCGAGCTTGGCGACCCGGGAGACCAGTTCGCCGCGCTCCGGATCCCAGGTCAGCGGCCCCTTGGTCAGCGGGCAAGCCAGCAGCTCCAGCAGCTTGGGGTCGACACTGACCTTCTTCCCGTCGCGTCCGTCCGCTGCCATCGTGTCCTCTTCTCAAGTGTCGGGTCCGTGTCGGACCCAAGATGTGTCGAGAGCAAGGTCAGGCCGCCAACGCAGGAAATTTGTCGTTTGCAGGCCGGCTAAACATCGACACATCTCATTGCAAGCTCGAACCAAAATCCTCATTCTCGCGCGCCAGCGCCATTTCGGTGATGGCGATCAGCGTTTCGGCCCGTGTCTTCAGATCCGCCGCCTCGAGCAGCGCCTGTTTCTCGGCCGGCCCATAGGGCGCCATCATCGACAGCGCGTTGACCAGCATGGCGTTTTCGGCCCGGCTGACGCTCTCCCAGTCGGCTTCGAGGTCATTGGCCTGCAGATAGGCGCGAAACGCCTTGAGCAGCGATGGCCGGTCGATCTCGTTCGCCGCCTGGTCCTCGTCGAGATCGGCCAGGAAGGGCGCCAGCTTGCACTGGCGAAACGGCGTCTTGACCGTCAACTCGTGGGCGATGCGGAACCGGCAAACGCCCTGCAGCGAAATCAGATAGCGGCCGTCGCCGGTTTCAGAAAAGGCGATGATGCGCCCGGCGCAGCCGACATTGCAGAGCTCCGGCTCGCCGTCGTCGCGCAAGGCGCCGTCGAGGCTGGGCTGGATGATGCCGATGAGCCGCGAGCCGGCGATGGCCTCGTCCACCATCTGCAGGTAGCGCGGCTCGAAGACGTTGAGAGGCATGCGGCCTCCCGGCAGCAAAAGCGCACCCTCGAGCGGAAAGATCGAGATCGTCGACGGCAAATTCTTGGCGAGCCGATAATGCGCGTTTCCCGCTTGCACCTCATTCCTCCGATCGCTTCCCACCGAAGCGCTGTCCTCGACGGGTAATCTGGCGCGATGGTCGCCGGCCGCAAGCCCGTACGGCCAACAATCGGTAACCGGCTCAGGAAAACAGCAGCGACGACAATTTGCGGCGCGCCGCAAGCGTCGCCTCGTCGGTCATGCCCCAGGCCTCGAACAACTGCAGCAATTGCGTCTTGGCGCCGTCCTCGTTCCAGGCGCGGTCGGACTTGATGATGGCCAGCAGATTGTCGGCCGCCGCCGTGCGATCGCCATTGGCGTTCTGGATCATGGCCAGATCGAAACGCGCCTGATGATCGCCGGGGTTCTCGGCCAGGCGCCGCTCGAACTCGGCCGGGTTGCCAAGCGCTGCCGCTTGCGCCGCCAGCGCCATCTTGGCGCGCAGGGCGGCCAGCGGCGGCGCATCCTTCTTGGCCTCAGGCGCGGTTGCCAACAACGTTTCGGCGCCCTCGATGTCACCAGCCTCGAACAACAGGTCGCCCAGCCCGCCAATCGCCTCGACCGTCTCCGGCGCCTGCGCCAGGATGGCATCGTAGATATCGGCCGCCGTCTGCATGTCGCCGGCCTCCCGCGCCTCGGCAGCCGCGGCCAGGGCCTCGGCCACCGGGGGCGCACCATTGCCCTTGCCGCCCACCTTGGTGATGAATTCGGCGATCTGGCTTTCGGGGATCGCGCCCATGAAGCCGTCGACCGGCTGGCCGTCCTTGAAGGCGATGACCGCGGGGATTGACTGGATGCCGAGCTGGCCGGCGATCGAGGGATGGTCGTCGATGTTCATCTTGACCAGCTTGACCCTGCCGCCGGCGGCCTTGACCGCCTTCTCCAGCAGCGGCGTCAGCTGCTTGCAAGGCCCGCACCAGGGGGCCCAGAAATCGACCAGCACCGGCTGGCGGCGCGATTCCTGGATGACGTCGGCGGCAAACGCGGCGGTCGTCGTGTCCTTGATCACATCGGCGGCCTCTGGGGCGGCGGCCGGCGGCGCCTCGCCAAGCGCGACTTTCGCGCGCGGAGCCTCCGTTCCACCATATTGCACGGTGGTGGAATATTGGCCGCCATGGCTTCCAAACGGATTGTTGTCGCTCATCTCTTTACCCTTCCGTGGCGTGGCCGCCGGCGGCCAGGCGCCTTTCAGACAATCTGACTTAGGTCATCCATGTGGCGATCACGCGGAGACTTTCAAGATAGCAGCATCGTGGCCGGTTGCCTCGACGAATCTGATCAGGTCCGCCGCTGCGACCGATGTCGTCGCCTCATTGGTCAGCGGATGCGCGTTGATCACCGCATGGTCCATCAGCGCCTTGTCGAGAACCACCTTGACCCGGCCCGCAACGTCGTTGATCAGGCCGAAGACCGTGACCGCGCCCGGCGTCACGCCGAGCAGCTCCATCAGCATCTCCGGCTTGCCGAAGGACACGCGGCTGGCAGCGCCGATCAGCTGGTGGATCTGCTTCAGGTCGACGACCGCGTCCTCGCCGACGCTGACCAGGAAGAAATTGTCCTTCTTGTCCTTCAGGAACAGGTTTTTCGTGTGGCCACCGGCGATTTCGCCGCGCAGCGCCTGCGAATCGGCAACCGTGAACAGCGGCGGATGGCGCCGCGTCGAGGCAGCGATCCCGAGTTCGGCAAGAAATTCCATCAGCTCGGCTTCGGTCTTCGGCATCGGTTTTGTCTTCGTCCCGTTTCCTGCCAAGCCGTTTACGGCCAATGGGGCAGCCGACACAAGACCGTCATGCGACATCCCGGCGAGTGCGCCCGCCGCATAGCAAAATGCCTGACATTTCCCTGTTGCAATCGCCGCGCTCTTCAGCCATATAGGCCCGGCTTGCGGCCAAGACGCCGTGTGAGCGGGTGTAGCTCAGGGGTAGAGCACAACCTTGCCAAGGTTGGGGTCGAGCGTTCGAATCGCTTCACCCGCTCCAAATCTTCTTTAGATTTGAAAAGCTTAAAGGGCCCGGGTAACCGGGCCTTTTTGCTGTCTGGCGCTGGGGAGCGCGCGGGGGATTTCTGTTTTCGCAGGGTCATCTGATTCAGTGGTGCAGGGCCTTTCGCAGCGCGTCCGGCGCATCGGCATAGAAAAGCACCTGGATTTTCGTCGCAACATCATCCGACAGGTCGATGAGGGTCCGGCGACAGGACACAGGCATCATGACCGTGGTCGCGCCCTTTTCGAGCGCAAGCTCCACGACATCGATCGGATTATGAACAGGATCGATTGATCCGCCGAGGATGATCCCTCCGACAATATCGCCGACGGCCAGTTGAGCACATGGCGCCTCGCTGCGACTTCAACTCGCGCACGACCTGGAACCCTATGGCTGCGCTGCGCAGAATGTATTAGAGTGGCCTTATACACGTCCATCTGTAGGCGAGCGGCGCCCGGAGGGTTAGGCGATGATGGTCTCCCGGCGATTGTTGCTGCCGAAGGCCTTCCCGATGCGGGTCAGGCGTTTCGGAACCGGCTGGGTTCGTATTGTCTGTCGGGCTCTCGTCGTTACCTTCATTTCCTGGTTTGCTGCCGGGCCGGCGATTGCGGGGCCCCTTCATGATGCTGCCGGAGAGGGCGACGCCGGCAAGGTCGCCGAACTCCTGGCACAAGGCGCCGATGTGAACGATCGCGACGAAAGCCGACAGACCCCGCTGATCGATGCAGCACTTGCCGGCAAGACCGAGGTCGCCATTGTGTTGATCGAGACCAAGGCCGACATCGAAGCCCGCAACGACCGCGGCTTCACTGCCCTTCATGCGGCAGCCTACTCAGGAAGCCTGGACATAGCTAAATTGCTGCTCGACCACGGGGCCGAGGTCGATGCGTTGAGCACGCACAAGATTACGCCGCTGCATGTGGCAGCAGAAGAGAACCAGACGGCCATTGCGGAGCTGTTGATCGCGCACGGAGCACAGGTCGAGGCAATCCAGGAATACGGCTACACGCCTCTCAGCCGCGCGACGTTCTTTCAGAGCGCCGATGTAATGGTCTTGCTCAAGAAGCACGGCGCAAAATGCCAACCCAAGGAAACGATGGGGTCGTCGTACAAGGTGTGCATCGCCCTCGGCAACTGACATCGAGTAGGGTTACGGGAGAAGAACATGACAGAGAACCGTTCCACGTTTGACAGTTTGCTTTGCGCGGGAGTAGCCGCCGTCTCCATCCTACTATTCGGCACTAGCGCATCCTACGCCGGCGACGGAGTGAACACCGGATATTTCGGCAACGTCGCCATACTGGGCTACGATCCGGTGGCGTACTTCACGGACGGTCGCGCGACGATGGGTTCGCCCAAGATCTCGAAGAAATGGCTTGGGGCGACGTGGTACTTCGCCAGCGTCCAGCACCGCGATGCCTTTATTTCCGAGCCTGTGCGCTATGCTCCTCAATTCGGCGGCTTCTGCACCGGGGGAATGTCAGCGAAGGAGGCATCTGCGAACCTTGACCCGGAAGCGTTCCGCATCGTCGATGGCAAGCTCTTCCTTTTCTCCGGAAAGGGGGGCCTGGAGGAAGACTTCGATGCCAACCCAGTGCCTGTCATTGCGAAGGCGGAAGCCGAATGGGCCGCAGTTGAGGCGAAGGAATTCGAGGCTAGAGCGGCCGCCAACTAGCCGAGGCGCATGTCGCGAGCCGTAAGTTGAATGGTGCCCGTCACTGAGACACTGAGAAATACCAGACGGTGACGGAGTCCGGCCAAACATACTCGTCCTGCGTTTCGCTGCTCCCCTGGGGGTTGCGAAAGACCGGGGCGCAGAACTTGCGGCCGAGCAAGGTCGCGGTGGATTGCGTGCAGAAGAGGTTGCCATCCAGGCTGGACGCGCCGGTGATGATGCTGCTTTGCGAACTCAGGGCGAAATCTCCATTTGCACTCAGCTCCATGACGAACGGAGCACCATTGTGTTGACGTCCGACCCATGTCCGATCGCCTGTCAGGGCGCGTAAGAGGGAGCCGTCCAGGCGGTCTTCTTCCCGCCCGCGAAAATCGAAGCTCCGCTCGGGAATTCCCGCGGCGCGAAGGGCGTCCAGCCGGTGATCGAGGTCCTGTTGCCGCCGGTGGTGGGCATAGACGGCACGATAAGCGGCGAGGTTCTGCTCGGGGATCTTTTTCAGGATTGCTGCAACCGCATCGTGCGCCTCGGCCATTCGGCCCAGCCGCGCATTTGCCATTGCGAGGGTTTCGAGGCCGAGGTCGCTGCGCTCTTCCGGCTGGACCTGGCTTAGCGCCCGCAAGGCCTTCTCGTATTGGCGGTTCATGTAGAGCACGAAGCCGTAGTAGTCGAAGACCTGCGCTCGCGGCTTGGGATCGAGTTGCAACACGCGCTCCATCGCAGCCAGAGCCTCCGGGCCCTGTCCTGCGTAGGTGAGCACGATGGCCAGGTTGAGCTCTGCCTCCGCGCCGTTCGGGTCCAGTTCGACGGCTTTCTGGACAGATGCGATCGCCTGGTCCCATTCGCCATCCAGCATCTGCAGGATGCCGAGCACAGCATATGCTCTCGATGACTGGGGATTGAGCTCCAGCGCCCGCCCTGCCGCTTCATAGGCGCGCTGGCGAGCGACGGCGCTGAGCATGAGCAACTGATAGTCGAAGCCGAGCACGTCCACCGTGGCGCGAGCATAGCCCGAGTAAGCATCCGCAAACGCAGGATCAAGCTTGATCGCTTTTTGATACAGGGACAGGGTCTCGCCGAGAGACCTGTTGTCGACCACATAAACCTTCTGCTCGGCTCGGGTGTAGAAATCGTATGCCTCCAGGCTTCGCGTAGGGAGACGAGCAATCTGTGCCCTTTCGCCTTCCGTCAGGCGTACCGAGAGTGCCTCGACGATGCGCCCGATCACCTCGTCCTGAAGCGCAAATAGCCGGGAGTAGTCGCGGTCGTAGCGCTCGGCCCAGATGTTGCTCCCCGTTTTGGCATCGATGAGCTGAACATTGATCCGGACTGCATCGCCCTCCCGGCGGACACTGCCCTCGACCACGTAGCGGACGTTCAACTGCGCCGCGATCTCGTCGACGTCGAGGGATCGATCCTTGAAGGAGAACGCGGAATTGCGGGCGATGACGAGGAGCCCGGAGATCTTGGACAGATCGGTGATGAGATCGTCTGCGAGCCCCTCAGCAAAGTAATCCTGCCCCGCTTTCTGGCCGAGATCGGTAAACGGCAACACGGCTATGGAAGGCTTGCCGGGCGTTGAAGCGGCCGGATGGGAACCGTGACCAGGCAGGAGGCCAATTACCTGCGGCCAAAGCATCAGGGCAATCCCCGCTGCCAGAGCCAGAAGGAGCGCCGCCACGCCGATCACAGGCCACCGCCGAGAGCGCGACTTCCTGGCTCCTCCGGTCTGTTCCAGCAGAACGCGATAGGCGCGGACCCGTTCTGGAATGTTCTTGAGGCGCTGTTCGCCGAGTGACTTGAAGATCAGGCCGAGCTTGTTATGGGCCTGATCGTAGGCCGTTCCCGAGATGACGATGCCGCCAGGATCGCTCAGCCCCTCCAGCCGGGCCGCGATGTTGACGCCGTCGCCGTAGACGTCGTCCTTGTCGATGATCACGTCACCAAGGTTGATCCCGATGCGGAACACGATCCGAGTATCTTCGGGAAGACTGAGGTTCTGCTGCGTGGTGACCCGCTGGATTTCGACGGCGCAAGCCACCGCATCGACGACGCTGGCGAACTCGACCAAAGCCCCATCGCCCATGAGCTTGACGATGCGACCATGGTACCCCTCGATCGACGGTTCGATGAATTCTCGGCGGAGCGACTTGAGCCGGGTAAGCGTGCCCGTCTCGTCCAGCCCCATCAGCCGACTGTACCCCACAACGTCGGCGGCGAGGATAGCGACTAGCTTCCGTTCGAGATGTTGAACCGGTTCCACCGCGCATGACTATAGCGAAAGCCCTATGGCAAGACCATATGCGCGGCCAAGGACCGGAAAAGCGCGCGTCGCAGAGGTATGGCGTCCGCGCGCGGCGCTCGGGGACCGGCCTGGCCCAGGCATACTCCAACGCCGTTGACGCAGATGCGATTATGAGAGGTTACCGCGCGGTCACCGTTACGGGATTTCGCTGCAGTTCACCCTCGTGTCGCTTGCCAAGGTTGGGGTCGAGCGTTCGAATCGCTTCACCCGCTCCAGTTTCCTTCTGGAAATCAAGCGACTAAGAGGCGCCCTTCGGGGCGCCTTTTGCTTACATGGCCTTGCCAACCGGCGATGTAGCGGTGCAAGCCTATTGGGTGACTTGGGACACGGCTGACATGAGCTCCCGCGGGCTTGGCGCCCCAAACATGTATCGTCCTCCCTCTGGAACCTCCGTGAAGCTCCAGCGCACGATCCCCTGCCGGTCCAAAAGGAACTGACCGACCAGTTGTCCGTGCCCGGTTGCCAACATCTGCTCGTCGGCTTCGGTCAGTTCGTAATGGTCCCTCTTGTCGAGGATTTCGCCGGCCGCCAAAGGATCCAAAGGACCAGGCAACTCGCCTGGCATCTCAATCCGCATATCCTTTACCGCTGCCATCGAGACCTTGTACGGCCAGTTCGTCTCGTTTTGGGTGAATTCGAGATTGGGCAGTCCAAAAGCACGATGCGAAGCGCGTTCAGGGTCGGAGGCCGCAAGCAGATTCGGCATCGGGTGGTAGCGGAAATAGAGGCGCGCCCGTTCGATCGGCGTGTTGACCACCGTCAGGCTCTCCACGCCCTTCTCGCGCAGCTCCGGATCAAGCCGCGCCTGGGCGGCGATATGGCGCCGGCAAAACGCACAATGCAGACCTCGAAACAAGCCGACCAGCACCGGTTTTTGTCCGCGGAAGTCGTCTAGCGCGATCTTGCCTTCCTGGGTAATGGCGTCGAGTACCACGTTCGGCGCGCGGTCGCCCGGTTGAAGCGGTACCAAGTCACGAGGCGCGGACATTTCAACCTCCCACCCGGCTAGTCGAGAAAAGGCAGCACCACAAGCGCTTCCGGGTCGAGCCCGTGCTGGGCGCATATACCCTGCGCCAAGGAAAAGTAGCGTTCGGCCTCGGCCAGATTGTCGAGGTCGAGATTAAGCGTTGCGAGACCATCATAGCACGGAAACAGCAGTTGGGGTTCGCCCGTTTCGCGGGCTACGTCCAGGGCTTCGTGGAACAAGCCGACCGCCAGTTCCGGACGGCCGTTGCACTGGTGGATCTGCCCAAGCACGATCAACGGCACCGGCAGGTGCTCGCGCTGGTCGAGCGCCCGGTCGATCTCGATGGCCTTCTCTGCAGCAGGGACGCCCTCCGTTGGACAGCGATCGGTGAAAGTACAGCAGGCGACCGCCAGATTGGCGAGGAGGCGCGCCTGGAAACCCAGATCGCCAATATGGCGCGCCACTTCGAGACCGCGCCGACAGACCGCCATCGCCTGTGTCGGATCGATGGTCGTGTAAAGCACGCCGAGATTGGTGTAGCCGCGGCAGGCCGCGCCCAGCAGACCGGCGGCTTCGGCCAATTCGATGCTACGCTCGACCTGACCCACGGCTTCCCGGTTTCGCCCAAGGCGAGCCAGCGCGACTGCCTTGGTATTGAGGGCCTCGGCGGTCACAAGAGTGGCATCACGCCCGGCCTCGGAGACATGCTCCGTTGTCAGCGTGCGCACGCAATCCAGCGCCGCATCCGCCCATTTTGCCGCGAGAGGGTGATCCCCGCTACGAAACGCCTGCCGGCCACGTTCTTGCCACAGATGCGCCTGCTCGATCGGGGCATCCGCTCCATCGAGGAGCGCTGCCGCTTCGGCATAGCGCGATTCTGCGTTGTCGCGCTTGCCGACGTCCCAGAGCAGCCGACCGATCTTACGCAAAACGCGCGCCGAAGCGACACGATCGGCTGACTCGCGGTATGCCTGCAACACCGTCTCATAGTGGTGGTGCGCGATCTCGCGGCGGCCTGCCGGGCCGCTCAAATCGGCAATGCGCTCTGCAATCGCCAGTTTGAGCGGTGTTTGCCCGGTCGCACCCAACGCAGTCAGTGCCCGCTCGTAGAAACGAAGGGCGTCGTCGTTGGCGTAGATCATGCGAGCGCGATCGCCCGCCGCCTGCAGGTAGTGCGCGCCCTTCTCCCGCTCGGCACTCTGTGCGAAATGATGACCGAGCACGGTCAAATCCTCAAGCCGTTCCGGTTTTTCGCCGCACAGTTGCTCCAAGGCAGCACCGACCCGCCCGTGGATGTCGGTCCGGCGCTGCAGAAGCAGATTCTGGTAAATCACGTCCTGCAGCAATGTTTGCGTAAAGCGGTAGCTTTGCGACGAGACCGAGCCTGATCCGGCAACTTCCTCGATGATTTCCGCATCGCAAAGCAGTTCGCAGCCGGATTCCAGCCGGCCGGGGTCGGCTGTCACGGCCTTCAGAAGTATGGCATCGAAGCGCGGGCCGATCACCGCGGCTTCCTGGGCCAAACGGCGCACCTCCTGGGGCAGGCGGTCGACACGGGCAAGCAACATTGCCTGGATGGTGGCGGGAATGCCGGTTGCGGCTTCGCCTGCCACAGTCCGCCATCGCTGGCCCTCGCGCACCAGGACACCGCGATCGATAAGGCCTCGAACGATCTCCTCGATAAAAAGGGGGTTGCCGCTCGCGCGCTCGAGGATCTGGTCAAGAAGCGTTCCTGCGGAGTTTACCCAGCTCTCGCCGAAAAGCGCCGCCAGCAGGCTGCGTCCGTCATCGCGGCTGAGCGGCGAAAGCCTGAGCGCTGTGTGACTGACCCGACTTGAGTCGAGCTGGCCGTGGTCCGGCTCCGGACGATGCGTGACCAGCAACATCAGCCGCGTGCGTTCCAACCTGTCCATCACGAAACGCAGTGCTTCGAGCGACACGGCGTCGGCCCAATGCAGGTCTTCGACGACGATCAACAGCGGCGACAACGCAAGCCGCCGTTCGATGATCGTGCGGACTGCGTAGAGAATTTGCCGCCGCAGCTGCTCGGGCTCGACATGCTGCAAGGTGGCATCGGGGTCGCCAAGGCCAAGCACATGGTAGAGCAAGGGCATCAGCCGCTTCGCCTCCTCGCCCTGCAGGCCGAGATCGGTCAGCAAGCCTGCGAGCTTCCCCCGCATTTCGTCCCCGGTGTCGTTCTGCATCATCCCGGCAGCGCTGCGCACCACCGCGCCCAAGGCGCCAAATGATCGTTCGCCCAGCGGTGAGCACGTGGCCTGCCGCACGGCGAGGTTGCGAAAACGATCCTCGTCGCCGACGCGGGCGACGAACTCCTTCACCAGTCGCGATTTCCCGATACCGGCTTCTCCAACGAGGCGGACAAGTTGGGCCGAGCCGCCGCACGCCTGGTCAAGGCTCGCCAGCATTCTATGCAGCTCCGCATCACGGCCTATCATCGGTGCGCTGAGGCCGAGCGCCTCGAGCCCACGCGCCGTACGCGGCGCCGCAAGCGGTGCATCCAGCCGATGGACGAGCACACTGCCAGCCTTGCCGCGAAGCACGACATCACCCAGCGGCTCGTAGGAGAAGGCATGCCGGGTCAGCCTGTGAGTGAGCTCGCCCACCAGCACCTCACCCGGTGCGGCCAGCGATTGCAGGCGTTGCGCCGTATTCACGGTGTCGCCGGTCACCGAATAGGATTTGGCGGTGCCGATGCCCAATCCGCCAGTGACGACCGGACCGGTGTTTATGCCGATGTGGAGCAACAGAGGCGAGCCGGAGTGGGGGGCGCTTTCGCCGAGCCGCGCCGTCCGGGCGATCATGTCGAGAGCGGCGCGAAGCGCACGTTCCGGATCGTCCTCATGCGCGACGGGCGCCCCGAACAAAGCGAGCAGTGCATCGCCGATGAATTTGTCGACGAAACCACCGAAGTTTCGCACGGCCGCCGTCAATTCCTTGAACAGTTCGTTCTGCAGCGTTTGCATCACCTCGGGGTCGAGCTGCTCGCTGAGTGTCGTGAAGCCGCAAAGGTCGGCAAACAGGACCGTCACCGTCCGGCGATCGGCGTCGGAGACCGGATGCGGCCCATCGTCGCTTTCGATGTTCGCAAGCAGCGACGGCGCTCGAGAAGGCGGTACAATGGTCCGGCTTGGTGTCGGAGCAGGCCGTTCGACGGCTTTCGCGGGCGCACCGACGCTTGCCCCGCATTTCGGACAGAATTCGAAATCAGGTGCGCAGGGGTAGCCGCAACTGGCGCATGGCACGGGCTGGCGCTTGCCACACCTCGGACAGAAAGCAAAACCGCCCTCAACCTCGAAACCGCAGCCCGAGCAGTCCATCGAACAAGACCTCACCAATGCATGTCGCCCAAAAGTGAACCCGGTTTTGGGATAACGACATGCATAAAAACAAACACCTAAGGCGCGTCGCCTGAATTCGTTCAAACGCAGCGCGCTTTAGCGGCCGTGACGGCGTGATCTCGCTACGCACCTCACGGCCAGGATATTCACAAGGATGGACCGATAGCGCTCGACCGGCAAGCGGCAGTGCAAATGGGCATCGAGTGATCCGTGCGGGTCCTGGGCAGGGCGCTGCCGATTCGGGCGGCTGCCATCGTTTGCGAAAGTTCCCTCCTAGCCTCCGTCTCCTGTTATCGTGGAGATGAGGAGACGGACCCATGAGCGAGAACCGCAAGCTGGCCGCTATCCTGGCCGCAGATGTTGTCGGATACAGCCGGCTCGCGAGCGCGGACGAAGATCGTACCTTGGCGCGGTTGCGGGCCCTGCGCAGCGACCTGATTGATCCCATCATCGCCGTGCACAACGGGCGCGTGATCAAGCGCACCGGCGATGGGGCGCTGGTCGAGTTCCGCAGCGTGGTGGATGCCGTGCGCTGCGCCGTTGAGGTTCAAAATGGCATGGTTGAGCGCAATGCCGGCGTGCCGCAGGACCGCCGTATCGAGTTCCGGATCGGCATCCATTTGGGGGACGTAGTCGAGGAAAGCGACGGCGACCTGATGGGTGACGGCGTCAACATCGCGTCGCGTCTGGAGGGCATCGCAGCGCCGGGCGCCATTTGCCTGTCCGAAGATGCCTATCGCCAGGTCAAGGCGAGGCTCGACCTCTCGGTCAGCGATCTCGGCAACACCCAGCTCAAGAACATCGCCGAGCCCATCCGGGTCTATTCGCTGCAGGTCGGCACCGCCGGGGCCAAGGCGCCCGCGACTTCGGAAACCGCGGCGAGCCGGCCTGCGGCAGCAGCGCCGCCGAAGCTTTCGATCGCCGTCCTGCCGTTCGCCAACATGAGCGGCGACGCCGAGCAGGACTACTTCGCCGACGGTATCTCGGAAGATATCATCACGGCGCTCTCGAAACTGTCGCAGCTATTCGTCGTGGCCCGCAATTCGTCGTTCACCTTCAAGGGCCAGAACGTCCATGTGCAGGAGGTGGGCGCGAAGCTCGGCGTGCGGCATGTGCTCGAGGGCAGCGTGCGCAAGTCGGGCAACAGGGTGCGCATCACGGCGCAGCTCATCGATGCAACCTCGGGCGGCCATCTTTGGGCGGAGCGGTTCGATCGCGACCTGACCGATATCTTCGCCGTTCAGGACGACGTCACGCAGCACATCGTCGGCGCGCTCGCGCTCAACCTGAAGGGGGGCGACCAGCAGCGGCTCGCGACAGAGCATACCCAAAATCTGGAAGCGTATGACTGCTTCCTGCGTGGCCGTGAACATATGTGGCGGTTCACGAGAGAGCAGAACAGCCAAGGCCGGGAACTGCTGGAACGGGCCATCGAACTGGACCCGAAATTCGCTCCGGCATTCGCGTTCCTCGCCGTGGCGCACGGGCTGGCCTACATCAACAGGTGGAGCCAATCGCCGTCGAAATCGCTGGAACAGGCGATCGAGGCTGCGACGCGGGCGGTGGCGCTCGACGATCGATACCCCCACGCGCATTGGGCGCTGGGCATCGTCAACTTGTACTTGCGACGGCATGACGTGGCCATCCGCGAGGCGGAACGCGTGATCGCGCTTGCTCCCAATCTTGTCGAGGGGCACGAGAGCCTCGGCAACGCGCTGCACTACGCGGGCAGGTCCGAGGAGGCGCTCCTCTGTTTCGAGCGGGCAATGGCCCTGAACCCGTACTATCCGGACATTTTCCTGCACTTCCACGCGCAGGCGACGTTCCAGCTGGGCAGGTACGAGGAGGCCGTCGGCATCCTGAAGCGGCGGCTCGTCCGCAACCCCGGCACCGACGTCTCACGCGTGCTGCTGGCGGCGTGCTATGGTCATTTGGGCCGTTCCGCGGAGGCACGCGAGCAGTGGGAGGAAGTGTTCCGCGTCAATCCCGACTATTCGTTGGAATACCGTCGCAAAGTCTTGCCCTACAAGAACCCTGCCGCTTTCGAGCTCGTGGTGGAGGGGCTCCGCAAGGCCGGGGTCGTGCAATGACAGCTGCGGCGATGTCAGGTCGCCCTGATGCCTGCCTGGCCGATCTTGCGCCATCGGGCGTTTTCGCGAACCAGTTTCAGGTCGTCGGTCGTCTCGGCAAAGGTCCGCAATCGGTACTGCCGGAGGAGGTCCGGGAAAAGCGCCCCTTCCGGCAGGCCGGCAAGCTGCTCGCGGACTGAGATCTTTTCATCGATGACCCGCATGCCCCAGGCATTTTCCCGAACCTGCAGCTCCTCAGCCAGATCGCGCTCCTCCGGCGCGTTTTCGTCTAGCGCTGCCAGCAGGATCGAGTGGAAAAGCGATACGTAGCCGATCTGCCTCAGGCCACCCACGACCCGCACGCGCGGCAAGATGGCAAGGACGAGGAACATCAGGAACAGGTTCGGCAGCAGCACGCCGTCCAGCAGCGCCTGCCTGAGATGCGGCCGCTCGAACGGGATGGAGAGACCATGCGGCCTGTCAGGCTCGATCAACTGCCCGTTCTCGAGCACGAGCTTGCGCACGCGCTCCTCGCGGATGCCCCAGAAATAGGCCGTGCTATTGGGCAGGAATCTGCCAAATGGGCCCGATGCCGCCACTTGCAAGGCACGTTCGAGACGCTGGCGCCTTGCCGGCTCGATGAGCAGCCTGGAAAGAAGGCTGCCGTCGTGTTCCAGATGCCGCGCCATGGCGGCCGCGGCGAGCCGATCATCGATGAAGACCGGCCGGGCCATGCCGGAACGATCCCAATCGGCGACCAGATCCTCGTTGAGGGCCGTCAGCGCATCGGCGGCGGTCCCAAACACCTTGTCGTGGCCGGCAAGCAGCGTGCCCAGCCAGCGGCTGGCATCCGTTTCATCGCCCACCGCTTCGAGCGCGCGCTTGTTGAGGGAGACGGGACCGGCCACGCAGGCGCTCTTGCGGCACAGTTTGTGGCGCCCCATGCCAAACAAATTGACCTTGTCGTCGCCGACATCGAGCCATCCCGGCCCCTCCCGGCCATTCGTTTCCATGGTCATCGTCGTTCCCATGAAGCCGACGAAGGCCGACAGCCCGTTTTCGACCGCGCCGAGCCAGGCAAGCAGGAGGGCATCGAAGGTGATCCGGTCCATCAGCAGCAGGCAGTGCAGGCCGGACTGGATCACCGGTCTGCGCTCGAACTCTTCGAGGGTCTTGCCGATCTCTTTAGGCTGCATGATCGCACCAAGGCGCTGATGCAGGACGTCGCGCAGGATCGAGCGGGCAGCGACCGCCGGGGCCGATGCAGGCCTTGCCACCGGCCGCCACAGATGGCGGGCGTAATCGGAAACCGGCGCATTCCAGTTCTGCTCGATGTCACGCACGACTTCCGGGCAGAGCAGCGACAGCACGGCCAGAATTTTCGCCGGAGGCGCAGCGGTTGGGTCAGAGACGGCGGTCATTGGTCCCGTCTAGCCGCTCGCGGTGCAAACGCCAAGGGAGACCAGACTTGCTGGACCCGGCCGGCCCACACATAGATCGTCAACTCGATCAAAACAGATAAGTCTCCAAACAGCGGATCTCAAAACCGCAGTCGGGCCATGCTCAGCAGGTCGCGGTACTGCCCGTCGGTAAAACCGGCCTTCACATGCCGACCTTCGACCTCGAAGCCCTGGTTTGTGTAGAGACGGACGGCCGGTTCGTTGTCGGCATAGACGGTCAATTCGACCCGCTTCAGGGCGCGCCAGTTATCGGCCACGTCAAGCAGCGCGCCAAGTATGGCAGAGCCGATGCCCTTGCCGACAAAGCCATCGTCAAGGCCGATATTGATCTCGCCGATATGCGACCGGCGTGGCGACCCCTGCACGACTAGGCTGCCATGGCCGACGACCTTGCCGTCCAACTCCGCGACGATCCAGGTGGTTTCCTGGCCGGCCTTGGCGATGCGCCGCTCCACCTGCTCCACCATCTCGAAGGGCATCCTGAGCGTGCCCCAGCGGAAGCCCGGCATGTTGAAGATAGCGCAAAGCGCCTCCGCGTCGCTTGGCCGGACGGGGCGGAGCTGCGGCTGGATTTTCTCGGAGGATGGCGAGGTCGTGCTGGTCATGGCGTTCCCGGCGAGGGCAATCGGCCCGGCACGATGCACCAGACGTCACCTGAAAATCCAGCTATCTCTGCAAGCTATGCTGCCGATTGCGCGCTGAAATAGCGGTAGGCGGCGGAGAGTTTGAAGACGCCGCTGATGCCGATCCAGCCGAAAAGGGCAAGCCAGCACAATGTCTTGGGCGCCGTCCAGTCGATCCGATGCACCGCAGCGTCGGTGATGACGAGGCCAAGGATGGCAAGCAGGCCAACCAGAAACTGCGCCAGGCCAAGCACCAGCAGTTCCTCGCGCGGAGCGCTTTTCCAGATCAGATATGCGCCGCCGGCGCCGGCGAGGAAGATGGCGCTGTAGACCTGGGCGTGGAAGGGATCGACCGGCCATGGCCAGGTGCTGCTGACCATCAGCGGAAACAGCAACATGCCGACGCCATAGAGCCCAAGGATCGCCGTTTCCGCCAACATGTAGCCGCGCCATGCGGGGTTTAGGGTCACGCCTTTTGCTGAAGGACGAGCCCTGGCCCGCCACAGGAACAGCCCGGATACCGCGGCTGAGGCAAGATAGACCAGGAACCAGAGCCAGGCCGCTTTGCGCTCGAAATTGAAATAGCCGAGATTGATCAACGAAACCGCCGACACGATGACGGTGAAGATGAAGGCCATGACGAGCACCAGCCTGCCGGGCGACCAGCGATTCCAGAACAAGAGCGCCGCCATCACCGCCATTTCGGCGGTGTAGAAGCCGCCGAGGAAGCGGGCACTAAATGGCGTGACGGGCCATGGCCAGCGCGGCTTGACCAGTGCCGGCGCGAAAAACAGGCCGGCGCCTACGATCAGGACGATGATAACCCCTGCGGAGAAAAGGCGCAGAGCCGCGGGAAATGGCGGGTTGTCAGATGTCGGCACGGGAGAAAGCCCCAAAAATGAATGCCCAATGTACCATCATAGTGCCGGTTGTGGCCGGTGAAAATCTGCTGAATGGAAATTGGACTGTCACCAGGCTTGTCTATTCGAATGGCCGTACGGTCCGTTTCGAAGTAAAATGGCGACTCGGACCAAAGAGCGGTCCGGATCAACCCGCCTCGGGGGCGCATTTTCCGGAGCCTGCACGATGAACGAAGCTCAGGATCTGTTCTCGCTTCTGCGGCAATCGAACGATGTTGATCCACAGGCAATCGACGCGATCGAGCGGACCATCGTGGAGGGCCAGGACCGCGAACTTTGCCGCATCAATGCGCCAGCCTTCGCCGGCAAGCATGGCCTCGACGAGGAACGCACCATAGGCGCCTTTCTCCACGCGGCAAGGGTGGGCATCTTCGACATTTCCTGGAATGTTCTGTGCCCCGGCTGTGGCGGCGTGCTCGACACCAATGCCACGTTGAAAACCCTGCAGAAGGACGAATACACATGCGCGCTGTGCGCCGAGGGCTATCCGCCGACCCTCGACGAGATGGTCGAGGTGACATTCACCGTCAGTCCCCGCGTGCGCAGGATTGCCGCCCACGATCCACACGAACTGCCGTTGCTGGAATATTTCCGCCAAATCTACTGGGCGTCCGGCGTCGATCTGCCGGAAGAAGATTTCGCCAAAAAGATGGAAGCGTTCTTGCTGGAAGGTATCGAGCTTGCGCCCGGTGAAAAGGCGGTTCTGCCCATACGGCTTCCGCCCGAGTTCATTATCGTCTTCGAGCCAGTCACCCATTCAGCGCAGTTCATCGACGCGAAGGGCGAACCAACAAAGGAGCGCCGAAGCCTCTCCTTGGTCTTCGACCGCGACCATGTCCAGAGCCAGACGCTGGAGATGCAACCCGGCCCGATGCGCATTTCGCTGGAAAACAGGACCGACACCCGCGTGCTGCCGACGGTCATCATTGCCGGACCGGCATTGCATGATTTGCTGGGCAAACGCCGGCCCTTCCTGACGGCCAAGCGCCTGCTCACCAACCAGACGTTCCGCAATCTCTATCGCGCGGACACGCTCGACATCGACCAGCGCCTGAAGATCACCAGCCTGACCTTCCTGTTCACCGACCTGCGCGGATCGACCGCGCTCTACGAGCGGGTGGGCGACCTTTCAGCCTTCGATCTCGTGCGCGAGCATTTCCAGGTTCTGCACGAGATCGTCGCGGCGGAGGCAGGCGCGGTGGTGAAGACGATCGGTGATGCGGTGATGGCGACCTTCGCGACGCCCGATCGTGCGATTGCCGCGGCCCTCAGGATGCGCGATGCCATGCGTGCGCTCAACGACAAGAGCGGGCGCGAGGATCTGCTGCTCAAGATCGGGGTCCATGCGGGCCCCTGCATCGCCGTGTCCATGAACGAGCGCCAGGACTATTTCGGCCAGACGGTCAACATTGCTTCGCGGGTCCAGAACCTTGCCACCGCACAGGCGATCTTCGCCACTCGTGCGGTGGTCGACGACAATCTCACCGCCGATCTGTTGCACAGGAAAGCGCTGACGCCCGTGCCCCACGAGGTCTCGCTGCGCGGCATTGAGCGCGAGATAGCAGTCTATACGATCCCCTGAATACTTGGAGCAATTCCAGGAAAAGTGTGAAACGGTTTTCCTGGGAAAGGCGCGTGGCGCTTTCCCTGGGGAATTGCGTTAAAACAAAGAGATAGAGCGGGTTCGGCGTTTCCGTGAAACAGTGAACCGCTCTACTGCATGTCGCCCAAAAGTAGCCCGGCTTTGGCGCAACGACATGCATAAAAACAAGACTTAAAATGCGTCGCCTGAATCCGTTTCAACGCGACGCGCTTTGGGTCGTCTCGGCCCCTCACACACGCCTATAGACAAATAGACGATCGGTGGGCACCGAAGGCGGAGGCGGGAGGCGTTGCAACTGCGGGTGATGGAGCGGTATGCCGCTGACCGCGAAGCCCCCGACGCGAAGCAGGTGCGCAATCAGATCGGGAAGCCAGCTAAGGGTCACGACATCGCGATCTTCATGGCCGGTACCGAGGTCGGCATTGACAAGAGCGGCGTCGATACCAATGAACCTGGGCGCCGTCTCGCTTATCTCGCCGAGCACGAGGTTTTCAGCGTCGGGAATTGAGCTGTCGTGTGCGGCAAGTGCGCGGTCGAACGCCACGATCCGGCGTCCGGGCAGGCGCTCGCGCAGGTGGTGGAACGTCCGGCCATTGCCGAGGCCGAGTTCGAGCACGGGGCCCTCGATCTTCGCCACCTCGACACAGACTTGATCGAGAATGTCGCGCTGTGCGGTCATCCTGCGGATGAAACTCTCGAGGCGACTCATATACGGTTGTATGTCCTGAACCAGCCCAAGAAATCGGCGACGCCCGCGACCAGGGCGGTTCGCGGCTGAAACCCGAGGGCGACGTGTTGAACCCCGATCGAATTTCGCCGCGTATAGAGGCGAACGGCAAACATTGCAACAACCGGACAGGCCGCCGGCAAGGATCATACCGGGGTGGAGCAGGCGGCACGGCGCGCGGCGGAATAGCGATCTCACTTGTAGGGGTCCGCGGCGTCCCGCAAGCCATCGCCGAGGAAGTTGAACGCCATGATGACGAGAACGACGGGGAGCATCGGCAAAAGCAGCCAAGGATAGAACGCGATCACGTTGACGCTGCGCGCCTCGGTGAGCAGGATGCCCCAGCTGGTTATCGGCGCCCTCAGGCCAAGCCCAAGGAAGCTCAGCGCCGTCTCGCCCAGGATCATGCTGGGTATGGAGAGCGTCGCCGTCGCGATCAGATGCGACATGAAGCCGGGAATGAGGTGCCGCCCGATGATGCGGCTGCTATTGGCGCCCATCAATTGCGCGGCCAGAACGTAATCCTCCTCGCGCAAGGCCAGAAGTTTTGAACGCACTGCCCGCGCCAGTCCGGTCCAGTCGAGCAGCCCGAGGATGACGGTGATGCCGAAATAGATCACCGCCGGACTCCAGGTTATCGGCATGATCGCCGCCAGAGCCAGCCATAGCGGAATGCTGGGGATCGATTGCAGAACTTCGATGATCCGTTGAACGATCAGGTCGAAGATACCGCCGTGATAGCCCGCCAGTCCGCCGATGACGATGCCGAGCAGGAAGCTGAAACTGATGCCGACGAGGCCGATCGTCAGCGAAATGCGTGCGCCATAGATGATGCGCGAGAGCACATCGCGCCCCAGCCTGTCGGTGCCGGCCAGGAAGAGCTGGCCGTTTTCGGCAGGGCAGACCAAATGCCTGTCACCTTCGATCAGGCCCCAGAACAGGTAACTGTCGCCCCTGCAGAAGAAACGGAGCCGCTGAACATCATCCTGGTTCTCGATGTAGTTCCGCTTGAGCGTGTCCATATCCAGCGTCATCTGGCGGCCATAGACGAACGGCCCGACGAACTCGCCGTTGTGGAACAGGCGCACCCGCTGCGGCGGCGCATAGATGTAGTCCATGTTGCGCGTGTGCAGATTGTAGGGCGCCAGGAACTCGCAGATCAGTATCCCGGAATAAAGCACTGCCAGGAATATGCCGGATACAAGGGCAAGCCGGTGGTTTCGGAATTTCCACCACATCAACCGCAACTGCGACGCCTGGAAGACCTTCGACTGCTCCGGCGTCATCGCCTCGACCGACTGCAGGTCAAGGGGCGCGGTGGAAACGTAGTGTTGCAGTGGAGCACCCGGAGCGGGCAGCGGCGAATGCGTGTTCATTTGGTGCTACCGCCCTGCAAACGAATTCGTGGATCAAGCAGCGCCAGCGCCAGGTCGGAAATCAGGACGCCGATGACCGTCAGGAAGGCCAGGAACATCAGGAACGACCCTGCCAGATACATGTCCTGGCTTTGCAACGCCTTGATCAGCATCGGCCCGGTCGTTTCCAAAGACAGCACGATCGCCGTGATTTCGGCGCCGGAGATGATGGCCGGCAGGATAGAGCCGATGTCGGAAATGAAGAAATTGAGCGCCATGCGCAGCGGATATTTGACCAGCGCCTTGAAGGGATGAAGGCCTTTGGCGCGTGCGGTCACCACATATTGCTTGTGTAGCTCATCGAGCAGATTGGCGCGCAACCGCCGGATCATGCTTGCCGTGCCCCCGGTGCCGATGATCAGGACCGGGATCCAGAGATGGGCGAGGATCGACTTCGCCTTGGCCCAGCTCATCGGCTCGCCGAGATATTGCTGGTCCATGAGATGGCCAATGGATGTGCCGAACCAGATGTTGGCGAAATACATCAGGATCAGCGCCAGCATGAAATTCGGAATGGCAAGGCCGAGAAGGCCGAAGAAAGTCAGGCCGTAGTCGCCCCAGCTATATTGGTGCGTGGCGGAGTACATGCCGATCGGAAAGGCGATGAGCCAGGTGAAGATGATTGTGACGAAGGAAACCAGCACGGTCAGCCACATTCGGTCCCCGACGACGTCGCGAACCGGCAGCTCATATTCGAAGGAATAGCCGAAATCGCCCTGCAGCATCCCGCCGACCCAGTAGAAGTAGCGAACGACCACCGGTTTGTCGAAACCATATTCCTTGCGCATCATCTCGATGCGGTCGGAATCTACCGCTTCGCCCTGAGCCCGAAGCTCGGCAACATAGCTGTCGAAATAGTCGCCTGGGGGAAGTTCGATGATCGTGAACACCAGCGCCGATATGATCAGCAGCGTTGGAACCATCACAGCGATACGCCAGACAAGATATCGAAACACGCTCAGGACTCTCCAAGCCAGAATGTATCCGGCATATAGACACCGAAATAGGAAGTCGGGTCGTAGCCGTAGAGCGCCTTGTCAGGCAGATTGCGCAGCCGCGAGGATGCCAGAACCGGCTGATGCGTCCCGTTCACCGTGCCGATCGAAAACACCTGATCGGTATAGATCGACAGCATTGAAGTCCAGATTTCGGCGCGCTCCGTGCTTTCGGTCGATGCGTTCCAGCGCGCGAGTAAAGCCATCAACTCGACCACAGGCGGAAGATCGGGCGCCTCACCCATCTTGCCATGAGACAAATAGTGAGCACCCCAGAGCGGCCATTGCAGCTGATCGTCGATGGTGGGGGCCAGCTGGTACGGGTTCATATCGGGGGTCGGCACGCCATTGTCGATGCCCGACCACATCGACATCATGATCTGGCCGCCAACCGCGCGGCTGCGGAAAATGTCGCGCTGCGAAGTCCGGATGAACAGGGCGATGCCGATCTTGCGCCAGTGATCGGTGATGAGTTCGAGCGCGTCGGTTTCCAGCGTGCTTTCGCCGGCCGTTTCCACGATGATTTGCGCCGGGCGTCCATCGGGAAGTATCCGCACCCCGTCATCGCCACGCTTCTGAAGCCCGGCCTCGTCGAGCAGGGCATTGGCCTGGTCGGGATCATGGGCGACCCAGGCTTTCGCGAATTCCGGCCGGAAGAGCGGGCTCTCCGGCAGCACCGTATCGGCACTTTCCTGCGCCAACCCGTAGAACACAGCCAAATTGATCTCGCGCCTGTCCACAGCCAGCGAAAGTGCGCGGCGCACGCGCACATCACGGAAAAGGCCACGCCACACCAGGTCAGCACAATTCAGATTGGGCAGCAGCGCCAACCGCGAACCCTGTGTGCGTTTCCACAGATGCATCTTCACCGGGTAGCGCTTCTCCGCATCCTTCAGGAAGGAGTAATCGGTGAAGTCAATTCCCAGGCTTTGCAGGTCGCTCTCGCCCGCACCGGTCTTGGCGGAAATGATCGTCGACGAGCTGACGTTCATGACAATCCGGTCAACATAGGGCAGTTGCCGGCCATTCTCGTCTATTCGATGAAAGAACGGATTGCGCTCGAAGACGAACTGCTCAGCCGGCGGCTTGGTCCGGTTCTGCCAGGGATCGAGCGTCGGCAGTTCCGGGTTCTCCGGGCGATACTGCCGTGACATGCGGATATGCAGGAGCGTCCATTTCCGGGCCCGGTTCTCCTTCATGAGGCCGGCGAGCCGGAACGGATCCTGGTATTTCTTGTGGAACTGCTTGAGATAGGCGGCCGGCAGAACAAGCGATAGCGGCGCAGCAGCGGCGAGCTTGGGCAGGAAGTCGGGATTGGGTGCATCCCAACTGTAGCGGACCGTCAACGGATCGACGATCTCGAAACGTGGCGGCTTGCCGTCCGCCATCAGGGCCGGGGCAAGCCCGCCTTGCGAAAGCTCATCGTTCAGCCAGACATCTTCCCAGCAATAGCGAAAATCCTCCGGCGTCAGCAGGCTACCGTCAGACCATTTGTGCCCTTCCCGTATCTTGAAAGTGAAGACACGATCATCCGCCACGTCGAAACTTTCGAGAATGTCGGCTTGCATGTTGAGCTTTTCGTCATAGCCGACCAGGCGGGCATACCCGTAGATCGTCATCATCCGGATATCTTTCTGGCTGCCGATGATCGTACGCAGCGTGCCGCCATACTGGCCGGGCTGCCGGCCCATCGCAGCGAGATTCACCGCGCGTGGGCTCTTGGGCAGGCGTTCGGCGAGTGCCGGCAGCGCCCTGGCCTTCAGCTCCGGCTGAAGAAATTCCGGCTCCAGATCGCCGGCGCGCGACGTGCCCGGCAGAAATGCCGAAGCCATGAGGCCAAGGATGGTGCGCCGGCTGATCAATGGCGTAGCTCGCTGACATCGGCCGAACGTCGGGCCAGCACCAGGTGGCCGCCGCCAAGATCGAGCGGCGACAGCACATCCTCCTCGCCCTCGTCGCGGAATTGCGGTCCCCACGCGCTGGTGTCGGATGCACCGCTGAGCTTCAGCGTCTTGAAATCCATCGGCCTGTCGAGATCGGGGAAAGGCACTGCGGCGACCAGTGAGCGCGTGTAGGGGTGGACCGGTTTCCGAAGCAGAATTTCGCGCGGCGCAAGCTCGACGATACGCCCGCCGCACATCACCGCGATGCGGTCTGCCATGTAGTCCACCACTGCCAGATTGTGGGATATGAACAGGTAGGTCAGGCCCAGTTCCTTCTGCAGGTCCTTCAGAAGGTTCAGGATCTGTGCCTGGACAGAGACATCGAGCGCCGAAACCGGCTCGTCGCAGATAAGGAGTTCAGGCCCCAGCGCCAACGCCCGCGCGATGCCGATACGCTGGCGCTGCCCGCCAGAGAAACTGTGCGGATAACGCTTGATGAAGCGCGGATCGAGCCCGATTGCCTGCATCAGGCTCTTGACCGTGGCGAGTCGGGACGCGGCATTGCCACGTTGATGGATTTCCAGCGGCTCGCTCAAGATGTTCTCCACCGTCATGCGCGGTGAAAGCGACGAAACCGGATCCTGGAAGACCATCTGGATTTTCGCGCGCAGCATGCGCAGGGCGTTTCCCTCGGCTTCCAGGACCTCGATCGGTCCCTCGCGGCCGTTGAAGATCACCGAGCCGCCACTGGGGGTGACAGCCCGCATGAGGATTTTGCTGACGGTGGTTTTGCCGGAGCCGCTTTCGCCGACCAGACCCAGGCACTCACCCCGCCTGATATCGAAGCTCACGCCGTCCACGGCGCGAACGGAGGTTTGATGACCCCCGCTGAACCATCCGGACTTGCGGGTGGTGAAGGTCTTCGTGAGATCCCTGACCGACAGCAGGATGTCGTCTGGCCCCTTCGACGTCGGCGCCGTCTGCTTGCCAAGCAGGTTCTCGACATTCACCGGCACCTCGCGGAGCGCCTTTAGCCTTTCGCCAGGCTTCAGGTCGAAATGCGGAACGGCTGCCATCAGGCCCTTCAGGTAAGGGTGACCTGGCCGGCGGAATATCGCCTCGACAGGTCCCGCTTCCATGATCTCGCCATGGTAGATGACCACCACCTCGTCGGCGACATTGGCGACCACGCCGAGGTCGTGCGTGATCAGCAGCATCGCCATGTTCAGCTTGGTCTGAAGCTCGCGCAGCAACTGCAGGATTTGCGCCTGGATGGTGACGTCCAACGCCGTGGTCGGCTCGTCGGCGATCAGCAACGCCGGCCGGCAGATAAGCGCCATGGCGATCATGGCGCGCTGACGCAATCCTCCCGAAAGTTCAAACGGATACATGTCATAGGCTCGCTTGGGATTGGGAAACCCGACAAGGCCGAGCATTTCCTCGGTCCGCGCCTTGCGCTCCGCCCGAGCCATGGGCGTATGAATCTGCAGGGATTCGCTGACCTGGTTGCCGATCGTGTGCAGCGGCGACAGCGACGTCATCGGCTCCTGGAAGATCTTGCCGATGCGGCTGCCTCTCAATGCCCGAATTTCGGGCCCGTCACGCGGCATCTGCAGGATATCCTGCGTTGTGCCGGGCTTTTCAGGATCGGAAAACAGGATACGGCCGCGAACATGGGCAGTCTTCGGCAAGATGCCCATCACGGCCTGGCTGAGAACCGATTTTCCCGAACCGGACTCGCCCACAAGCGCGGTAACCTTGCCTGGTAGGACGCGAAGATTCGCACGCCTGACGGCATGCAACGGTCCACCGATAATGGCAAAAGAGATGCCAACATCTTCGATCCGCAGCAAGTCAACACCCGAATTCATACCCGAATTCATTCTCACACCAGCCCCACTCTGGCGGCCTGCCTGGCTCAGGCCCAGAAAAGCGAGACTAGCGCATTGCCAGCCTAGAGCAACTTGGATTCTAAACGGTCGCCAGTTCCCTGACGGAACCGGCGACCGGACTGCAGACCAAAAGCGTTCGGATCAGATCGTGGCGGTTACTGGAGCTTCCGTCGGTCGCCCGCCGACAGCCGGGCGGCATCGCGATGAAGCAGCATGACCTGCTCGGCGTCCGATATCCGATCGTGAATCGGCTCCATCGCACTGTCTTCATCAAGCGCGAGAGCGCCCGACAGATCGGGTGAAAGCACCGTCAGCTTCTTGATGCCCGCCAGTTCCTCGTTACCGAGCGTCAGCCAGCTGTTGGTGCCGCAATAGCTGGCGAAGTCTTTGCTGGCGAGAACGCTGTGCGGATATTTCTTGGTCAGCGTCTGGAGGCGCTGGACCTCGTTTACAGCAGAGCCGAAGACAGAGAATGTCAGCCGGTCGGTAAGGCCGACATTGCCGAACATCACATTGCCGACATGCAGGCCGATACCAAAGCCTATGTCGCTCAACCCCTGCTGTTTCCTGCGCAGATTGAGATCCATCATGCGCGCGCTGGCCTTGTGCGCTGCCGCAAGAGCTGCCTGGCAGGCGATCTCGGACTGCGAGCGGTGCCTTTCGCAAGGGTAGACCGCAATGAAGCCATCCCCTATGAAACTCATGATCTGCCCGCCTTTGCGATTGAAAGGTGCGGCAACGGCGTCGAAAAACTGGTTCAGGGTATCGATATAGATTTCGCGGCCGGAGGTTTCGGCAAGCCTTGACGACCCGCGCATATCGGCCATGACCAGGGCGGCCCGGATTGTATCGCCCTCGCCGCGCTTGATCTGGCCGTCCAGCACGCGCCTGCCGGCGTCGCCGCCGAGATAAGTGGTCATCATGTTGTCGGCGAGCTTGGTGAGGACCGCCATCTTGGTTGCGATAGCGAGATGGTTCTGGATGCGCAGCAGCGCCGAAATCATGCTGTCGCTGAAGCCGGCAGCACTGTCGGTCGACCAAGACCCCATCATGCCCTGCGTGGTGTTGCCGCTGAAGGGATGGACGAAAGCCATGTAATCGGTGACGCCCATAAGCCTGAGTTCATCAAAAACAGGAAACTCCGACGGCACCGACGGGTCGAACCGGCGCCGCAGATGGTCGAGCTTGTTGCTGAGCAGATGGTAGTATGGGCTGGTCAGGAACCTGTCGGACAGCACGCCGCCCTCCTTGCGGAAGCCTTCCACTTCGATGCCCTGGCCGCGAAACCAGGTGAAGCCAAGCGCGTCATAAAGCGGATGAAGCATCGAAAAGCTCAAATGCACCCGCTTCAGCGGCAGGCCGGCGGCCGCCAGCCGTTCACAAAAGCCGTTTACCAATGTTTCCAGGTCATTGCCGGCCAGCGCCGATTGGGTCAGCCAATCGGCAACCTTATCCACGAGGATGGTGGAAATTTCTGTGCTCATGCTGTCTCCAAACCCGTCCAAGATGGGCCACTCCTTTGATCCGCCACAACACAGTCCGCCAATGATCCAAGGATAAGACCCCCGAAGTCAATAAAGCCGGCTTCGGCGGAAAAACCCGGCGAAGAATTTCCCGAATGACTGTCTTTGCAGGCAAGGGGCGGGCGTAACTGCATCTATCTGTTGCGCCATCATGTGGCGAGGCTGCCGGCGGAGTGCAACCACGATCCTGACATCGGTCGAAAAAATTCGCCGGCAAGACGCCGTCAGGCCTTCACCACCGTTTCTCGGGCTAGCCCGAGGCGGCCAAAAACATTGCGCGTGTCGACGATCAGCAGAGCGTGATCGGCGATCGCCTGATAGTCGATCGCATCGTGGTCGGTTGCAACGACCACAGCATCGAAATCCTTCAAGGCCGCCTCGGTCAATTCGACCGAGCGACGCCCCTTGATCGCCATATGCTCCCGTGTGCTGGGAATCTCAGCCACATGCGGATCGTGGAATTCCGCCTTGCCGCCCCATTCCTCGATGAGTTCAATGAGCCGCAATGAGGGGCTTTCGCGGATGTCGGGCACATTCTTCTTATAAGCGAGCCCGATGATGAGAATGCGCGAGCGGCTGAGCGCCTTGCCGCAGCGCCGGTCCAGCGCCTTCGCCAGTTCATCGACAACATGACGCGGCATAGCCGTGTTGATCTCCGCCGCCAGTTCGATGAAGCGGGTCGGCAGTTCGTATTCGCGCGCCTTCCACGTCAGGTAGAAGGGATCGATCGGAACGCAGTGCCCGCCAAGTCCGGGGCCAGGATAAAAAGGCATGTAACCGAAGGGCTTGCTCTTTGCCGCCTCGATCACCTCCCATATGTCGATGCCCATCGCACCGAACACGACCTTCAACTCGTTGACGAGGGCTATGTTGACCGAGCGGAAGATGTTTTCCGTCAGCTTGACCGCCTCGGCGGTCGCCGTGGTGGAAACCGGAACGACGGTCTTGACCACGCCCTGGTAGAAAGCCTGCACGAGCGTCGCCGCTTCAATGCCGTCGCCTGCCACGATCTTGGGGATCGTCGCGACCTCAAAGCTGCGGTTGCCGGGATCCTCTCGTTCGGGCGAGAAGCCGAGGAAGAAGTCCGTCTTCGACAGCAACCCGGTTTCTTCCAATATGGGCTTGATCACGTCGTCGGTCGTGCCGGGATAGGTGGTCGATTCCAGCACGATCATCTGGCCGAGACGCAGATGCTTGGCGATGGTGGCTGCGGTGTCCCTGACGAAGGAGAGGTCCGGCTCGCGGTGTTTCGTCAGCGGTGTCGGGACGCAGATGATGATGACATCGCAGACCGCCAGTTCGGCAAAATCCGCAGTGGCCCGGAACCGTCCGCTCGCCACCTGGCCGGCAAGGGCTGTCGACGTCACCGCCTCGATGTAGGATTGGCCGGCGTTCAGGCTCTCGACCTTCCGGGCTTCGATGTCGAAGCCGGAAACCGGGAAGCCGGCGCGTGCGATCGCAACCGCCAGCGGCAAACCGACATAGCCCAGTCCGATCACGCCGACTTGCGCGGTGCGCGTCGAGATACGGCTCAGAAGACGGTCATATGTCGATTGTGAGGCGTCCAAGAATCTGCTTTCCCGTCAATTCGGACAGGCTGTCCGCTCCCATGGCCGAGGCATATTGCGGAAAAACGATTTCCGCAAGCCGTCGTCAGACCGGCACCTTCGCCTTCAGGCTTGCGGCAGCCATCGCATAGCCGCCGGCGGCGCCATCGATGAAATGAAGGTGATCGCGCTGCAGCGGCGAGGCGACGAGGCATGTCATCAAGGCCGATTTCTGGCGGTGCAGGCCATAGTTGCAGATGCCTGCCTCTTCCGCCTGTTTCAGCCGGTTCTCAATCCGTTGCAACACATCCGCGTCAACGTCGATGGTCATCTTCAAGCCGTCATCGAACTTCCGGAAATCCGAATTGCTGGCTACCTCGCGTTTGTAGACCTTCGGATCGAAACGGCCGATCGTCCAGCCATATCTATCGGTGATAGCCGTAAGCGTCATCAGGAACACTATCCACAGCTTCGACAGCCACCGCCATCCTGCCGGCGCCGTGGCCCGCGCCTCGATATCGAGGCCGGCGGGCAGCAAACTATAGCCCGGCCCGTTCACGGGCACCGGGTGGCCATCGCGTTCCTGCCTGCCGGCAAGGGCGATGATGTCGGAAGCCAGGAACTGAAAACCGCGCAAGTCGCGCGACGCCCCCGGTATGGCTATGATCGAGACGATTTCGCCATGTCGGGCTTCGATTGTGTTCCAGCGGCAGGAGAGGCCGGTCAGGTCCGGCCGCGCGCCGGCCCGCGCAGGATCGATGCGGTAGCGCCCCGCTTTCATCTCGGCTTCCGCCCAACTGCCGCCACCGCCGGCGAACATGGCATAGAAGACTGCTTCGGAGGCCTGGAACCGCGCCACGCGAACGTCGAAGCCGTGCGCTCTTACATCCTTTATCGGCACGATCGCGGCACGCAAGGTCAGGTCCAGTTCGTCCGCCACCCATCTCTGGACAGCCGCCAGCGCGTTGCGGGTGATCTCCAGCGCCGAGCCGGGAAATGCCACGAGCGCGCCGTCGCCGCCGAAGACAAAGGGAAGATCTTGCCGGCCCAGTGCATTGAGCAGCGCCGAGATGACGCTGGCGCCGGCCATATTGACGGTCTTATAGCGCCCAGCCTCGATCGCCTTGGTCGAGCCGACGATGTCGGCGGTGGCCAGCGCCCAGCCATCCGGCAAAGGCCGATAATTGTCGATATCGGCAACGCTTTCGAACTTTGCGAATACCGGCAAGGACGCGACAAACGGGTCGGGCGCGACAGCTGTTTCCATGACCATCAGATAGCACATTCCACTGCTTGAAGGTGAAGTCGATCATGCTACGAAATTGACTTGCGCAGACTTTCCGATGATAGGGTCGCGCGATGCGAATTGCCTTCTACGCGCCGCTGAAGTCGCCCAATCATCCCGTTGCCTCCGGCGACCGCCAGATGGCACGGATGCTGGTCAAGGCGCTGGAGCATGGAGGGCATAGCGTCGAACTGGCATCCGAACTGCGCTTCTATTTACGCGAGCCGGAGCCGAAAAGTTTCGATGCGCTCAAGATCGAAGCCCGAGAGGAAGCCGCACGGCTGACCAAGCTTTGGGATCGTCACGGCAAGCCCGATCTCTGGTTCTCCTATCATCCCTACTACAAGGCGCCCGACCTGATCGGGCCCGAGCTGGCATCGGCCTTTGCCGTCCCCTATGTGACCGCGGAAGCCTCCTATTCGAGGCGGCGCAACGCCGGCTTGTGGGCCGACACGCAAGCGTTGGTGGCGCGAGCCGTCGAACAGGCAGTGCTGAACATCTGCTTCACGCAAAGGGATCGCCAAGGACTGGCAGATGCGATTCCCGGCGCCGCTCTCGGTATGCTTTCGCCCTTCATCGAGACGTCGGCATTCCGGGAAAAGCCGGCACGGGGTTGTCCGACGCGCCTGGTTACCGTCGCCATGATGCGCCCGGGCGACAAGGTCGAAAGCTATCGCATGCTGGCGCAAGCGCTCGGTCCGATCGGCCACCTGCCCTGGACCATGTCGGTCGTAGGGGACGGGCCCGCCCGTGACGAGGTCAAAGCGCAATTCGCCGGCTTGCCGGCCAACCGTATCGAATGGCTTGGCGCGATCGAGCCGGCCGCCGTGCCTGATGTGCTCTACAGGGGGGGAATCTACGTCTGGCCGGGCTACGGCGAGGCCTATGGCGTTGCCTATCTTGAAGCACAGGCCGCCGGCCTTCCGGTGGTGGCTCAGAACATCGCCGGCGTGCCGGAGGTCGTGCGGGATGGTCAGACCGGGTTTCTCACCCCGCCGGGCGATGTGGCGGCGTTCGCTTCCGCCATCGAAAGGCTTCTGGCCCGTAACGACGAAAGAACCATCATGGCCGGAAAAGCCAGACGTTTCATCCTCGAAGAACGCTCCCTCGGTGCTGCTGCCGCGCGTCTGGCCGAACTTCTTTCGAGGATCCCCGTTTCATGACACCCGATCGGATCTGGCAGCCCTTGGTGGAAGAACTGGCGCGCTGGCAACGGGCGGGCAGCAAGGCGGAGTTCTGGCTGCGCGACGATGACGCCGTGGAGCCGACGCCTGAGCTTGATCGGCTGCTCGACCTCACAGGTGAATTCGCGGTTCCGGTCACTCTGGCCGTCATTCCGGCCCTGACGGATGAGAAGCTTGTCGTCCGGCTCGACGAGGCGCCGCACGCCACGGTCGCCATCCATGGCTGGGCGCATCGAAATCATGCGCCCGGGGACCAGAAAAAGCAGGAGCTCGGCGCGCATCGGCCACGCGCGGCGGTGATGGATGATCTGGCTCGCGGGCTGTCGCGCCTGACCGGCCTGCACGGCGCACGTGCCGTTCCGATGCTGGTGCCACCCTGGAACAGGATCGACGCCGGCCTGGTATCCGACCTTGGATCGATAGGATTTTCGGCATTGTCGGTCTATGGGCCGCCGAAGCCGGCTTCCCTGGCGGTCATCAACAGCAATGTCGACATCATGGATTGGCATGGCACGCGCGGCTGCCACGATCATGGCCTGTTGGTTCAGGCGATCGTCGCGCAATTGCAGCATGCACTCGACGGCGGCGAACCGGTCGGCCTGCTCACCCACCATCTCGTCCATGATGAATCGGCCTGGCTTTTCCTCGAACGGCTGTTCACGCTCACCGCGCGGACTGAAGCCTGCGCATGGCTTCCGATCAGGACATTGATCGGGCGCAGCGCCGGCAGGGAAAATAGCTCAGCGCTTCTTGTGCAATGAGACTGGGAATTTGAGCGTCTGGCCATCGCGCGCGGCAAAAGCGCCGGCAAACCTTTTTTTGGCCAGTTTCTCGATCTCGTCCAGTTGCTCGTCGGTGCGTGTCGGATCGTGGTGAAACAGGGCGAGCCCCCGCGCACCGGCCGCCTCACAGAGCTTGACGCCCTGTTGCCATGTCGAGTGCCCGTGACCGCGGCGGCGTTCCATTTCCTCCTCGGTGTAGGTGCAATCGTAAATGACGAGGTCGGCATCTGCGATCAGGCTGAGCACCGCCTGATCGAGTTTGTCCGGCTCGTGCTCGGTGTCTGTGATCACCGCCACGACGCGGCCGCCCCATTCGACCCGGTAGCCTATGCAGCCGCCCGGATGGACAAGGCTGCCGGTTCGGACCACAACCCCATTGCGCGGCCGAAGCACCTCTCCGGATGCGAAATCGTGGTAGTCGAGGCTTGCCTTGCAGATATCCAGTGTCACCGGAAACCACGGCGGCCGTATGAACTCATCGACCATCTGCCTGGTCGTCATGCGTCCTGCAAGATGCCCGGACCAAAGCGCAATCTTGACGCTCCGGTCATAGATCGGCGCAAACACCGGCAGCCCGATGATGTGATCGTAATGGCAATGGGTGAAAAACAGGTCGAAATCGGACACGCCCGACGCCCGAAGCGCCGCGCCGGCAGGCCGTAGGCCAGAGCCCGCGTCGAACAGAAGCGTATGCCTGCCGCATCGCATCTCGATGCAGATAGTGTTGCCGCCATAGCGGGAGAATTCTGGCCCCGATACCGAAATGCTGCCGCGCACCCCCCAAAACCTGACCAGGAAAACATCGTCGTCCATGCTAGCCCTTCGTACTGCCCGTCACCCATCGTAGCCAAACAACGGCTGCTAGGCGAGACAGGTTTTCTCCGGGTGGCCCTCTCAGAGGCCGTGCCATCGCGACGGCGAGGATTGAATGCGCGCCATTCGTTATTTAGCGCTTCGTGCGTCGATCAGATCCGCGGTCGTATGGCTTAGGCGGTCGGCAAGAACCCGCAATATCTCGATGGTCATTTCCGGGTACTCCCGCATAAGCCTCAGGAAATGGTCCTTGCGGATTCTCAGGGCTTCCACCGGACTGGCCGCTCTGACGGTGGCTGTGCGCGAGCTGTTGCACAGTATGGCGATCTCGCCAACAATCGAATTTGGCACCATTTCGGCAATTTTTATCGGTCCGCTGTCGGAATCGACCAGAATATCCGCGCTACCTGAAAGGATGACATAGGCGGCGTCTCCCTCGTCGCCCTGCCGGAAAAGGATCTGGCCGGCGCTATAGCTCACGCGGTCGGATGTGAACGCAAGCAGCTTGAGCTTTGTCGACTCGATGCCGGAAAACAGGGGAATGCGTTGCAGCATTCCAACTTCATCCTTGAGCAGCATTGTCGCAAACCTCCCAAAATTCGCGTTTGCCAGACTAGAGCAACGAACGCCCAGATGGAATCAATTCTGTTTCCGGGATGGCGAAGCGAACCACGCGATGGCGAGCCTGATGTCGTGCGATCGGACGATGCCGCCTGACAAATTCCCACCGGCAGAATGATCCCATCTGAATGTCCATCCCTCTATGACAGCAGTTCCTTGAAGATACCGTTGCCTGCCAAAAGTGTCTCGTGTGTTCCGTCTTCCACCAATTGACCCGAGTCGAAGACGACAACGCGATCGAACATCGCCGCCATTGCCGGACTCGTCACGACCCACACTATTGCCGGCGAATGGCCGTCGCACCTGGCTGCCTCGAGCACGTTTCGCAGCACCTTCTCCTGCATGCGATGGTCGAGCGCCGACAGCGGCCGGTTGAGAATGAGAAAATCGGGACGCTTGAGCAGGGCCCGGGCAACATCGAGCTTCTGTCGCTGTCCACCGGTCAGCCGCCTGCCGCCGGAGCCGACGTTGAAGTCGAGGCCGACATCCAGCAGTTCGGCATAGAGCCCAAGTTCGTCAAGAATGTCATAGACGATGGAGCGTATGCGGTCCGGCGCGTCGGGATGGCTGTTGCCCACACGCCCGAACAGGACATTGTCCATGACGGTGGCCGCGGCAATATATTTGGCGGGATCATACCGTTCGATCGCATCTTGCAGCTCGGGCGGCAGGTTTTCATAGAACCGGTTGCGTGCCGCGACGATCTTGCTCATCAGTTCGTCGCTGAGCAGGCCGAAGCGGTGGCGGGGCTCGATATAGGCAAAGCTCAAGGTGACGATCATGGCGCGGTCGTTCTCGGAAACCGCCTCGTGGGGACGGTTCTTGAGCCGTTGCAGCAAGGTTTCGTAGGCGGGTATCTCCTCGGCGCTCATGAAGGCGAGCTGCTGGAAGAACTGGTGATCGGGCGGCAGGTCGGCAAACAGCTCGATCGCCTGTTCGGCGATCTCCATGCCCATTTCGTAGAGCGTGCGGTCGAGGCCAGCTTCTTTCAACACGGAAGCAAAATAGGGATTGGCCGCCAGAGCCCTGTCGGCCAGCTTGGGGCCGGCGGCAGCGCCGAAGAGCAGGTTTTCGCCGATCGTTGCTTCCTTGTTGTAGGCGCCGGGTTCGAAAGGAACCACCAGTCCGCTCAGCCCTTCCTGTTCCAGCCGGGTTCGCAGCGCCGCACGCAGTTCGACGATCCGCCTGGCAAGCTCCGTGTGACGCGTGAGGTTGGCCGAAGAGCGCAAGCCAAGATCCAGAATGTCGCGCGACAGGACAACCGCGTCGAGCACCCGACGCACGGCTTCAAAGAGGTCGTGCGGGCCGGTAGCGCCGGCGGAAGCATAGTTGATCCAGTCGCTCTGGATATCAAGATCCGGATTGCCCGACCGGCGCGCCTCATGCATGTTCCAGCGGTGCTGGTCCGCCGCGGCGCCATCATAAGTCACCGGCGTCAGCGGCGCATGCTTCAACCCGTAGAGCAGGTTGTCGCGAAGGCTTGCCTGGAACAGGAAAACATCCGACGAGGCATAGGACATGCGCCGGCCGGTCACTGCTTCGGGGAGTTCAAGCAGGTCATCGGCGCCCGAAGCGACCTTCCCGCTGGCCGGCCAGTTCAGCCGCGCGAAAGCTTCTGCAAGCGCCTCCGCGGCACCTGTTGCGGTGCTGACCAGCGCCACCGTCTCACCCGGCTTGACCTGGAGGGAGATACGGTCGAGCAGCATCGCACCGCCATCGTCCGCGATGGACACACCGATCGCCGACAGGGGGTTGGTCATCGGGCCGGGATCTTCGATCGTCAATGCCCCGATTCTCGGCTCGATGAGACCGTCGACGGTGAACTGTTCAACGACCTGCTGATATTTGACCTGGACATCCTGCCGCGCCTGATCCCAGTCGATCAGTTCCTTCATCGGGCCGGGCAGGTCCTTGTAGGCGCTGATCACGGCCACGAGCTGGCCGACGTCCAGCCGCCCCTGAATGACCAGATACCCGCCGATCATGTAGAAGAGAAAGGGCGTGAGCTGCGCGAGAAAATTGTTGAGGAACTTCACCATGAATTTCCATTGGTAAAGGTCGAAGCGGATCTTGAAGATGAGCCCGAGCCGGGCAGCTATGTCGGCGCGCTCGTAGTTTGATGTATCGTGGACGTGAACCGCGCCGATGCCGTCGACGATTTCGCCAACCCGGCCCGAAAGCGCACGCGCCGTCAACTGCCGCTCGCGCCCGAGCACGATCAGCCGCCGCCGCATTCGCGGGATGAGCACGATCTGGATCACCACGATCACGACCGCTATCATTCCGAGCCAGACGTTCTGGACCATGATGAACAGCATGGCCGTCAATGCCTGGCCGCCGAGCAGTACTGGCTGCAGGAAGGCATCGCCGATGAAGCCGCCCAGCGGCTCCACCTCGTCCTTCACCATGGTCGCCACTTCGGCGGATTTCACTCGCTTGAAGTAAACCGGAGGAAACCGCAGCACACGATCGACCAGATCGAAGCGGATACGCCGCAGCATGCGTTCGCCGAGGCGGCCCTTGTAGGTGTTGATGTAGAGTTTGAACAAGCCGTTGATGACGACCAGCAAGAGGAACACAAGGCTCAGGGCAAACAGCGTCTCCTTGCGGTCGAGCTGAAAACCGGAGAAGAACTGGACCTCTCCAATGAACGGCAGGTTGTAGTGTAGCTTCATGAATGACCGGGTCGCGCCAGGTTGCTCGAAGCCGCTACCCTGGATCGGGCCGTTGACGATCAGCTTCGGCAGGTCGAAGGACATGAAATACGGGATCATCGAAAGCAGGACGATGATCAATATCCAGACCTGCTGCTTCTTGGTGTGCGTCCAGATGTAGCGAGCTAGGCTGGGTTCCATATGCGACTGTGGACCTTCAGTTGGAAGGATGCAGGATGTAAGAGCACCTGCTGGCGAATGGCGGATCGGCGATTTCTTCGTCGCCAGCGACAAGCTCGAAGCTGCAGTGCACGGAGATTGTCCTGCGCTCGACGATGTAAGGAACCTGTGAGGCGGCGCGTTCCAGCACGAGGCCGCAGTTGCGCGGCTGGCGCTGGCGGATCGACGCCGATGGTCCGGACAGACGCAACAGGCTCTCTCCGGCACCGGGCAATGGCGAAGTGGCTTGCAGCATAATCACGTCCGCGAATCAAACGGCCTTGCGGGAGGCAAGATTGCGTTGTGTCGCCCGAAATCCCAACATACAAGACGAATATGATGGATGTTACGCAACCGCGCAATGCCGGCATGGACTGGCACGAGCAAGCCCTGGATCTCACGCGGGGAATTGCTGCCTATGTCAACTGCCCTCTCGTGGCAGGGCTGGCGCGCGTCGTCGCCAAGCATCCTGAGGCCGATATCGCCAATGCCTTCAACCACAAGCAGGTCGCCTGCAAGATGTGGGCGCGCGATAGGCTGTTCGAAAGCTTCGGCGGCCGGTTCGGCCGCATATGGGTTCTGGGTGGATGGTACGGCGTCTTGCCGGCGATGCTTCTCAACGACGCTCGCTTCGACGTCGCGGCGGTCGATAGCATCGACATCGATCCCGAAGTCGCGCCGGTCGCCCGGACCCTCAACCGGGAAGCTGGCGACCGGTTCCGGGCGGTCACAGCGGATATGTACGCACTCGACTATGCGGCCGGGCGGCCCGACCTGACGGTCAATACGAGCTGCGAGCACATAGCCGATCTGCGCGCCTGGCTTGCCCTGCTCCCGCCGGGCACGACTGTACTGCTGCAATCGAACGATTATTTCAGCGAGCCGACGCACATCAACTGCGTGGCCTCACTTGCAGCCTTCGAAGCCATGGCGGCGCTGCGGGAGGTGCGGTTCTCGGGCGAACTGCCGACAAAAAATTATACGCGCTTCATGCTGATTGGAACTGTTTGATGGCATAGCGCGTAGCGCTTTCCCTCAGGGAATTTGCGTCAAAACAAAGAGATAGGGCGGTCCTGCGTTTCCGTGCAAAGATGAACCGCTCTAGGATCCATCGTCTGTTTGATCATGAACTTTTCGGAAACCGGTCCCCAGTTTCAGAGACCAGGTTCGATACCGCTCGTGCAGGATTTGCGCCGAGTGACGTGCGCCTTCCAGATCGAGACGATGCGCGGATGGCGTCGGTCCCACAAGCGCCTGTTCGATCGCTTGCGCCAAACCTTCAGGCGTCAGGTCCTTTTCCGTCAGCACCGTTGCAAGACCGAGGTCTTCGAGCATCAGGGCGCGAACCGTCTGTTCGGTCTCCCCGCCGACTGCAAATGGAACGAGCAGGGAGCGACAACCCGCGCGCAGGACATCGCAGACCGTGTTGTAACCCGCCTGCGAGACTGACAGGCGGGCGCCGGTCAGCAGGCTGGCGAAATCCTCGCGGAACCGGAAGATGGACAGGCCCGGCGTGGCATCGCGTGCGATCGCGTCGAACTCGTCTTTCGGCAGGTTTGGGCCGGTGATCAAACACCATTTCCAACCGTTGTTGGTATTGCGCGCCGCGGCGATGGTGGATCTGACAAGGCTCTTTCCGGCAGCCCCGCCGCCAACCGACACCAGAACGTCGAAGCGCTCGGAGGCTGCGGGCGACGGCGGCGCGGCAACGAGCCCTGTGTAGGTGACCTCGGCCCTGATCGCTTCAGCCAGTGGAAATGTCTTGTCGATGGTTGCGAAACCCGGATCGCCGTGGACCATGACAAGGTCAAAATGCCTGTTGATGAGATCGACCGTTTCCTCGTTTCGGCCCGGCTTGACGCGCTCCTGAAGAATATCACGCACGGACGTCGCCAGCAGCGGTCTGGGCGACGTCGCGTCGATGGCCTCGATCAGCGGCAAGAGTTCGAAACGCATCTGCCGGCGCCCAAATGGAAACGCCTCGACAATGACGATATCAGGCCTGCACTCCCGGAATGCCTGCAGCAGCATCTCCGAACGCCGTTTCTTGAAATCATCGTCGATGGGTTTGCCCTGCAGGTCGACAAGTCCGGAAAATCCCTCATCGCCGGAGGTGACAGGTGGCAGGGTTACAGATCTTACACCCGGTCCCGGAAACCCCGCGATCGGCGCTCCGCCAGTCACGACGGTGACGTCAAACCCGTCATCGGCCAGAGCCGCCGCAATGCGGCTGGCGCGCGCGAGATGGCCGATGCCGAGCAGGTGCTGGACATAGAAGAAGACGCGCAGCCGCTTCATTCGGCGGCCCGCCACTCCCGCTCGAACAGGTCCTTGAGCTGCCCGATGCTTGCCGTATGATCGAAATCTCCACGTACGCGCTGCTCCGCGGCGTCGCCGAGGCGGGCACGCAGCACGGGATCACGGATCAGGCGCTCCAGCGCCTGTGCCAGGGCGATTGGGTTTTCCGTCGGAACCAGCAGCCCGGTTTCTTCAGGCGACAGAAGCTCCGGCACGCCGGAAATATCGGTCGACACGCAGGCAAGCCGCTGGCTGGCCGCCTCCACCAGGACATTCGGCAGACCGTCCCGGTCGCCATTTGCGGTGATCCTGCAGGCCAGGGCGAAGATGTCGGCGCAGCGGTAGTGCTCAAGCACCTCCTCCTGCGCAAGCGCGCCTTTCCAGGCGACGCGATCATCCAGTCCGAGCTTTTGTGCCAGCGCCTTGAGCCGTTCCAGTTCCTCGCCGCCGCCGATATGCTCGAAACGCCACGCCAGATCACCGGGCAAAAGGGCAAGGGCCTCCAGCAAGGTATCGTAACCCTTCTTCGCGACGGCGCGCCCGACACTCAGGATTATGACCGGTTCGTCCCACGCCGAGCCGTCATGCTGTTTTCGCGCCGCGCCGAAACTGCCGAAGCGATCAAGGTCGAGCCCATGATAGCTCAGATGCACGGACGAGTTGCCGTTGGCGAGTTTCGTCAGACGGTCGAAGCCGGTTTTCGTGCAAGTGACCGTCCAGCGCGCCGAGGAAAGCTTGCCGGCCAGATCCCAGTCCGCCGAAGTCCAGATGTCCTTGGCATGGGCCGAGCAGCTCCAGGGCAGGCCACGAAGCAGGCTGGCATAGCGCGTCACCGATGCCGGCGTGTGCGCGAAATGTGCGTGCAGCCAGCCCGCGTCTTCCGGCCATTCGGCCGCCAGCACGAGCGCTTGCCCGAAACGGCGCGCGCGATTGCGCGTAAAGTCGCGGGGGATGTCCGTTGCCAGCGATCCGAGCGCGCGCCAGAAGCCCGGTCGCAGCAGATGAGCAAACAGCGAGCGAGCCACGCGCAGCGGCTCTTCATGCAGATATTCCGGCAGATAGTGGACCGGCGCTTTGATCTCGTCATGCACGGGGTGGCGTTTTGCGTCGGTCGGCCGCCTGAGCGCGAAGAGTATCAGGTCGAACCCCGCACGCTCCAGACCGAGCAGTTCCTGCGCGATGAAGGTTTCCGACAGCCGCGGATAGCCTTTCAGAACCACGACGATCTTGCGATGTTGCAACTCAGTTCATGCCTTCAATGACCGAAAGGTGATGGCCGGCACGCCGCTCGAGCAGTTCCGCGACGATTTCGGAAATATGAGGCAGCCCTTCCAGCGTCAGATGCGGATTGCTCTGCGATGGGCGGGGCCGGTCCGCCAACACCTTCAGTGCATCGGCAAACCGCTGGGAATCCTTGGCTTCTTCCGGCAAAAGCATCTCGATGAGGCCGAGTTCGGCTGCGCGCCGTGCGCGGATCAGCTGTTCCTCGCGGGGCTTGACGCGCGGCACGATCAGCGCCGGCTTGTCGAAAGACAGGATCTCGCAATAGGTGTTGTAGCCGCCCATCGCCACGACCGCCTTGGCGCCGGCAATCAGGTCTTCCATGCGGTTGTCGAACTCGATGATCTTGATATAGGGGATCTTGGCCCCCTTCTTCAGCAGCTTGTTGCGCTTGCGCGCCGGCATGTAAGGCCCAAGCACGATCAGCGCCCTATGCTGCAATTGCGGATCCTGCTGATAGGCATCGAGGACGTCGTGGATCAGGTCGGCGCCGTCACCGCCGCCACCGGTGGTGACGAGGATATAGTCGCCCTCGGGCCGGTGGCCGGGCATCTCGTTCCGCTGCAGGCTCCGTTGCAGGAAACCGACGAATTTCATCTTTGCCCCGACAGCCGACGGCACATCCAGGCCGGTCAACGGATCGTAGAAATCCGGCGGACCATAGACCCAGATCTTGTCGTAGAACAGGCCTATCTTGCGCATCACGTCCCTGCGTGCCCACTCTGCTTCGAGCAGATGCGGCGCGTCCATCACCTCGCGCAGGCCAAGCACGAGCGTGGTGCCCCGCGTCTTGAGATAGGACAGCGTGTCCTCGATCTCACCGCGCAGGCCGAGCGGTTCCTTGTCGACGATGAAGATATCTGGCCGGTAGGTCTCGGCTGTGTGGCGGATGATCGACTGGCGCATCCTCAGCGTCTCATGCAGGTCGATGTGCTTTTCCAGCGAGGTGTATTCGCCGTTGCGCAGCTTGATGACGCTGGGGATCTTCACGAAGTCGACACGGGCGCGGTAGTCGAAGGCGCCGGCGATGGTCGCACCCGAAATGATAAGCACCTGAAGTCCGCGGAAATCTTCGACCAGCGAATGCGCGATCGTCCGGCAGCGCTGCAAATGGCCGAGCCCGAACGTGTCGTGGCTGTACATGAGAATTCGAGCGTTTTGTACGTGCTGGGTCATTGTTGAACGTCTTCTAGAATTCTCGCCTTGAGGACCGTGGGCCACTCGCAGGCTTCGAAACTCGCGGGGCTACCGACCTGTTTTGAAACATGAGGGCGCAATTTTCAATTTGAATTACCCAACAGGGTCCATCTGCTGAAGCCAGGAAACTGCGTCTGCTCAGCTGCCCGCTTGCCACATGTCTAAGCGCAATGGAAGCAGTCGGAATAGCAAACGGGGTGCCAGTCGGATATCAGGGTGAAGCCAAGATCGGTCGATTTATAGCAAACTCAACGGTTTATCGCATCATAGCGGAGATTAGGATAGGGCGGCCTTGGCAGAAATTGGTGTTGCGAGGGTTGGGCTCGAGCGTTCGAATCGCTTCAATCGCCTCCAAATTTCCTTTTATGTCTGAAAAGAACAAAGGGGCGGGGTAACCGGACCTTTTTTGCTGCCTGGCACTGGGGACGAGCGGGTAAATGCCGGGCCGGCGCCGAAGGCGCATGAAGCGGCCGGCGACGCGGCGGGTCAAAACAGGGCCGATCGGCCTTGCGCGGCGCGGAAGATTTGCGGCGCGCTTCTGGCGTGCAGGCACGCGAGGAAGGCAAGGAACTTATCTGCCGAACACAAATGCCATCCGGCGTGCCAACGGCGCTGACGGTCGCACTCTGAGATAGGAGCGCGACAACACGACGGACGTCATCACGATTTGATAGGCGGAAACAATGGCCCCGACGACAGGCAGAGCCATTGACAGGGAACCTAGATTTTTTGGATCGATGCCCAGCAGAAAGAACAGCAGCATCAATATAGCTATGAACAAAACAGTGATCAGGCCGAACGAGATGAGCAGACGCGGAAACGCATAGCCGAAGACCTTGGAACCGCGTTGGCCGGCAACTGTAAGTGTTTGATCATCATCGGCAATGACCGCAGGCAACATCGTACCCCATTTTGCGAACGCAGCGATGCCGGAAAAGGCCCAGACAAGAAGGGCGGCCAACAAGGCGACGGCCGCATGAACGCCGCCGACGACCATAGCAATCCCAACCGCAAGGGGAGCTATCGCGCCGAGGAAGCCGAGCAACAGGCAACGTCTCACGAAACTGAAGAATACTTTGGGCCTTTCCCTCAGCCAATTGGATACCTGGTCGGGGTCAAGCTGCGTCAAAACGGCGATGTGCGCGGGAATAGCCAGGAAGGTCGACGTCATTACGCCGATGAAGATTGAAGCTCCGGTGTTGAGGTGCATGAATTTGTCCAGCAAAGCCAACCCGCCAGCCATGCAGATGTATCCGACAACCCATTTCCAGTTACGGATATAAACTTCCAGCGAAGCCCCCCAGATATTGTCTTCGACCATCACCCGCCCCCTATTGGCACCCGGAGCGCAATCAGTATCGGCACCGCCTTGCGGGTTTCTTAATTGCAGACGCCAAATTTTCATCTTTGCAAAATTAGATAATTGGGACGGCAAGCCGGGAATAGTTGAATAGAATTACAACATCTTTTCTATGAATTCAGATGCACCGTGGCCATAGCGGGAGATACCACTTGCCGCCGATGCCGACACTCTGGAAATGACGCGTCGTGCCGAAGCCGGGGTCGGCGACCCACCTTCGGGTACCTGAACATCGCGAGCGTGTGGCAAAGTGGCCAGAGCGCCACTGACCAAACACCGGTCAGTAGGCTTCGACTGTCAGAAGTGCGTTCTCGAACCGCTTGGCCGCAAGGTCCTCGGGCGTGATCCAATATTGAAGCGGCCCCATCTCGCCAACGGTCCAATCGACCGCCATATCCGGATCTGGAGCAACAGCAGGCAGCGGTCCTTCATCTCGTCGGCTGCGACCTGGATGACTTCACCCTTGCCAAGCATCTGATGGCCACGGGGTGAGTGGCGGTGAGACAGGGCGGCTACGACTTCCCGGCCTATCAACGCCGCACCGTCCGGATCTGTCAGTCCACCCTCGGCGCCCCGGATCGCCGCGATTGAAAGCCAATGGTTCATCACCTGTGGAAGTTGGCGATGATGCGGCCGCCGCGCCGGAGAAGATGACGGCATGCCGTTGGCGCGCAAGTCTTCCAGGAAGGCAAGGATCTGCTGCTTCACCTCGGCTGGAGGCGCGTCATATTCCTTCAGTCCGGCATTGACCGTCGGAAAGAAAGCGTTGAACATCTTCGAACCGAATGCCGACAGTTCGCGCTGCACCAGCCGTAGTCGCTTGGCCTCCGGATCGTCTTCGACAACATCACCAAGCGCCCTCAGCTGTGCCGTGACGTCGGCCGTCTCTTCGCGGTGATATGCTTCCACGAGCTTTCGAACGATCCGCGCAGTATGCCAATTGGCCGGAAAACCCGGATATGGCGTCCAAAGCGTGTCCTTCGGCGCCTGACGAGCGGAAAGCAGCGGATCGGGGGTAACAGGCGAACCGTAGAAGGCCTCAACCCTTTCGGCGCGAATCTTGTCCGCGACCTCGAAGGCATGACCTTCGTCCGCACGCGCCGCGACTTCGGCGTCGGTCGGCTCCTCGATCCAGGCAAATTCGACCTCGACCCGATCATAGTGGGTTCGCTTGCCCCGCAGGATTTCGTCCGTCGGATCCGATCCCAGAATCTTGGCGGTGAAGGGCATGTCGAGCGGCTGCCACTTCTGCGTCACCCGGCGCGGTTCATACCGGGTCACGAAGTGCAGCGCGTCCGGCCCAAACGTGTCGGACATCGGCGCGAAGAAATAGAGGTAGCCCTTGTCGGGCAGCAGATCGCGGCCGGGTCCCGGTGGCAGATCCGAACAGTCGATTTGCACCATGAAATTGAGGCGCTCGAGCAATCCCTGCCGATTGTGAACCGTCGGCCAGTCGAATTCATCGGGGACGATCGGCAGCCCGCCAAAATAGCTCATGCTGCGTTGCGGAAGACGCGGCGGAAAGACGTGCCTGATCGCAATGCGCGCGGCTTGCCCCCGTTCGATCGCTTCGCGGCCATCGGCGGAAATCGGCGGGATCTTGCGCTCGACATGCGCTTTGAACTTCGCCTTGCGCTGGTCGTCGCTGTCCTTGGCTTGCTGCTGCAAGTCGGCGATCAACTTTTCCGCTGCAGGGTTGGGCCGGGGGGAAGCGGTGTGGGCCGCTTCAGACGATGCAGGCGGGCGCTGGCGAGCCTTGCCAACCGGCAAGGCGGAACTGTCCTGTGGCATGCTTTTTGAAGCCGAACGGGAGAACACCCCGGCAATGCCGCGATAGATCAGGCTGCCAACGATCAGGAGCGTCGCCCCCGCCACAAGCAGCGGCATCAGATTCGCCATGACGCTTACCCCCATCGTCGGCTGCGTCGCCTCCTCCGGCAGCCAAATTATTGCCGTGATATGAGGCCTCGCGCAAGCAGGGCGCCGATCAGGCAATATGGCGGCTGAAATCAGCCCGCAAGCAGCCCCGCCTTCCGCAGCGATGCCTGATGGACCAGCGACGTCCAGCTGTTGGTAGAGGCGAGATGGCAGTGGAGCAGGCCGAGCGCATGGGCGGCCCCGAAGCGTCCCAATCCATCGCCCCGGCAGGCCTCCGCCCGAACGGCCCAGCCGGCTGTAGCCTTCGACGAATTCGGGATCGCCATAGATGTTCCGGGTCACTTCCGTTCGTTCCTACTCCCGTGAACGACGTTGGCGCTGGGGAGGTAAATCAGATAGAACTAAATCAGGCAGAACGATTGTCTGCGATTTCAGGAGACGACATGTCTGAGGAGCATGTTGAGCGTCGGCTGGCGGCGATCCTGGCCGCAGATGTGGTCGGCTATAGCCGTCTCATGGAGGTCGACGAAGAGCACACGCTCAATCTCCTCCGGCAGCATCGACGGGAGTTCTTCGATCCGACCGTCACCAAGTACGGTGGGCGCATCTTTAAGGTGATGGGTGACGGCTTCCTGGTGGAGTTCGGCAGCGTAATCAATGCGGCGCGCTGCGCGGTCGAAATCCAACGCGGCATGTCCGCGCGGAATGCCGGCATCCCCGAAGACCGGCATTTCAAGTTTCGTATGGGCATCAACCTTGGCGACATCATCGTCGACGGTGATGATTTCCATGGCGACGGCGTCAATCTTGCGGTGCGGCTGCAGGGCCTCGCGATACCCGGCGGCATCGCCTGCTCGGAAGCGGTGCGCCATGAGGTCGGCAACAAGCTGGGCGTCGACTTCGCCGACCAGGGTGCCAGGACCGTCAAGAACATTGCTCAGCCGGTGCATGTCTATTTCGCCAACTGGGACCAAGGCGTCAATGTCGAGACGCATATTGCGGCCATGAGCGTCCAGACGCTGGTGCGGTCGGACAAGCCGTCGGTAGCGATCCTACCCTTCGCCAATCTGAGCAATGATCCCGACCAGCAGTATTTCAGCGACGGCATCACTGAAGATATCATAACCGACCTCTCGAACGTTTCCGGCCTGTTCGTACTCAGCCGCAATACGGTCTTCGCCTTCAAGGGCAAGACCGACAAGATGGAACGCATCGCCAGGGAGCTTGGCGTTGGCTATATTGTCGAGGGCAGCGTCCGCAAGGCGGGAAACCGGGTCAGGATCAATGCCGAGCTGATCGAGGGCGCCACAGACGGACACGTCTGGGCTGCCCGCTACGACCGCGACCTCACCGACATTTTCGCTGTGCAGGACGAAATCGCCAAGGCGGTCGTGGCGCAGCTCCGGGTCAGGCTCCTGCCCGAGGAGAAGAGGGCTATTGAGCAGTCGCCGACGGACAATGTGGAAGCCTATACGCATTATCTTCGAGGCCGCGATTACAGCCACATCGCCACCAGAGCGAACCACCTGATGGCCAGACAAAGTTATATCAGGGCCATTGAGCTCGATCCGGGATATGCCCGCGCATATGCAGGCTTGGCGGTCAGCGACGTACGCCTTCAGTCGATGTACGGCTCACCGATCCAAGTGGACGACATTTTCGCGACCGCCGATAAGGCCCTGGCTCTGGACCCGAATTTGGCCGAGGCGCATTCAGCCAGGGGCTTTGCCCTGTCCCTCGCCGGCCACCGTTCCGAGGCCGCGGCGGCGTTCGAACAGGCTCTCGCGCTCGACCCCAATTGCCACGAGGCCAACCGTTACTATGCCGAGTTCTGCGTAACTGGCGGCCAGTTCGAGCTCGCCGCGACGTACTTCATGCGCGCGATGGAGATCAAACCGACCGACTACGGCGCACCGGTCATGCTGGTGAACGTCTTCCGCACTCTCGGCCAACAGAACGACGCCGAGCTTTATGCGCGGATCGCATTGGAGAGAGCTGAAGAGGAACTCCGTCTGCATCCGGAAAACGCCAATTGTGCCTGCCTGGGGGCGATCATGCTGGCCTTCCTTGGTGAACGCGATAGGGCAGCGAAGTGGCTTGACCGGTCTCTGGCGATCGACCCTAGCGATATGAACACCCAATACAACGCCGCTTGTACCTATGCGTTGCTGGGGGAGTTCGAACGCTCGATCGACCTTTTGGAAGCGTGGTTGCCGCAGGCTGGCGCCGAGATGAGACTCTGGTTCAAGAACGATTCCGATTTCGCCTCTGTTCGCAGTCATCCTCGCTACCAGAAGTTGCTCCAGCTCCTGCAGTAGCGATACGCGTTGTTCTCGAGGCAATTTTGTTGCCGATAATCATGAACCGGCCTTCGGGAAGATTTACCCGACAAACCAACGCCCTCGCCATCCCACAGATATTATGTTATGTTACTAATATAACCGAGAGGTGGGGAATGGGTACCCGGTTCAGGCTGTTCGTTCAGCCTCCGTTCGAAGACCCTACGTCAAGCCCTGAGATCATTACGGTTTCTTCCCCGCCAGGCAGCGTCGGACCTGGCCCATCCGACGATCGTATGTATGTCGTCGAGCCGGTCGGCAAGACGCGGCCCTATGGCGTCAACCACGGCCCGTTGGGCACGCCCTTCATCTCCCTGCCGCCCTGGACGCGAGCGATCCTCGATCCGGCCGTTCCCGACGAGGAAGGCAATTTCGATCACTATCAGCCGTCGACGCCCGGCTTCGAAGCAGCGCACGCGTTCGGTTGCGTTCGCTTCACGCTCGACGTTTGGGAGCGTTACATCGGCCAGCCGCTCATCTGGCATTTCCGCGATCACTACGACCGTCTGGAGATCTCCATCCTGCCGGGTTGGGATAACGCCCAATACGGCTATGGCTTCCTCGAGCTCGGCAGCCAATTCACGAAAGACGGGCGCACGCTCCCCTTCAGCCTCGACTTCGATATCATCGCGCACGAGGTTGGCCATGCATTCGTCTACAGCGTCCTCGGCATACCTGACCCGGGAGCTGAGTTCCCCGAATATCTGGGCTTTCAGGAGGCCTTTTCCGACTGCGTTTCGTTGATTGCGGCCATGCATTTTCCCTCCGTGATCGAAAATGTTCTGACGGAGACACGCGGGAATCTCTACATCGCCAACCAACTCTCTCGCTTCTCGGAATTCTCGCCGCACCGCCAGATACGCGAGGCCAACAACAAACTGACGATGGCCGACTTTGCCGACGGCTGGACCGACGAGCATGCACTGTCGCAACCTCTCACGGGCGCCGTCTTCGACATTCTGGTCGATGTCTTTCACGAGAGCTTGGTGGCGCGAGGACTGATCTCGCCGGAGGCCGAAGATCTTGCCGACCTCGCCGAGATCGACCCAGCAGCGGAGCTGCCGGTCCAGGAAGTCTTCGACCGCGATTTCGCTCGCAATCCAGAAGGTTTCGTCGAAGCGCTGCTCGACGCGCGGGATATCGTGGGTACCCTTCTTGCCGAGACGCTGTGGGCTCTCGCCCCGGATTTCCTGGACTACGGTGACGTGGCGAGAGCGATGCTCGCAGTCGACGACAGTGTGACCGGGGGAGAACTATCGAGGATCATCTTCCGAGATTTCGACCGGCGAGGGATTTTTCGCTACCGCGCCGGGCCTCGCCTGACGAAACCAAGCCGAAAGAGCCATTTTCACGAGGGCCGAATCGCTCTTCCGCTGGACCAGGCGCGTCTGCCGGACATGAGCTATTTCGAGAAATATTGGATGTCCAGAAGTGGCGCTGAGTTTTGATCGACATGCAGAAGATGGGGTGATCCATGATACCTGAAACCATTCTAAATACCTCGGCCATACATTTGTTCGGTAGAGTTCTTGAAGATTTGAAGCTCAAGAAGAGGATCGATGGGGGACGGCCACCAAGGCCTGGCAACAACAGATTCCTGCAGAACCAGATCGACGCCTCCGGTAGCCTGCTGGCAAGGATCTATGCGTTCACCTTCGAGGCACAGTTCTACGAGCTGGCCCGACCGACCATACTTCTTGTCCATGGGCCTGGCACCGCGGTTGATTATCCAGCCCCGGGAAACACCGATCTCAAGGTCATGAGCCGCGGTCCAAGCGACCCTGCCTATACCGGATTGTCATCGCAGATAGGCTCGTTTGCGCGCGGAATGCTGGTCTGGGTGTACGACAAGAGTGACCTGACAATGCGGCTGGAACTGGACACCGGAACACTGGAAGATGTCCTGTTAAGTGCAGAGCTGGACCCGCGTTCGTTTGGTCGATCGGGTGGAGCAATGGGCAGATCCGGCGGTGCGATGGGGCGATCAGGCGGCGCGATGGGCAGGTCTGGCGGCGCGATGGGCAGGTCTGGCGGTGCGATGGGACGGTCCGGTGGCGCCATGAACCGCGGCGGGCGCGGCGATTTGGACTAGGGCAATTCCGGGAAAAGTGAGAGCGGTTTTCCGTCCGGATTTGCCTGAAAACGAGGAGATAGCGTTTCTGATCGTTAATTGAGAAATGCCGAAGGAGATGGACCATGGCAAACGTAGAGATAGTGCATGTCGCTACACCTGAAGGGAATGCCGTAAGAGGCAAAGATCCGGTTACGGTCGGTGTGACGGTGGCCCCAGGTTGGTTTAAAGAGGCAGAAGACTTGGCAATTAAATTTATTTACTCTGCTACTTTAGAGAGCACAGAATATCTATGCAATGACGATATAACAGTCGAGAATGCAACAGAAATCAACTTTCAGGTTAAAGCAGAATATGGCGCTTCGCCTGGAGAGTATTATGTTCAGATCAAGAAAAAATCTTCAGGTGAAACGATTGCAAGTGGCCCTGACGATGGAACTATCACTGTATCCTAAAGCTGGTCACTGCCAAACAAATACTCAGTGACCGACTGCAAGTCACATCGGCATCAACGGCTTTGCCGTCACGCCGGCAAAATCTTGCCGGGTTCTTGACGTTTTGCGGTTGAGTGTCTGCTTGATCGGCTTCCTCAGCTGCCTCCTCAAGTCCTTCACCACATGAGGGCCAGCGAAAAATCAGCCCGCCGGCAGCCCCGCCTTGCGCAGCGACGCCTGGTGGGCCAGCGACGTCCAGCTGTTGGTCGAAGCGAGGTGGCAGTAGAGCAGGCCAAGCGCGCCTGATTTGCGCAGGTCGAGAAACGCCTCGTCGCTCAGCTTGTTGAAAGCCGGCTCATCGATCACCTGGAAGTCGGTGAGGTTGAGCACCTCGCCGCCTTCGAGTGTCACCTTGCTCTGGCGCGGCGCGAACAGGCCGTGCGCGTCGATCCTTTCGATCATCACGCGGGTGGCGTTGAAATCGAGCTGGAACTGGTTGCAGAAGGCGAGCGCCTGCCTAGTCGCCTCGGTCGGCTCGGTGCCCCCTGTGCCCCCAGTGCTTGTGAAGAACGGCAGGATCTTTTCGTCGCGGAATGGCGCCAGCAACTGGTCGACGACGCGGTCGCTTGCCCGGTCGACGCACAGCGTCAGCCGGCCGGGCGACTTCGGGTCCTCGGCCAGGATGAAGGGATAGCGGCGGACATAGGCCGGGATGTAGTGCGGCCCGGTCCACTTGCCGTCGGCATCGACGAACAGATTCTCGTCCTTGCGCACGCCGGTGATGATGACCGGCGCCTTGGCCGAACCGATGAAGACGATCGGGTAGGAGCGCATCGCTGCCGGCATTTCCGACGCCACCACCGGAATGGCGTGCGCAGAGCGGGCAAAGCCGAAGTCGCTGCGCGCCGTCAGGCCGAGCGAGCCATGCCGCACCGGGTTGAGCGCCTCCGGCGTCGAGTAGAACAACGGCATCGTATCGCTTGCCACTTCCGTCTTCGTATCTGCCATCGTCGGTCCTTTCTCCCGCAGGCCGATCAGGCCGCGACCATCAGACCCGAAAGCCGGGATCTGTTCTTGTTGCGCTGACCTTGGTTTGGAAACAATCCCGCGCAGGAACAAAGTACTACAGCGTCTCTTGCGCGCATAAAAGGACAGGCGGTGCTGTATTTTGGGGTTTGTGCCGACGAATTGACTTGGCGCGACGCCGGTGCCGGCCGGGACCCTCTGGACAGCTTGCGGCGAAGCGGCGACAGTGCCGCCGGCAGTAGGCAGAGTGAGGCGAATTGCATGGCGTCGGCATCGGATTTCGAACAGGCGGTCGGGTCGGTTTTCACTGCCGAGATTGGCGGCAGGATGGTTTCCCTCGAGCTGACCGCGGTCCGCCAGATCGCTGCCAGCCCGCGTCCCGGCGGCGGTTTTACGCTTTTGTTCAAGGGGCCGCGCGACATAGGGCTGCCGCAGGCCATCTACCACCTCACCAGCGATGCCATCACCGACGACATCTTCATCGTCCCGGTTTCGGTCGACTCGGCCGGCTATGTCTATGAGGCTGTCTTCAACTGATTTTTTGATTTTCGGCGGTCCGGCCGGTCAGGGCGACCATCAGGGTACTCCGAGAGGGGCGACAGCTGGACAGATGATCGACCATTTCGAGATCGCGGGCGTGCTTGAGGAAGCCGCATGCAGCGCGCTGTGCGCGGAAATGCGGGCGGCCGGCGGTCGGCCGGCCGGCCTGATGGGGCGTGACGACCAGAAGCCGGCATGGCCGGAAGTCCGCCGGACCACGCGCGTCGAGGTCTCGCCGGCCACCGAAGGGCTGGTGAATGCCCTGTTAGCGCAGCAGAAGGCGGCTCTAGAACGGCATTTCGGTCTCGCTCTTGGCAATGCTGAAAAACCCCAGTTTCTTCACTATCGGGAAGGCGATTTCTTCGTGCCGCACCAGGACGGAAACACGCCGCTGATCCACGACGACTCGCGATTCAGAAGAATCTCGGCGGTGATCTTTCTCAACCGGCAATCGGACGATCCTTCGCCGGCAAACTATGCCGGCGGCTCGCTGGTCCTGCATGGTCCCTTACAGCGGTCCGCACCTGCGCGTCGCCATGCCGACATTGCCAGGCTCTCTCGTCGCGTTTCGTTCGGAAACGACGCACGAAGTCACCCCCGTCACGCGCAACGAGCGTTTCACCATCGTGTCGTGGTACCGCGGGGCGTGACGATCGGCGCGGGCGTCATGGCCGCTCTAATGCACGTCGCGTTGAACCGAACTCAGGACACGCTTCAGGCGTAGGCGCTGCCCCTCACCTGCCTGCCGGCATCCTCACCCCGTATAGTGACGGAGAGAGGGGCGCTGTCATCGACGGTTTCGCCAACCGCCAGCGTTGCAGAAAAGAGCGACAGCGTTGCGGCCAGCCTCTTTCTCCCCGTCACGATGCGGGGAGAAGATGCCGGCAGGACAATGAGGGGCGGCGCGGACCAACGATCCCTTGTTCAACGCGTTCGCACGAGGTTTCACGCGACGCGCTTTGGCTAGCGCGCTGAACACTCCATCAGATCGTAAAAGTACGTGAACATCGGAAGCGGAGGAAGCCGCCATTCGCAGGCCGGCATCACCTGAATCTCAACTCGCCTTACGGCGGACACTCCATCAGGTCGTAGACGCCCTTGTCCTCGGTGACGACGAATCCCAGCCGCGTATAGAGCCGCCTGGCCGGATTGTTCTTCTCGACATGGATCGACACCGCGTTGCCGGCGGCACTTGCCTCGTCGATCAGGTCGCTGAGCAGTGCCGCGCCGAACCCCTTGCCGCGATGCAGCGGCAGGAAGGAAATATCGATGATGCAATACTGGTTCTGCCAACGCTCGAGATAGAGGCGGCCGATGTCGTCCGCGCCAGACATCACCACCAGCCAGTCGGCTTGCGAATAATGCTTGATGTAATGTGTGTGCTGCGCCCGAAACTGCATGTCGAGGAAGGCGGTCTTCTGCGCCTCGGTCCAGGACGTTACGGCCAGTTCCTCGGCACGGGTCGAGGCATAGACCCGTGCCAGGAACGGCAGATCGGCATCCGTCACTGGACGAAACGTCAGTCCGGCGCCGGCCGCCCGCACCCAACCGGCCGAAGCCGTCCCGCGAAACTGGTTCATCGAAAAATCAGGGGCGCGGCGGGAACACACCCTGCAGCGCGATGCAGAAATAGCAGGCGAGATAGGGTTGCAAATTGTTGTGCGGCTGGTCGCCGCCGGCAGGCGTTATCGTCTGGTCCGACAGCGGCACCAGACTGCCTGGCGCGATATACACATTTCCCTGGCTCGACTTGGCGAACGCGTTGCCGGGGGCGATGTTGCTGTCTCCAGCAACGATCGACGGTGCGGCATCGACCTGGTGGGTGTGACTAGGAATCTCGGACTGCAGCAGCGTCACGGTGTCCGAGCCACCCGTCTCGCCGAGATCATGCAGCGAAAGACCAGGGCCTTGGCCTGGATGCATCGGCGCCCGGCCCTGGAGGTCCGGCAGCGCGAAATTGGACTTGCCGTTGCCGCCATAGGTGGTGCCGAGCAGCGAGAACAGCGCAGTGTTCTGCGACAGCGGCAGCAGTTGGCCATCGCACCAGGCCCATCCCGTGGGCGCGAAATTGAATGGAAAGATGCGGATTTCGGCAACGAACGGATTGGCCATGACGGTCCTCTTTAAGTCGGCGACGGAAAGATTCCGAACAGCGAGATGATGAAGTCGACGCACAGATACGGCTGGAAATTGGTATGTGGCTGGCTGCCACCGACCGGACCGAGAAACTGGGGCGCCATTGCCACCGATGGACTGCCGTTGATGAACGCGTTGACCTGGCCAGACCTGGCGATGACGCTTTGGGCCGGATTGGGCTGGTTGGCGACGTCATTGGACGCGAGCAAAAGGTGAGCGTGTGCCGGGATCTGCTGTGTTGTCAGCGTGATCTCCTCCGCGCCTCCGGTCTCGGCCATGGCGAAGCCGTTGCCCTGATGGATCGGAAGGCGGCCTTGCAGGTCCGGCAGCGCGAAGGTGCTCTGACCGTCGCCGCCATAGCTCGTGCCGATCAGTTGGAACAGCGTCTCGTACTCCGAGATCGGCAGAAGTTGTCCGCTGCAGAACATCCAGCCGGCCGGCGCGAAATTACCTGCAAACATGCGAATCTCGCCAACGTAGGGTTGTCCCATGGTTGCGCTCCCTCAATTCGGCGACGGAAAGATGCCCTGAAGGGCGATACAGAAGCTCAGTGTCAGAAAAGGCTGCATGTTGAGATGCGCCTGGCTTCCGCCGACATTGCTGATCGTGCCGGCAATCATGGCACCAAGGTTTTGCACCGGACCATAGAGTGTGTTCGGTGTGCTGTTGCCAAGCATGTCATTGGCCGGGAGATTGGTTGCGCCGGTGACGGTCGATGCATTGGCGGCGTGGACATGCGTGGGTATTTCGGCGATCGACAGCGTGTGTGACTGCTCGCCGCCACCCTCGCCAAGCGTGTGAGAGCCGCCGACATGAATTGGCGTGCGTCCTCGATAGTCAGGAAGCGCGAAATTCACCCTCCCATCGCCGCCAAAAGTGGTGCCGAGCAGCGAAAACAGCGCCTGGTTCTGATTGATGGGCAGAAGCTGGCCGTTGCAGAGTGCCCACCCCTTTGGCGCGAACACGAACGACATGATTCTGATTTCCGACAAAAACGGCTCAGCCATATGCCCCCCTCCGAAACAACCTAGACTGACTCTAGGCCGATTACATTAGCAAGTCGACAATAATATCACAGAAAACGGCCAGCGTATTACTTCGAATGGTTAACGAATCCTTGCCGCCAGCCCCGGCTTCTCTTCATCAGTTAGTCGGCACAAGAACCAGTCCGCCATTGTGCGCGCCCGGCACCGCCGCGTAAGCCTGCGCGCCGCCAGCGTCGAACGAGAACACCGAACCTGCCGGCGTGTTGCCGCCGGCATTCCAGATGGCGGTTGCAATCGCCTGGTTGTTGGCGCCGGCCGCAAAATTCTGGAAATACAGATGCGACGTGCTGCTGCCTTCGCGCGTCAGGAAGGCAATGTCGTCGGCAGGTTGGGCAAGGGTCACGGTATTACCGCTGATGTTCAGATAGGTGATCGTGAGGTCGCCGGCATTGGACCCCGCACGCACATCGATGCCGACCGCGCCGTTGCCGGCCGAACCGGTGCCCGAAAGCGTGATGTTGTTGTTCTTGATCGTCAGGTCGAGAGAGCCGTTGTCGGCGCTCGGACCGGCGCCATCGCCATGTGGCGTGGCAAGGATCGCCGGATCGTTGCCGGACTTGGTGATCGTGTTGCCGATGATCTCGACGATACCGGTCGAGGCATCTTCGGGATGGATGAAGATCGGCGAGCCCGTTGAGCCGACGCCGCCACCCTGGATGTCGGCATTGTTGTTGATGCGGCCCATGATGACGGCATTGTTGATGCCGAACACGTTGATGACCGGACCGCCATTGCCGTAGATCTTCTTGTTGTTGAGGATCTTGAAGTTCAGATGCGCGGTGTCCTCGGCATTGAGGCCGATGGCCCGGCCGAGGCCGCCTTGCGGATCGAACGTATTGCCGTTGCCGCCCGTGCCGCCGTCGGTGATGTTGACATTCAGCGTCGAGGTGTCGCGCGCGAAGGCTTCGACACCGGAAGTCTTGAGACTCAGGAAGCTGCTGTTCGAGATGTTGAGCGTCGCGTTGGCGGTGCCGAAGGCTTCGAAGTTGAGACCTTGCGCGCCGTTGCTGGAATCCTTGGTGTTGCTGAACGTGCTGCCGGCGATGTTCAGCGTCAGGCTCGTGCCATTGTCGTTGCGGATGTCGACCAGATTGTCACCGGCTGTGGCATCGCCTGCCGCGAAGCTGAACGTGGTGTTGGTGATCGATGCCGTGCCGGTGAGGTTGTAGAACCGCATATCGCCTTCGAAGACGGCGTCGCCGAAGCCGGTCACCGTGGTGTTGGCGATGGTCAGGTTCGAGACGTTCTGGCCGTTGATGCCGACCTGGACGCCGCCGTTCAGGTTCAGGTTGGTGAACGTTGCCGTCGCCACGCCGCTCATGTTGATCGCCGCCTGGGCAGCGCTGTTGAACGTTGGGCCGTCGATGTTGTTCAACGTGCCGTTGCCGGTGTTGGCATTGGTGAAATTCATGTTCGAAAGCGAAAGGTTCTTCGTCGACGTGAACAGCGCGCCTTGCGCGGTGTTCTGGACGGTGCCGCCGGAACCCGCCGTCACGCCGAGGCCGGTCACCGTCAGCCCACCGTTACCGGCGGCGAGGCCGGTGGTGTTGAGCACGATGCCGTTGGTGCCGCCGTTAGCCGAAATGCTCTGGAACGTCAGGCCCGAGCCGCCGATCGTCGTGCTGACGACGTTGAGCGCCGTGCCCGTGGTCGAGGTTATCGTGTTGCCGCTGCCCTGCACGGTGACCGTACCGCCGCCGGTGGCGTTGAAGCCAGCGCCGCTGGTGGTGTTGATGACCAGGCCGCCGCCGGTGAAGTCGATCGTCGCGCCGGTGTTGTTGGTCAAGCTGACGCCGGCAGCCGTCCCCGAGCTGATCGACTTCGACGCGCCGGACAAGGTGATGGCGCCGGCAGCGTTGCCGTCGAGGAAGATGCCGGTTTGGCCCGCCACGCTGTGGCTGATGTTGCCCGTCAGGGTGATGTTCTGCGCGGTTAGCGCCCGGTCCTGGATGTCGATGCCCCGCCCGGTTCCGCTGGTGATGGTGCCGGTATAGGTGAGACCCGCGGTGCCGCCGGTGTTGGCGCCGCCGGCGCCGTCGCCGATACGGATCACGGCAGCATTGCCGCCGACGAGCGAGCCGCCGCCGAGGCTGACCGTCCCGGTGCCGGTGACCGTATCCATGATGACGGCGCTGCCGCCGCCGGCGCCCTTGGTGGTCGTGGCGAAATTCACGCCCGCGGCGGCGACGATGACCGTGTCGAGATTGACGGCGACGCCGCTCGTCGTCGTGATCGAATTGCCGACGCCGGTTACCGAGACTGTACCACCGCCCGTGGCATTGAACCCTGTGCCGGAGGTGGTGTTGATCGCCAGCCCGCCATTGCTGAAATTGATCGTCGCGCCAGCGTTCGTCGCCAGGTCGACCGCCGTATTGACGCCGGTGGTCAGCGTCTTGGTGCCGCCGCTGAAATTGAAGGTGCCGCCGGTGTTGCCATGGACAAAGATGCCGTTGTCGAAACCGCCCGTGCCGGTGAGATTGCCGGCCAGCGTGATGGTACCGGCGGTAACGCCGGAGATATCGACGATCTTGCCTGCCGCGGCGGTCTTACTGATCGTGCCGTTGTAGGTGACGCTTGACGTGCCGCCGGCGACAAGGAAACCGACACCGCTCGGATTTGTGATCGAAGTACCGCTGGAGAAGCTGAACGTACCGCCCGAGCCATTGAGGATGTCGACGCCGGCGTCGCCGCCATTCAGCGTCGTGGTGCCGTTGAAATTGTAGGTGCCATCGGCATTGTCGAACTGCAGGCCGGTGCCGTTGGTGGCCGACAGCGTGCCGGTCTGGAAGGTGAGCGTGCCGGTGGCGTGGCCGCCTGAAACGCTGATCAAGGCGGCGTTGTTCGCCTGGGTGATGTTGCCGCCGTAGGTGACGGCGGCGGTGCCGCCGACGACATTGAACGCGGTTCCGGTCGGGCTGGTGATCGAGGTGCCGCTGCCGAAGCCGAAACTGCCGCCCGATCCGGTGAGGATGTCCACGCCGGCGTCGCCGCCATTCAGCGTCGTCGTGCCGTTGAACTGATAAGTGCCGTCGGCATTGCTGAACTGCAGGCCGGTGCCATTGGTGGCCGACAGCGTGCCGGTCTGGAAGGTGATCGTGCCGACGGAGTGGGTGGCCACGTTGACCATGGCGCCGCTGCCGCCCTGGCTGATGTTGCCGCTGTAGGTGACGCTGGCCGTGCTGGCGGACACGTTCATGGCCGTGCCGGTCGTATTGGTGATCGAGGTGCCGGTGCCGAAGCTGAACGTGCCGCCCGAGCCGGTGATGATGTTGATGTTGGCTGTGCCGCCGTTCAGCGTCGTCGTGCCGTTGAAATTGTAGGTGCCGTCGGCATTGGAGAACTGCAGGCCGGTGCCATTGGTGGCCGACAGCGTGCCGGTCTGGAAGGTCAACGTGCCGGTATGGGCGCCGACGACGTTGACCATGGCGGCATTGTTGGCCTGGGTGATGTTGCCGGCATAGGTGGTATTCACGCTGCCGCCGGAGACCAGGAACGAAGCACCCGTCGCACCGCTCAAGGCGCCGCTGCCGAGGCCGACAGTGCCGGTGACAGTGGTCAGGCTGACATTGTTGACGCCGCCGCCCGACGAGGTCGAGTCGAGCGCGATGTTGGCGGCGACGCCAGAGAGATTGATCGCCTGGGCACCGGTGGAAGTCACCGTCTGGCTGGCGGCGGTGGCGGCGATATTCATCGTTCCGCCCACTCCGGTAATGCCGATGCCGCTGGTGGTGTCGATGGTCAGGCCGTTGTTGAAGTTGGTCGTGCCGCCGTTCTGCGCGAGGCCCACGCCGCTCGTCGTATCGATGTTGGCGAGGCCGCTGACGTTGAGCGTGCCGCTGACCCAGCCGATGCCACCGCCCGTCGACGCCGTGTTGTTCACAGTCACCGTGTTGAAAGTGAAGGTGCCGGTGTTGGTGCCGATGGCGCTGATGCCGGTGCCTGACGCGCCTGTGATGCTCGTGGCACCGGTGACGCTGAACGTACCGGCGACGCCGTCGAAGACGATGCCGCTGGTGCCGCCGGCGGCGGTGACGCTGTTGAGCACCATGTTGACCGTCAGCGGATCGAGATTGAACGCCGCGCCGTTCGTGGTGTCGACCGTGCCGCCACTGCTGTTCAGCGTGAAGGTAGTGGTCTTGGTGTTGGCGATCACACCGGTGCCGCCAGTGTTGGCAAGGCTGAGCGTGCCCAGATCGAAGGTGCCGCTGGTGTTGGTGAAGCTGAGGCCGTTGCCCTGGATCCGCGCGCCGGGATTGCCCATGCCGAGCGTGCCGGCACTGACGGTGCCGCCGACGCCGTTGGAATCGAAGCGGACATTGTTGAAGACGATGCCGCCGCTGCCGGCGCCGCCGGTCACCGAATTGCCGGCAAACGACCTGATCGCGATCGAATTGTCCGTCGCATTGATGTTCTGGCCGACGAAGGACGCCGCCAGCCCGAACGCGGTCGACCTGAGCGTGTTGCCGTCGATCGAGAGGAGAAGCTTGTCGGCTGTCGCCGCGCCGCTCGTCGAGAAGTCGAGTGCGTTGCCGCCGGCGGTGATGATGTTGTCCCGGATCACGAAATTGGAGCCAAGCGTGGCATTGACGAAAATGCCGGCGCCGCTGCCGCTGTTGAGTGCCGTAACGTTCTGGACGCCGGCGGTGATGACGCCGGTGCCGCTGAATGGCAGGTTGATCGTCGCGGCCGCGCCGCTGCTGGCCAGGATCGGCCGTGAATTGTCGAGGCCGCCGGGATTCGTGACGACCGTCGAAGCCTGGATCGTGGTGAAGTGGAACGAGGATGGCGCGCCAAGGCCGCCGCCGACGCCGAGCGGCCCGACGTCGATCGCCGCATCGCCGCTCTGGAACGAGATCACCGCTTGCCCGTCCTTGAGGTCGAGCGAGCTGTTGCCGATGTTGATGGTCGCCTGGTTGGTGTCGACTGTCTTGTCGATCAGCACGAAGACATTGGCGGTGGAAGCCTCCGCCTGGGCGACGCTGCCCGGATTGAGGAAGCTGCCGTCACCGGTACCCGAAATCTCGCCGGCGGCGTCGATGTAGTAGACGCTGATCGCCGACAGGTTCGAGATGTCACCGACGAACGTGACGTCGTCGAAATCGTAACTGCCGCTGAGCGGCAAGGTGTCGGTGGCGTGGATGACCTGGCCGCCGGTTGTCGAGATCAGCGACTCGGCCGGTCCCGCGCCATCGCCGAACACCAGGGTTGCATTGGTCGTGCTGGAGAACTGTATGCCCTGCGCGACATTGGTGATGGTCGACGTCTGGGCGCCGCCGGGATTGACGGTGTCGCCGAGCTGGATGGTGGCGGCGCTCGTGGTTCCGGCCATGTCGATGCCGAGCGTGCCGGCAAAGCCACCGCCGGCGACGTCGAAATCACCAGCGTTGATGCCAGTGCTGATGACCGCGCCGTTGAGATCGAGGCCGATGGCGTTCGCGCCTCCGAGCCCGATGTTGAGGCTGGTGATGCTCAGCGCCGAGCCGAGCGTGCCCGCGACATCGAAGCCACGCGAGGTGATGCCTTGCAGGTTGATCGTGCCGAGGATGATGCCGCCGCCGCCGACATTGTTGAGCGAGACGCCGGTGGCGGCGCCATTGGCGGAGATGGAGCTGAAGTTGAGGCTGCCCGCGCCGACCGTCGCGTTGTCGAGCTTGAGCGCGGTGCCGGTCTGGGTGCTGATCGTGTTGCCAGAGCCGGTGACGCTGACCGTCCCGGCGCCGAAGGTGCTGGCGGTGAAGCCGGCGCCGCTGGTGGTGGTGATACCGAGGCCGCCGCCGGTGAAGGCGAGCGTTGCCGTGCCCTGTCCCGGGCCGATGCTGGGTTGCTTGACGACAGCGTCGTTAGCGCCGGTGTTGAAGGTCTTCGTCGCCCCGGAGAAGGTGATCGTGCCCTCCGAGGAACCATCGACCAGCACACCGGTGCCGCCTGTGTGATTGATGGTGCTCGAAATGTTGTACACGCCGTCGGCGTTGCCGCTGAAGACGAAGGCCGTCGACGCCGTCGTGGAAAGTACCGAACCGCTGAGGTTGAGGGTGGCGAGGTCGCCGCCGCCGGCACTCACCACGCTGCCCGCATTGACCTTGACTGAACCGTTGTAGTTCAGCGTGCCGCCGGTATTGGCGCCGACAGCGATGGCAAAGTCGCTGGTGCTTGTCGTCGCGCCGATGCTGGCGGTCCCGCCATTGCCGCCGATGTTGACAGTACCGCTCATCACGCCGTTGAAATCAATGCCGCGCGTGCCGCCGTCGATGGTCAGGCTGGACCCGGCGACATTGGCGATGTTGACCGTTGCAACCTGGCCACTGAACTGGAAGCCGGAAGTGTCGACGTCGATGTTGGTCGTTCCGGTGAAGTTGACGGACTTCCCGGAGCCGGTCGTCACGCCGAACATCGTGACGCCGATGACACCCGTATTGGTCAGCCCGCCGATGTTCACATTGCCGGCGAGGTCGACGCCGTTCAGCACCACGCCGCCGCCATCGGCGGTGGCGACCGACGAAATGTCGTCGAAGGTGATGCCGCCGCTGCCGACATTGGTTGAGGCCACCAGCAGCCCGTCGCCGCCGGAAGCGATGGTGTTGTTGGCGCCGGTTACGTTGACGACGCCGCTGCCGATCGCGACGAAGCCCGCCCCGCCTGTCGTCGTTATGTCGAGACCGCCATTGGTGAAATTGATCGTGCCGTTCGGATTCGGGGCCGGAGTGCCCGTCGCGAAGGGCCCGATGACGCCGAGGCTGACGGCATCCGTGGCGCCCGAGCGGATCTGCTTGCTGGCACCGGAGAAGGTGACGGTGGCGGCGGTGCCGTTGTCGATGCCGGCGACGACAATATTGCCGCCGGCCGCGGCGTTGCCATCGGTCAGATTGCCCGACAGTGTCACCGAGCCGCCGGTGAGTTCCCGGATCGAGACCGCCGCACCGGTGCCGTTGCTGGCGATGGTGCCGGCATAGGAGATGACCGCGTTGCCGCCGCTTGCGTTGGTGGCCGAGCCAACGTTGAAGGCGGCGCCCGCACCGGTGTTGGTCAGCGCGCCGGTGCCGAGATTGAGCGAGCCGGTCAGGTTCTGCAGGTTGATGCCGTTGCCGGCGGCGAAGCTGGCGCTGACCGAGGTGAAGCCGCCGCTGACACTGGCGTTGCTGATGCTGACGCCGGTGCCGTTGGTGGTGGAAACCGTGTTCGTGCCCGTCAGTGCCACCGCGCCGCGGTCGGCGGAGAAGCCGACGCCGCCGCTGTTCTGGATGGCGAGGCCGCCCGAGAAGGTCAGCGTGTCGGTGCTACCGGCCAGGCGCTGCCACTTGACGCCGCCGCCGGTGGCGTTGGTGATCGAGACCGCGCCGGCGAAGGTCACCGATGCCGCGGCGAGGTTGGTATTCTGGATCTGGATGGCGTTGGACGTCGTGCCGTCGATCGTCACCGGGCCGTTGAACAGAAGCGTCGGCGACGCGGCGAGATCGGACAGCAGGATACCGTTCTGGCCGCCGCCGCTCGAATTGATGGCGCCGAACTGCGCCGAGCCGCCGGAACCGTTCTCGACCCTGGTGCCGTTGCTGAACGAGATCGCCGGCTGGCCGGTGGTCGTCACCGTGTTGCCGGCCGCGCCGAAGAACAGCGTGCCGTCGAGATCGGACACCAGGCCGGCCGCCTTGACGGTGTTAACGGTGACCACGCCCGAGAAGCCAACACGGTTGCCCGTGGCGATCCGCGCCCACAAGGCATTGTTGAGCCCGGCGCTGGCGCCGGTACCGTCGATATTGAGAGTGGCCGTGCCGAGGTCGATGTTGTTGCCGCCTCCCGCCGCGCCGTTCGCAGCGACACCTATGGCGCTCGGACCGAGGAACGTTGTGTTGGTCGCCGTCTTGACCGCGACATTAGTCGTGTCGAATTTGATGTTGCCAGCCACACCGATCAGCGCCAGGCCGAAGCCACCGACACGGTTCGTCGTGGTGCCGGCGACGAAGGCGCCGCCGTCGACCTGGTCGATGCCGGGGGTGGCCGCGTTGGCGTCGAAAACGACCGACTGCACTGAGAAACCGCCGACTTCGCCCTTGTTGCCCAGAAGCGTGATGTCGGAGAAGGCGCTGACCTTCATGGTGCCGACGCCCGACGTGCCGTCGACCGAAGCAATGGTGCCGCCCGTCGCCGAGAGGACCAGATTGGACAGCGCGACCTCGCTGTTGGCCGCGCCGTCGACGATCGACAGCGCGCCACCGTCGCCACCGGTGATCGTCGCCCGGTTAAGCACGAATTCGGTGATGCCGGTGCCGTGCACGCCAATGCCGGTGCCGGTGTTGTCGATGATGACGTTGTCGATGCTGGCGCGGCCGGTGAAGTCGACCGTGTTGCCGCTCGCCGTCGTCAGCGTCGGCAGCACGGTGTCGACGCCGTCAGGCGCATCGATGATGCTCGACGAATTGATGTTGCTGAATTTGAAGTTGCCGCCAAGCGTGCCGCCAACACCGCCATAGGGCGCGGTGTCGATGGAATCGCCGGCCTTGAGGCCGATCAAGATCTGGCCGTCGGCGAGGTTGAGCGTCTTGTTGCCGGCGCCCGTCTGCTGCGCCAGCATCATGTTGATCAGGTTGCTGGTACCGTTCTGCGACCTGTCGATCAGCGCAATGATCTTGGCGCCTGACGCTTCGGCGCCGGCGATCGAGCCTGGATTGTCGGCGGTGCCGTCGCCGGTGCCGTTCGGGTCGACATAATAGATGGTCGAACCCTGCGCTTCGGAGATATCGCCTATGAAGCCGCCCGCAGCGCCGTTGACATCCTTGAAATTGTAGGTGCCGCCGGCCGGGAAGCCGCCGGTCGAATTCAGGATGTCGACCGCCTTGACCGTCGACAGCTTGTCGGCGGCACCCTCGCCGTCGCCATAGATGAAGTTGACCGCGGTCGTGTTGCTGAACTGGAAACCGATGCCGGGGCCGGCGCCGGGGCCGCCGATGGTGGAAGCGGTGGTGTTGGCGGGCGTGCCGGGATCGCCGAGCTGGATCGTGCCGGTGCCGGTCGTATTGGACAGGTTGACCGCCGTCGTGCCGGTCGAACTCGCGCTGGTCAGGTCGAAATCGGTCGCGGTGATGGTGCCGTTGACCACGGCATTCGCGAAGGTGATGCCGGTCGCGCCATTGCCGGTCATGGCGATGCCGAGGCTGGCGAAGGACAGCGTGCCCGAATTGGTGCCGGCAACGCTGACGCCGGTCTGGTTCAGCCCGACATTGGCGACGTTGGTGGCGCCGAAGGTGACGGTGCCCGAATTGCCCGACAGGCCGATGCCCGTCACGCTGCCGCTGGCCGCGACCGCGCCGAACGTCGCCGTACCGGCGACATTCGAAACGGCAAGCCCGGTTCCGGTTGAATTGGTGACGGAGAGCGGCGTTGTAGCGCTGAAGCTCGCGCCGGCGCCAAGCCCGCCAATCACGGCCCCGCCGCCGCCGGTCGCCGTCAGCGCCGGACCGGTGAAGCTGATCGCGCTGTTGGTCGGCGCCGTGGTGGTGCCGATGGCAAACAGATTGCCCGTGCCGGTCGACGTGACGCTGCCGCTGAAGGTGACCGAGCCGCCAGTGGTGCCGTCGACCTTGACCGCCGCGCCCGGCGCGCCTGCCGAACTGGATATGTTGGCCGAAACCGTGATCGCCGCGCTGCCGCCGGAGACGACGACGCCGTCGCCGCTGCCTGAATTGGCAATGGTGCCGCCGATGCCGAGCGTGCCGGTGTTGCCGGTCAGGCTGACATCGGCGCCCGAAACCAGCGTCGTCACCAGGTTGCCGACATTGACGGTCGCGCCGCTGCCTTGCACCACCAAACCGGGGCCGTTGCCGACAACTGTCGCAATGCTCGTCGTGCCGTTGAACGTGTAGATGCCGCTGGCGACATTGGTCAGTCGGATGGCATCGCCATTGACGCGGCTGATGTCGACGGCCCCGAAGGTGACATTGCCGCCGCTGGTGTTTGCTATGACGATGCCGCTGGAAACGATCCCGCCCGAGCCATCCACGGTGACGCTTGCGAAGTTCACGCCGGCCGCGCCGATTGTCATTCCGGTGCCGCCGATGAGAATCCCCTTCTCATCCAGCCCAACGCCGGTCGCCACGGTATTGCTGGAGCCGGTCACCGTCAGCGTGCCGCCATTGATGGCGCTGAAGCCGTAGCCGCCATCCGTGGTAAGGTCGAGCCCGCCGGTGAAGTTTATCGTGCTGCCGGTGTTGCCGGTCAGGTCGATCGCATTGACTGCGCCGATGCTGGCGGTGATTTTGCCGCCGAACGTGGCGCTGCCGCCGGTCAGGAAGGACACCTTCACCGCGCTTGCCGCGCTGGTCTGGTTGATGGTGCCGTTATAGGTGACGCTTGCCGACGAATTAGCGATGGAGAAGGCGTTGCTGCCAGTGTTGGCGATGGAACTCCCAGCCCCGAAGGTCAAGGTTCCGCTCGAGCCGGTGACGACGGCGACGCCTATGCCGCCGCCGGTGATGTCGAGATCGTTGAAGGTGGCGGTGCCATCGAAATTGTTGGCGAACAGCGCGACATTGGTGGCATTGGCAATCTTCGTGTTGCCGGTGAAATTCACGGTCGCGCTTGAATCGACAAGTGCGACGCCGGTTTGGCTCGCGCTCTGGATGGTCAGATTGTTGACCGTGACGATGCCGTTGGCGCTGTCAAGCAAAAGGCCGACTGTGGCACTGCTGATCGTCACGCCGCCGATCGTTGCGCCGTTGCTGCCCGTTCCGTCGATCGCAAAGTTGGAACTGCTGGCCGTCAGGTTCTTGACGAGGTTGCCGTTGGCGAGGTCGATGGTGTTGCCGGCGGCGTTGTTGAGCGTTGCCCCGCCAAAGCCAGTCGGATCGCCCTGCGTCGCGCCGGTAACGACATGGGTGCCGGTGACATTGGCGGGTGGCCCGCCCAGCGTGACAGTGCCGCCATTGGCGAAGGAAACGATTGACTGGCCGCTGGCCAGCGTGAAGCCGTCGGCGTCGGTGTCGATGGTCTGGACGGCTGCCGTCTTGACCAGAACGAAGATCGTGCTGGCACTGGTGGTCAGATCATCGGCGGCGGCGGCATTGATCAAATTGCTGGCGCTGGAGCCATCGCCAAGGCCCGTGCTGGCAGAGCCAACGTAGATAACATTGGCGGCGTCGAACAGCTGCGGCCCGTTCAGGGCCGTGTCGTGGAAGGCATAGGTGCCGCTGCCCGGGTTCAGGCCGCGCATGTCGAGCGAAGCCGTCGTCCCGGTGATCGATCCACCGCCAAATGAGAAGGCGGTGTTGGCGGTGGTTCCAGCCGCGCCATGCGTACCCATCTGCACGCCGGTGCCGGCCGAAATGGTACCGGTGCCGATCGTCACCGAGCCGCCGGTGGTGCCGGAAAGGTCGATGCCGGTCGAACTGCCGGCGCCGGCGATGTCGAGCGAGGTGGCGGTAAAGGTCGAGCGGCTGCCAGACAGGTCGAGCCCGGTCTGGCCAGTGGGCAGGCCGCTGATGTCGATGTTGCTGAAGCTGATCGCGCCGTTGACGCCCTGGACGTCGATGCCGTTCTTGGCCAGCTGCCCGATGCTGACATCGCCGAACGTCACGGCGCCGGTGTTGCTGTCGAGCCAGATGCCGGTGCCGCCGGCGCTGGGGGCGGTCATGCCGACCGGCCCGCTGAAGGTGAGCGTGCCGGTATTGTCGGAGGCAAGAATGCCCAGACCACTAATATTGTCTATGGTGACCGGCCCGCCAAACGTGACGGCGCCTGCGGAATTCTGGATTCGGATGCCTACGGCGACGTTCGAAATGCTGACAGCGCCGAAATTGACATCGGCGCTGCTGTCTGAGATGGCAATGCCGTCAAAGGCGGAGTTGGAGACCGTCGTCGTGCCGGTAACGGAGAAATTGCCGGTGGCGCGGGACAGGCTGACCACAGGGTCTCCGCCGGACTGACTCACCGCGTCCATCGAGACATCGAGCCCGATACTGTCGCCAGGCCCGACAGCGCCGACAGAAAAGCCCCCGATGACGTTGCCTGAAACCGTGCCACCCGTCATCGTCAGTGATGCGGCGCCGGTCGAAATGGCCACGACGCCTGAATAGCCATTGTCCTTCGCCTCGACCGTCTCGAACCCATAGGTTCCGCCGCCCTCGATGAACAGGCCGTAGTTGGCGTTGTTCGAGAGTTTCGTTGTGCCGGTGAAATTGTAAGTGCCGTCGCCCTGGATCGACAGGCCCGAACCGAAATTGCCGCTGGAGTTCAAATTGTTTGCTGTGACACCGTTGGTGCCATCGAACAGCACACCAGCGAGACCGGCGCCCGAAACATTCAGGCCCGAGATCGTGACATTGCTGACGCCACTGCCGTGGACGCCGTTGGCGCTGCCGCCTGCAACGTTGAAGTCGAGCAGCGAGCTGTTGTTGGCCAGCGTGACGACATCGCCGGCGCCGGTATTGGTCAGTGTCGCCGCGCCGCCTGCATCCGAGACGGCGCCGCTGTGTGCGATGTTGTCACCGGTCACATTGACCGGGATGCCGCCGAGCGAGAAGGTCCGCCCGTTGCCGAACGAAGCCAGCGTCTGCCCGGCGCTGAGCGAGAAGCCGTCGACATCGTCGATGGCCGTGCCGCGATTGACCAGCACGAAGATCGCATCTGCGTCGGTGCTGGCGTCGGCTGTCGCGATCGAGGCAAGGTCCAGCAGCGAGGAGCCGTTGCCCGAGCCGGTCGCGGAAGCGCCGACGAAAATCAGATTCTGCACGTCGAACAGTTGCGGGCCGCTGAACGTGGTCGAGCCGAACGCGTAGTGGCCGAGCGTCTGGTTGAGGCCGCGCGCGTCGAGCGAAGCGGTGATGCCGGCAATGGAGCCGCCGCCGAAGTTGAACTCGGCATTGGCCGAATTGGCCAGCGAGCCGGCAATGCCGAAGCGCACGCCAGTGTCGACCCCGGCGATCGTGCCGCCATTGGTGATGGCGATCGTTGCGCCGCCCGAGGTCGGCGACGAGAGATCGATGCCGATCGAGCCGGCAGCACCGGTGCCGGTGACGTTGAGCGACTGTGCGGTGAAATTCGTACGACTGCCGGAGAAGTCGAGGCCGGTGCCGACGCCGAGGCCGGAAATGACGATGTTGCCGGCGACCACCGCCGCATTGACGCCGGCAAACGAAATGCCGTCGCCGCCTGGTGCCGAGATGGCGACATCGCCGAAGCGGATCGCCGCCGGCGAATTCGAAATGGCGATCGCCGGTCCGGTCGTGTTCGAGATCGTCGTCGCGCCGTTGACGGTGAAGCTGCCCGAGACCTGATCGAGCACGACGCCCGACGTGCCGCCGGACTGGGTGATCGAATCCAGCACCACATGCGCGGTGATCGGATCGATGAAGACGGCGGTGCCGCCATTGCCCGACACGGTGCCGCCGCTGGTGGTGAAGCTGCCTGATGTCGCGGTGCCCTGCACGGCAATGCCACGGTCGGCATTGTCCTTCGCATTGAGCGTGGCGAACGTATAGGTGCCCTTGCCGGTGGCATCGAGCCCGTCGTCGCCATTACCCTGCAGCAGCGTCGTGCCGGTGAAATTGTAGGTACCGTCGCCCTCGACATGCAGGCCGTCGAGGCCGTTGTTCTTCGCCGTGAAGTCCGAGCCCTTGATGCCGGTCGAGGTGCCCGTGAAGTCGGCGCCATTGCCACCGGCCCCGGTCACCGTGACATTGGTCAGCGTGGCGCCGGAGATGTTGTTGCCGAAGATGCCGTTGGCGCCGCCGGTGATGGTGATGCCGTTCAGCGTGTTGCCATTGCCCAGCGTAATGACGTTGTTGGCCGGATTGGTGCCCTGGATCGTGCCGTTGCTGCCGCCCAGGTTGAAGCTGCTGGTGCCGCCGCCGAAAAGCAGGGCGGTGACGCTGCTGCCACCGCCGATGACGGTCTGGCCATTGGTCAGCGTCACGCCGCCGGTGGTGATATTGCCGCTGCCGCCAAGCGCCACGACGAAGCCGTTGCCGGCCTTGGTCACCGCATCGTCCAGCGTCGTCGGATCGCCAATGGTGCCGAGGCCGAGCGAGTTACCGCCGTCGGCGAAGAAGAACTTGCCGAAAGCAGCGCCCGTGGCGGCATTGATGGCGAGGCGCGTCGTCGTGCCGCCGTTCACGTCCTGCGACTGGATCCTGACGCCGATATCGCCGCGCACGCGCTCGTTGACGCGTTTGCGAAGGCCTTCGCTGACCGGATAGACCGGCTCCGGCCCGCTGTCGGCCCCATTGTCGGCATTGTCAGAGCCGTGGCCGGGGTTGAACGGGATGTTCAGCCGGACGCTGCCGGCGAACTGGGTGTCGTCGCGATTGTCGTTGCGGACCTCGCCGGCGAACACCAGCGAGGTGTTGCTGCCGAAGACATCGCCGATCGTATACTCGAACCCGGCCTTGGCGCCGGTGACGCTGTGGTCGTCGTCGTGCGGATCCTCGAAGTGATAGCCGCCGATATCCAGCCGCAGCGAATGCTTGTCGGGCAGGTTGATCGGCACCTGTGCGCCGACCTCGCCCTCGATGCCCCAGGCCGCGTATTGGCGATGATCGATCACCGATATCTGCTCGAGCAGCTGGTTTCCGACCATCGACAGGGTCGAGTCGGTGGAGCGGTCTTTGTAGTCGCCCTTGATCGGCAGATAGACGTTCACATGCGCGTCGAAATGCGGCGTGATCGCTTCGGCGCCGAGCGTCGCGGCGGTGAACTGGTTGCTGTTGAAGTTCTCGACGTTGAGATAGGCGTAGCCGCCGATCATCAGGTCCGGATTGACGATGCGGCGGACGCCGAGGCCGACATCCTGGCCGAAACCGTCCTTGAAATCGTGCTTGGCCCTGACATCCAGGAACAGCACCGATTCGGCCGTCTGCTTCAGCGGAATGAAGCCTTCGAGCGCGGCGTTGCCGCCATTGTTGTCGGCGCCGACGATGGCGCGCACCTGCGGCTGCCACAACCCGTTCGGGTCGGCATAGGCCGACATGCCCGAAAGGCCAAGCGCCAGCGTCGTAAGCGCCGTCGTCTTCCACAGATGCCTGGCAATTTGCGAACGGCGACAGCCAGCGCGCACGCGGAAATCCTCCCCACGCGCCGCCATCTCACCAACTTGCCGAGAATTCTCGGTAGTTCCCATCCCAGGCGAGTCCTTCCGGGACTGCACGTCCCGCGTGTTTAAGTCTTACGCAGATTGTATTGTATAGCGAGTCTCGGCTCCTTCGATTTCTAGGGGTTTCCTCCAATTTTCTTTCGTGTGTCCGAAAGGTCACAGTACTTTTGCCAGCTTTCTTGGCGCCGGCCTCGCTTCCGAAACAGTCCCGAGTGTTGTATCAAACCCCACCGATGAAAATACCTGACGGGGAAAGAAAGAATGCGGGGCCTAAAGAAAATGTCATCAAGTTTAGCTCGCGCTAATCTAATGATCGCAAGTTCAGCCGCCCTGTGGCTGGTCCTGTCGGCGGCAGGACCGGCCCTTGCCGAAGACGCCAAGCCGGCCCAGCCCAAACCGGCCGATTCCAATGCAAAACCTGCCGATGCCAATCCGTGGGCGGTGAACTGCTCGAGCGGCTCGGCAACCGCCGAGCTTCAGTGCCAGGTGTCTCAGAACCTGACCGAAGCCAAGTCCGGACAGCGCGTGCTGACCGTGACCGTGCGCCGCGACAACGGCAGTGGCGGCCTGGCCATGCTGCTCGCGCTGCCGCATGGGCTGTTCCTGCCGTCCGGCGCCTCGTTCCAGATCGACCAGGGCCAGAAGACAGTCCTCGCCATCCAGACCAGCGACCAGAACGGCGCCTATACCGCCACGCCGCTGTCAGCGGATATCATCAAGGCCATGAAGTCGGGAACCAACCTGAACATCGGCATGGAATCGGTCACCCGCAAGCCGGTCACCATCCCGGTGTCACTGGCTGGCTTCACGGCTGCCGTCGCCAAGCTGGAATCCATCAAGTAGCGGGGGTGCTGACGCCGGCTTGACGCGAAGCCGCCTCAACGCCCGCCGAACAATGCTGTGGGCAAAACTGAAAGTTGTTCTGTCGCGATCCTTCCCACCCCCCTCTGCCCTGCCGGCCATCTCCCCCGCAAGGGGGGAGATTTCGCCAATCATCATCGTCGCAGGAGTAAGCGGGGCGCCCAAGCTGCCGATCTCCCTCCTTGCGGGGGAGATGGCCGGCAGGCCAGAGGGGGGTGCTGTCCCGCCAACATCGCGCAAGTTCCGCGCACCTCTGCCTATGAAACCGGCTTGATTGTCTGTACCCGGAATGCTCCGTTGCCGCTTCGGACATCCGGAGAAGAATTCATGACGGGTTTTGTCGACCGCCTGCGCGCGACGCAGCTGATGGAACGCGTCGGCCTGCAGGCGCTGGTGCTCTGCGCGCCCGAGGCATTCCACTATGCGACCGGTGCCTGGGTCGGCCCGGCCGGACTGTTCCGGCGGGCCGGCGCCGGCTTCGTCATCATCCCGGCCCGGCAAGACCTGCCGATCGGTGTCGTGGTGGCGGATTTCAACGCGGCTCAATTGCAGGCGGCATTGCCGGACGCCGTGGTCCGCAGCCACCCGATCTGGATCGAAACCGCCACGCTCGACGTCTCGACCATCGGCTATACGCTGGCGCAACGCATCGAGGCCGGCCTCGCATCCTCTGGCCGGTCGCCCGACTTTTCCCGGCCAGCGACATTCGACCTGGCCAATTCCGCCCGCGAGCTGAAGCAGCTCCTGAGCGGTTTCGGGCTTGACCGCGCGACCATCGGCGTCGATCTCGATTTCATTGCCGTCGCCGATTTTTCGATCCTGCAGGCGATGCTGCCGGGCTGTTCGATGGTCGACGGTTCGCCGGTGCTCGATCGGTTGCGGGCAGTGAAGTCGCAACGCGAGATCGAGCTGCTCCAGCAAGGCATCATCCTGTCGGAAGCCGGGCTGGACCGGTTGCAGGTGGATGCCATGGCCGGCATGCGGCAGGCCGATGTCGTCGCACTCTACCGGGAAGGCGTCGCCACGGCCGCGGCCGGCCTGTCGCATCCGGTCGCGACAGCCGAATACATCACGCTAGGCGCCCGGGCCAAAGGCGCCGATGCCAAGGCAATGCCGGGCGATCCGCTGAAGTGCGACATGGTCTGCACCGTCGGAGGCTACGCCTCCGATATGTCGCGCAACTTCATTTTCGGGCCGCCATCCGCCGAACAGGCCGAACTGCATGCCATCGCCGAGCGGGCTTTTGAGGATGGGCTGGCGGCCCTTGTCCCTGGAGCCTCGCTCGGCCATGTGCACCGCGTCGCCAGCGACAGCCTGGCGCGGCAGGGGCTGCGCTCCTACCGCCGCGGCCATTTCGGCCATGGCGTCGGCCAGTCGGTCTTTTCCGAACAATGGCCGTTCATTGCCGCCGACAGCGATGTCGTGATCGAAGCCGGCATGGTGCTGGCCTTCGAAATCCCGCTCTACATCGACGGCCTCGCCAGCTTCAATCTCGAGGACCAGTTCGTGATCACGCCGGACGGGCCGGTTGCCATGAACCGCTTGCCGAGGCGGCTGGAGGCGATTGGATAGCGAGGGCGGATTTGGTCCTAGTCGTTGTTGACTGCGGGAGTAGCGCTCCACAGCGCGATGCGCCAAGGTCGATAATTGAGTTTTCGCGCCGTGTTCGGCGCCTTTGCGGCAAGAGGAAAGAAATGCTCGACATGGCACCATCGAAACAGGCGGCCGCATGGCTCGGGTCCTTTGCCAAGGCGCTCGAAGCGGGCGATGTGGCGGCGGCAAGCAAGCTGTTCGTCGACGACTGCTACTGGCGCGATCTCCTGACCTTCACCTGGAACATCACGACCATGGAAGGCCGCGAGGCGATCGCCGACATGCTCGTGTCGACGCTGGCGGCGACGAAGCCGACGGCTTGGCAGCTGACCGGCGAGGCGACCTCGGACGAGGGCACTGTCGAGGCCTGGTTCAGCTTCGAGACCGCATCGGCGCATGGCCAGGGCGTCATGCGCCTGCGCGATGGCCACTGCCGTACGCTGTTCACCGCGATGACCGACCTCAAGGGGTTCGAGGAGCGCAAGGGACCGGCGCGGCCGCTGGGCGTGCGCCACAAGGCCGACCCCGGCCGCGAGACCTGGACGGAGGCGCGGGCGCGCGAGACGCGCGACCTCGGCGCCGGCGAACAACCCTACTGCCTGGTCATAGGCGGCGGCCAGGGCGGCATCATGCTGGGCGCGCGGCTCAGGCAGCTCGGCGTGCCCACCATCGTCATCGAGAAGAACGCGCGCCCCGGCGATTCCTGGCGCAACCGCTACCGCACGCTCGTGCTGCACGATCCGGTCTGGTACGATCATCTGCCCTACATTCCGTTCCCGGAAAACTGGCCGGTGTTCACGCCCAAGGACAAGATGGGCGACTGGCTGGAAATGTACACGCGCGTCATGGAGCTCAACTACTGGGTCGCCACGAAGTGCCTCAGCGCCTCCTATGACGAGGCCGAAAAGGTCTGGACCGTCGTCGTCGACCGCGTCGGCCGCCACATCACACTGAAGCCGAAGCATATTGTCTTTGCGACCGGCGCCTATGGCCCGCCGCGGCGGATCGATCTGGCCGGCGCCGATCAATTCAAGGGCGAGTTGCTGCACTCTAGCCAGTATTCCAGCGGCGAGAATTTCCGCGGCAGGAAGGTCGCCGTCATCGGCGCGGCAAGCTCGGGGCATGATGTCAGCGTCGACCTCTGGGAGAGCGGGGCGGAGGTCACCATGATCCAGCGCTCGCCTACCACAGTGGTCAAGTCGGACACGCTGATGGAAGTTGGCTTCGAGATCTTTTCGGAGAACGCGCTGGCGCGCGGCATCACCACCGAGAAGGCCGACATGATCGTCGCCTCGACACCCTTCGCGCTGGTGCCGAAGGGCCAGCAGGCACTCTACGAGGTGATCAAGGCGCGCGACGCGGCCTTCTACGACCGCCTGCGCGCCGCCGGCTTCGCCATCGATTTCGGCGATGACGAGACCGGTCTGCTGATGAAGGCCTACCGCACCGGCTCCGGCTATTACATCGATGTCGGCGCTTCCGACCTGATCATCGACGGCGAGATCGGCGTGCGCAGCGGCATCGCCATCAAATCGCTGACGCCGAGCGGCGTCCTTTTCGAGGACGGCAGCGAGCTTGCCGCCGACGCGATCGTCGCCTGCACCGGCTTTCAGTCGATGAACGAGACGGTGGCCGCGATCGTCTCGCGCCAGGTCGCCGACAAGGTCGGCCCGTGCTGGGGGCTTGGCTCCGGCGTGAAGGGCGATCCCGGACCCTGGCAAGGCGAGTTGCGCAACATGTGGAAGCCGACTGCACAGCAAGCGCTGTGGTTCCACGGCGGCAATTTGGCGCTGTCTCGCTTCTATTCGAAATATGTGGCGCTGCAGATCAAGGCACGCATGGAGGGGATCGAGACGCCGGTTTATGGTGCGGTGAGCAACGCAGGTCGGTGACGCTCGATCTCCCCACAAGGGGGAGATTGGCTCTCATCACTCGTGCCGATGCCCAAAGTGCCTTCCCGCCACCTCGACATGCGTATGCGCGGCATCGGCTTCGAAACGTTCGGTCTCGCTGGCATCGTTGACCGCCTCGTTCGGCCACCAGGTGCCGCCGATGGCGATGCCTTCGCACACCAGCCGCTGGTCGGCGACCAGCGAGGCGCCGACCGCGTCGACAAAGGTAAAGCGGCCGGGGCGCTGCCGCAGCACGGCGACGTCGCCGACGGTGCCGACCGCCAGCGTGCCGAGGTCAGGCCTGGCAATCGCCTGCGCCGGGGCTTGTGTTGCCGCGCGTAGAACCTCGACCAGCGGCATGCCGAGCGCCAAAAGCTTCGACATGCAGACCAGGATGTCGAAGGCTGGCCCGTCGACGCAGTAGAGATGGACGTCGCTGCTGATCACGTCGGGCGCCAGCCCTTCCTCGAGCATGGCCCGCGCCACCGCGAAATCGAACGAGCCCATGCCATGGCCGAGGTCGAAGATGACGCCGCGCTCGCGCGCCAGCCGCATGTCAGGCCGCACCGCGCCGGAGGCGAACACCGGCGCGTTGGGGAACGGCCGGAAGCAGTGGGTGAGGATGTCGCCCTTGCGCAGGCGCGGCAGCACTTCGGAGCGGCCGGGCGGCGGCTCGTCGATATGCGCCATCAGCGGCAGGCCGGCCTGGTCGGCGGCCTCCAGCGCCAGGTCGACCGGGGCGATGCCGCTGGTGCCGCCGGCATGGCGGCCGGAGCGAACTTTGACGCCGACCACGACATCGCGGTGTTCGCGCGCCGCGGCCACGACCTCGCGCGGTTCGCAGAGCCTGAGATCGCTGCACTCGCCGACCGACACCGTCTGCGAGAAGCCGAAGATGCCGGCAAAGGAAATGTTGACATAGGCCAGTATGCGCACCTTCGAGCGCTCCATGACATGGCGGCGGAAGCCGAGGAAATTGCCCGCGCCCGCACTGCCGGCATCGATGAAGGTGGTGGTTCCGCTTTTGGCTGCCAGCCGGTCGGCATCGACGCCGAGCGAGGTGCCGCCCCAATAGACGTGGCTGTGCAGGTCGACGAGGCCGGGAGTGACGATGCAGCCGGCGGCATCGACGACCTGCGCGGCGCGGTCGGCCGGGATATCGACATCGACCGCGGCAATGCGTCCATTGGCGATAGCGACATCGCGCGGCGCATCGAGCCCTGAGGCCGGGTCGATCAGCCGTCCGCCCCTAAGCAGGAGGTCGAATTGCATTGAGGTAACCTCCTTTTCGTTGTTTTGCCGCCTCAGAGACTTAGACCGGCCGGTAGGCGACCGCCTCGACTTCGATCTTGATGTCGATCATCAGCCGCGACTCGACTGTGGTGCGGGCCGGCGGGTTCTTTGGGAAATGCCTGGCGTAGGCCGCGTTGAAGGCGCCGAAATCGCGCGCGTCCTCAAGCCAGACCGTGGTCTTAACGACATCGTCCAGGGTGCAGCCGGCCAGCGCCAGCGCGGCCTTCACATTGGCGAGCACCTGTTCGGTCTGTTCCGCTATGCCGCCCTTGACCACGATGCCGTCGCTGCCGACCGGAACCTGGCCCGAGACATAGACGAAATCGCCGGCGCGTACGGCCGGCGACAGCGGCACATGCGACGTTCCAAAACACTGCTTCGGCAAGGGATCACCTCCTCTGATGGCGTGACGGGATGCCATGGCGGCTCCCCGCTTCGATCGACATCTATAGCGATCGGGGCGATCCTCATAGGGGCCCTGTTGGAAAGCAACATTTTCACGGAATCCATGTTGCTTTATTACAGAGGCGCTTGCATCGTGCGCGCCGTCACGCTGCTTTGAAGCCGCGACGATAGACGCATTTGTGACCCGGAGAGAGTGAGAAAATGCCCTACGACAAGAATCCGTTTCCGGCCGGCGATGCCGATCGCCACGCGCTCTGGGAAATGCTGGTGCGGCGCGACATCGACGCCTTCATCGGCCAGGACTGGTCGATGGTCGAGGGCGATTTCGTGGCCTCGAGCTTCTTCGGCATGCATGCGCATTTCCTCAGCAATGCCGACGCCTGGCGACTGCAGTTCCCGAGGCTGGAGGTCTATCGCGACGAGTGGCTGCGCCAGGCCAAGGAGACCGCGGCGACGAAATTCGCCGAACCGCTGCGCGAGGCGCTGTTTCGCGCCACCAACATGCGCGACATCGATGTCGACGGCGACCGCGCCGTGCTGCACAAGAAATTCGACGGCTCCGTCGCCAAGGCCGACGGCAGCGTCGACAGGCTGAAATGGCAGACGCTGTATTTCTGCACCAATGTCGGCGGCAGCTGGAAGATTGCGGGCTTCGTCGGCTACATGCCGCATCCGCTTGGCAGCTCGTAGCGCTGGTTGAGCGGCGCTGCGCCGCTGATCAGTAGATCGTGACGAAGGCCGGGAACAGCAGGCCGGTCGCCCGGAAATGCTCGACCAGTTCGATGGCCGGGAAGATGGCGAGGAAATAGAGCCCGTCATAGAACGTGCGCTTCAGCGCCTGCGTCGAGAACTGCATCTGGTCATGGTCGCGATACAGAAGCGGATTTGGCCAGAACCGGGGCGTGTTCTTGACATAGGCAAGGTAGGCCGGTCCGAACTTGCCGAGCAAAAATCCGGCTTCCTTGCGCGCCGTGACGCGGAAGATGAAGAAGCTGGCAAGGCCAAGCGCGACGGCCGCCAGCAACGAGCCATAGAGCAATCCGACGCCGACCGCCCCGACCGTCGAGAAGAAGTAGAGCGGGTTCTGGGTCATCGAAAACGGTCCCGTCGAAACCAGTTCCTCGTTCTTCTTGCCGCCGACATAGAGGATGCTCCACAGCCGTCCTACGACGCAGACCAGCACCAGGCAGAAGCCGAACAGCTCGAGCGTCTCGTGCCCGTTCGAGCCCTCGCTGAGCGCCGGTTTCGTGACAAGCAGAAGCAGCACCGCCAGCACCGCCGCCACCCGCACGAAGATCAGCCGCTTGCGTTGGTTGAAGGCCCGTGAAACCGGTTTTAGGGTAGCGTAGGTCATCGTGTTTCCTGGAGCGCTGGCAAGCGCGCGTTCGGCAATCCGGGGGGACACCGGGTCACCCCATTGATGGCGGATGCAAGGCGCCCGGCCTTCTATCAGCGCACCGCGAGGCGTTCGTAAAGGCTTTTCGCGCGGCCCCAGCCCATTCTTACGAATTTGTAAGCCGCCGGACAGGCGAGCGTGAACTCCCTTCCCTACTGTGCTGGTGCCGGATCGGCCACCACCGGGCCGGATTCAATTGCCGCAACCGGCATCAAACAGGGAAACATCTCATGAGACGATTTGCGCTAGCCATCGCACTGGGCACCCTTGCCGTGTCCAGTCCGGTTTCCTCCGTGTTTGCTGCCACCGCGCCTTGCGAGGATACGCTGAAAACCCTTCGTGCGGCGGAGGCAGCGGCCACGCTCAGCGCCGCGGACAAGGCGAAGATCTCGGAACTGGAGAGCAAGGGGATCGAACGCTGCAACGCCGATGACGACAAGCGCGCCGACGAGTTCTTCGCCCAGGCCATGAAGGTCATGGGCAAATAATCCGTGTCGCCCAAGGCATGGCCTCGGGCCTAACTCGAGGCTGCGCACTGACTGGGACATGACATGCACCAGCGGATCGCACGAATCCCTCGCGATGCGCTTCATTCCGCCATAACCATCAACCTCAGGACTTCAGCCATGCTCTCGACCAACAAGCAACCTGCCGGACCGAGCTACAACAGGGTCCCGGACGTCACCGTCGATTTCTGGCTGATCAAGCTGATGGCGGTGACCATGGGTGAGACGGCGGCCGATTATCTCGCCGTCAACCTCGGCCTGGGGCTGACCGTCACATCGCTGATCATGACCGGCATCCTGATCGTCGCCATTGTCGTGCAGTTCGCGCAGAAGCGCTACGTGCCCTGGGCCTACTGGCTGGCGGTGGTGCTGATAAGCGTCGTCGGCACGCTGATCACCGACAACCTCGTCGACAATTTCGGCGTGCGTCTCGAAACGACCACGATCGCTTTCAGCGTCGTGCTCGCGGCCACATTCGCTGTCTGGTACGCCAGCGAGCGTACGCTATCGATCCACACCATCTTCACGACCAGACGCGAGACCTTCTACTGGCTGGCGATCCTGTTCACCTTTTCGCTCGGCACCGCCGCCGGCGACCTCGTCGCCGAGAGCTTCGACATGGGCTACCTGACATCCGGCCTGCTGTTCGGTGGCGTCATCGCGCTCATCGCGCTTGCCTACTACCTGCTTCATCTCGACGGCATCCTGGCCTTCTGGCTCGCCTATATCCTGACACGGCCGCTTGGCGCCTCCTTCGGCGATCTGCTGTCGCAGCCGGTCGAATATGGTGGCTTGGGTTTCGGCACCACCTTCACCAGCCTGATCTTCCTTGGCTGCATCGTTGCCCTCGTTCTCTACATGACCCTGAAGAGGACAGCCGATGAGGCCGACGAAATTCTGCTGGAATCGGACTAGACCCATCGCTTCGATCGATGCCTCGATGTTTGAGCGCTATAGCAGGACAGAAGGGGTAGGAAGGACCGCTGCCGAACAAGTTTCTATCCTGCCGTCGTGGCGGCTCGTGACTTCCTAGGAACGGACCCATGCCGGTGCTAGCCTATCACCGATCTCGGCAACGGACCGGAACAGCCATGCGACTTCTTCTCGTCGAGGATGACAACAGGACGGCCGACTACATCGTCAGGGGATTGACCGAGGCCGGTCATGTCTGCGACCTGCTGCGCAACGGACACGACGCGCTTTTCGCGGCGACCAGCGGCGCCTATGACGTGATCATAGCTGATCGGATGATCCCCGGCCTCGACGGCCTGTCGATGGTCAAGGCGGCCCGCGCCGCCGGAGTGCGAACCCCGGCCATCTTTCTCACATCCGTCGGCGGCGTCGACGATCGCGTCGAGGGGCTCGAGGCCGGCGGCGACGACTACCTGGTCAAGCCCTTTGCCTTCTCCGAGCTTCTCGCCCGCATCAACGCACTTGGCCGCCGGCCGGCCGCCCAGGAGCAAAAGACCGTCTTGCGGGTTGCCGACCTCGAAATGGACCTGATCATGCGCCGCGTCACCCGTCAGGGCCAGCCGATCGACCTGCAGCCGCGGGAGTTCAGCCTGCTGGAGGTGCTGATGCGCGGCGAAGGCCGCGTGATCACCCGCACCATGCTTTTGGAGCGCGTCTGGGATTTTCATTTCGACCCCAAGACCAGCGTCGTCGAAACCCACATCAGCCGGCTGCGGGCCAAGATCGACAAGCCCTTCGAAACCCAGCTTATCCACACGGTCCGCAACACCGGCTACAGTCTGCATGTACCGCTCGCGCCATGACCGGAGCATGGCCAAGCCTGCTGCGAAGCACGCCGTTCCGGCTCGCCCTGACGTTCGCCTTCCTGTTCATGCTGGCCTTCGTGCTGTCGGGCGCCATCGTCTATCGCATGATGAGCGCCGATCTTGCCGAGCGGCTCGATGAAACCATCAAGGAAACCTACTCGGTCGTTGCGGCGACCTATACCGAGAGCGACCTCGAGGACCTGATTTCCACGGTCGAAAGCCATTCGCAGCTCAGCCCGAAGAAGGAACAGCTGTTTTCGCTGACCGACGCGGCCGGAAATCATCTCGCCGGCAACTTCACCGCGGCAGGGCTTCCCGATGGCTTCTCGATGTTCGACGCCGTATTGCCAGGCGTGCCGCCGCACGCCGAGTACCGGGCCTATTCCGGCTCGATCGGCGGCAACAACCTGACAGTCGCCTTCAGCCTCTCCGAGACGGAGGAGCTGGAAAAGGTGGCGATGATGAGCTTCGGCTGGGCAACCCTGATCATCACCGGGCTCGCGGTCGCCGGCGGCGCCCTGCTTGCCTCGCGCGTCCAGCGCCGTCTCGACGGCATCGCCGCCACCATGGTGGACGTCTCGCATGGTCGAATGGATGCCCGCATTCCGCTGACCGGCAAGGACGACGATATCGACGTCGTCTCCAGCCAGATCAATGCGGCGCTCGATCGCCTGTCGGCGTTGGTCGAAGGCATGAAACAGGTCAGCGCCAACATCGCACACGATCTGAAGACGCCGCTCAACCGGCTGCAGATGATCCTGGAGGGCGCCGCCGACAGAGCCGCGCGGGGTCAGGAGGTCTCCGACGATCTGGCCGATGCGCGCGCCGAGGGTTATCAGATCAACGAGACCTTCGATGCGCTCTTGCGGATCGCCCAGATCGAGGCCGGCGCCCGTAAGGCGCGCTTTACCGATGTCGATCTCGACGAGACCCTGCAGACCATCGCCGAAATCTATATCGACGTGGCCGAGGACGACGGCAAGGTGCTGTCGTCGACGCAACTGAACGCAACGGCGGACCGGATCCATGGCGATCGGGAGCTGTTGACGCAGATGTTTGCCAATCTGGTGGAGAATGCGCTGCGCCATTGCCCGCCCGGCACGACCATCAAACTGACGGTGACGCACCAGGGCGAGCGCGTCCTTGCCAGCGTCGCCGACAATGGACCCGGCATTCCTCCGGACGAGCGCGAACGGGTGTTCCAGCGGCTCTACCGGCTTGACCACAGCCGGTCGACACCGGGCAGCGGCCTCGGCCTCAGCCTTGTCAGGGCCATCGCAGACCTGCATGGCGCATCGATCGCCCTTGAGGATTGCCGGCCGGGCCTCGCGGTGGTGATAAGCTTTCCGCTGATAAGATCGGTGGCGTCATAGGGCCCGAAAGCCAGAGCCAAAACCTTACCAAAGCGTATGAGGCCGGCGACCCGCCCGTAAACTTGCAGCGGCATACTGAATGGACCTCACCGTTCATCGAAAGGCTGCGGAAAATGAAAACCTATTTTCGGAAACCAATCGGCAACTTGCTAGTTCTCGCCGTCGCCGCGTGCCTGGGCACGACAGCCGCCCTGGTTCCGCTGCTTGGCAGCCTGCCCGCCTCGGCCGCCGAGAAGCCAGTCCAGCCGGAGAAGAACCCCCCGGGCGACATTCCCGATACGCAGGTCTTCATCGACTACACCTCGCCGCAAGGGTTCGCCATCAAGGTGCCGGAGGGCTGGGCTCGGTCGGATCGGCCCGATGGCGCCAGCTTCGTCGACAAGCTGGACGGTGTTGTCGTCTCGGTTTCCAGGGTGGATGCCGCACCGACCGTCGACAGCGCCAAGGCGGACTATGTCGCGAAACTCGAGGCCACCGGACGCGCCGTGCGGGTCACTGCCGTCAAGCAGGTCAAGCTGCCGGCCGGCGCCGCAATCCGCATCGTCTACACCTCGAACTCCGAACCGAATGCGGTCACCAACCGGCAGGTTCGTCTCGAGAACGAGCGCTACCTCTATTTCAAGGACGGCAAGCTCGTCGCGCTCGAACTCTATGCGCCCAAGGGCGCCGACAATGTCGATCAATGGCAATTGATGTCCAGCTCGTTCCGGTGGAAATGAGATGCACGCGTTGGACGCGCATGAGATCTATCGGTTCTTCCACATAGGCGATGACGAGACGGCCGCATTGCGGGGCGTCAGTTTCCACGTGGCTGCCGGCGAGATCGTCGCCTTGGTCGGGCCTTCCGGCAGCGGAAAATCCACCTTGCTGGCCTGCGTAACCGGCCTCGATGAACCGGATGGCGGCTATGTCGAGGTGGCCGGCGTCCGGCTGACCCGGCGACCGGAGGCCCATCGCACCCGCGTTCGCGCCGCCAGCTTCGGTATTCTGCTCCAGTCGGGAAACCTGTTCGGCCATTTGAATGTCGAGCAGAACCTTCGATTGCAGATGCTTTTGGCCAGGAATCCGGACGACAAGCGAATCGCCGGCCTGCTGGAAACTGTCGGGCTTTCGCATCGCGCGCGCGCTTTTCCCACTGAGCTGTCCGGCGGCGAGACGGCGCGCGCGGGTCTTGCCGTGGCGCTGGCCGCCGATCCGCCGGTCCTGATTGCCGACGAGCCGACCGCGGAGGTCGATGGCGATACCGAATCCCGGCTGATCGCTCATTTCGAGGCGCGGCGCGACGCCGGATTGGCGACGCTGCTGGCTACCCACAGCAGGGCGCTGGCACAGCGGGCCGATCGCATCATCAGGCTGAAGGATGGGAGGATCGACCGTGGGTGAAAGGCTCGTCGTCGCAAAAGGCCTCGGCCGAGACTTCCGGCATGGCAACGCCGGCCGGATCAACGTGCTGCGCGATGTTGACTGCGAGATCGCGCCGGGCGCGCGCATCGCCATCGTCGGACCTTCCGGCAGCGGCAAGACGACCCTGCTGCACATTCTTGGCGGCCTCGACAGGCCGACGGCCGGTACCGTCGAATGGCCCGCGCTCGGCGCATTCGAGACCTTGAGGCCACGCCATATCGGGTTCGTATTCCAGTCTCCCAGTCTTTTTCCTGCCCTCACCGCTGTCCAGAATGTCGGCCTGCCCATGCTGCTGGCCGGCGAGAACATCGGCGCCAGCGACATCGGGGCATCGCTTCTGCAATCGTTCGGCCTCGACGAACTCGGTGACAAGTTGCCGGAGGAACTGTCCGGGGGCCAGGCCCAGCGTATTGCGATGGCGCGCGCTCTGGCCATGGCTCCGAAGCTCGTGCTTGCCGATGAGCCGACCGGGCAGCTGGACAGCCGAACGGCACTGCTCTTCTTCGACGCCGTGCTCGACCGCCTGGAAGGCACCGACATCGCCCTGGTCATTGCCACACATGATGAAGTCGTGGCCAACCGCATGGCGACGCGCTGGACGATGGACCACGGCCGGCTCACCACCGGGCGCCGGCTAGGGGCCGCTGCCGCATGATGTTCCTGCTGTGGATTCGGGGTGTGCTCGCCCGCCGTTTCCTGCGCGTGACCGGCGCCGCTGCCGGCATCGCGCTGACAGTCGCCTTGCTTTCGGCGATGGCACTCTTCCTCGCCAACGCCGGTGCGTCGATGACCTCCCGCGCCGTGTCGGCGGTTCCAATCGACTGGCAGGTGCAAGTAATTTCCGCTGCCGATCCGGATCTCGTCGGCAAGGCCCTGGCTGACGCTGCCCCGGTGAAGGCCGTGCATCAGGTCCGCTATGCCGATGTCGCAGGCTTCGAGGCTCAGGCCGGCGGAACGACCCAGACCACGGGGCCTGGCCAGGCGGTTGCTTTTGACAGCCGATATCTAAGCGATTTTCCGGCGGAAATCCGCTGGCTTTCCGGCACCCTCGACGGCGTGCTGATTGCCCAGCAGACCGCCGCCAACCTCCATGTCGGCCCCGGCGACGCTGTCTCGATCCAGCGCATCGGTTTGCCGCCGGTAGAGGTCAGGATTGCCGGCGTGGTCGACCTTCCGGATGCCGATGCCCTGTTTCAGGCCGTCGGCCTGCCTCCCCAGGCAGCGCCGCAGGCACCACCCGACAACGTCCTCATCCTGCCGCAGGAAGCCTGGCGGCAAATGTTCGATCCGCAACAGAAGGCACGCCCCGACACGACCCGGCTGCAACTGCATGCGCGGCTTGCCCACGCGGCGCTGCCACCGGATCCCGTCACAGCTTATTCTTTTGTCACCGCCGCCCAGCGCAATCTCGAGGCGAGGGTAGCCGGTCAGGCCCTGGTGGCCGACAATCTCGGCTCGCGCCTGGGGGCGGTCCGCGAGGATGCGCTGTACGCGTCTGTCCTGTTCCTGTTTCTCGGCTTGCCAGGCATCGCGCTGGCGGTTGCCCTTACCTTTGCCGTCACCTCGTCCGGTGCGGCGCGCCGGCGGGCGGAGCAGGCGATGCTTCGCGTCCGTGGCGCGACGACCAAAGCCATCCTGCTTCTGTCCGCCACGGAAGCCGCTGTCGCCGCCATTGGTGGCACCGCGATCGGCATTGCCGTCACATCGCTCCTTTCCGCCATCGCTCCAGGGCTCAAGGCGACGGTTGGCATTAGCGGGCCGACGCTGCTTCTTGTCGCTGTCTTCGGTCTGCTGGTCGGGTTCATCGCCTTCCTCTATCCGGCCTGGCGGGACGCGCGCTGGGTGACCGTGGCCGCAGCGCGGCGCACCGTGAACCGGCCGAACGCGCCGCTCTGGCAGCGCCTGTGGCTGGACGGCCTGATGCTTGCAGCGGCGGGTTTGTTCTTCTGGCAATCGGCGAGCACCGGATACCAGATCGTGCTCGCGCCCGAAGGGGTGGCGGCGACATCGGTGGACTACAAGGCGTTCATCGCCCCGGCCTTGTTCTGGCACGGCATGGCGTTGCTGACGATCAGGCTGTCGGCCACCATCATCGCGCGCAATGGCGCGCTCCTGCGAATGATTGTTGCCCCGGTATCGGGAGCGTTGGCACCTGTTGTATCGGCTGCCCTGTCGCGGCAATCGGGGCGGTTGACGATCGGCATTGCGATGACGGCGCTGGCCATCTCCTTCGCCACGTCGACCGCGATCTTCAACACCACCTACAATGCCCAGGCGCGCATCGACGCCGAACTGACCAACGGTTCCGACGTCACAGTCTTTGGCACTACGGACAAACCGGCGGCGGCTCACCTGAAAGCTCTTGCCTCGTTGCCCGAAGCGGCAGCGGCCGAGCCCATGCAACATCGTTTTGCCTATGTCGGCGCGGACCTGCAGGACCTCTATGGCATCGATCCCCACGGCATCGGACGCGCGACGGGTCTTTCCGATGCCTATTTCAGCGGCACCAGCGCGGCCGGCACGCTGGCCATGCTCGCCGCGACATCGGACGGTGTCCTGGTGTCGGAAGAGACAGTACAGGATTTCCAGCTCCAGAACGGCGATACGATCAACCTGCGGCTCAAGGACGCCAGGGACCACCAGTATCATCCCGTGCCCTTCAAGTTCATCGGCGTCGCCCGCGAATTTCCAACTGCGCCAAAGGACTCCTTCCTTGTCGCCAATTCAGCCTATGTGGCCCGCATGACCGGCTCCGATGCATCCGAGTACGTGCTCATGCGAGCCAGGGCGGATCCGGCCGCGCTGGCGCGGCAGGTCTCGTCGGTGCTCACTTTCGATCCGTCGCTGAAGGTGGCCGATATCGGTCAGGCGGCACATCTCATCGGCTCGAGCCTGACCGCGGTCGATCTTGGCGGTTTGACGACAATCGAACTGGGCTTTGCGGTCGTGATGGCCGCCGCTGCCGCCGGCCTGATGCTGTCACTGGGGTTCTACGAGCGTCGCCGGCCTTTCGCCATCCTTGCCGCAATTGGCGCCAAACCGCGCCAGCTCGCGGCCTTCCTCTGGAGCGAAGGTCTGCTGATCATGGTCGGCGGCATGACGTTCGGCCTCCTCTCGGGCTTGCTGACGGCGTGGATGCTGGTCAAGCTGTTGACTGGCGTATTCGATCCACCGCCCGAAGCGTTGTCGATCCCCTGGCTCTATCTGGCAGTCGTGCTCGGCTTGGTCGCCGCTTCGGTGATTGCCGCCGTTTTGTCCGCCAGGCCATCGACGGGGCAGGCGGCAGAACAGCTGCGCGACTTGTGAAGGACGCGACTTGTGAAGTCGGGGCTTGATTTACCTATTTGTAAACTTGCGGCCATCCCGCCGACAACTCCACGGCATATTCTCGGTCCGTCTCCTTGAAGAGAGACAGATCCGGCAGCCAAGCGGACCGGATATCGAAGCCGCTCCGAGGCCAATGGCCGCCGGCTCCACAACCAGGCCAAAACGGGAAAGAGAACATGAAGAAGTCAGCTATCGCAGCCGCAATGATACTCGCCGCCGTATCGTCAACCGGTGCCTTCGCCAAGGCGGCCACCGGCACCATCGCCAGCATCGACAAGAAGGGCGATTCGATCACGCTCGCCGACGGCAAGACCTTCGTCTTGCCGGAGGGCATCGAAGCCGAGACGCTGAAGGTTGGCGAGAAGGTGGTCGTGACCTATTCGACCAAAGCCGGCAAGCTGGCGGCATCAAGCATCCAGCCGGCCAAATAAAGGCATGGGACCGAGCCGGGAGCGGCTCGGTCCTCCGCCGAGCGCGCCATGCACGGCGCATCGATTGCCCGTTGACGAGTATCGTTCGGGGCCTCGATGTGGCGGGGGGCTTTCCGCTGGCATTTGGTTAGCCGGCGATCCAGCTTGGGTTCCTCGCCCCCACCAGAGTGGGGGAGAGGTGGCTCGGCGCAGCCGAGACGGAGAGGGGGAACGGCGATGGCCGTGCCAGATGATCCGGAACCTTCCTTCGCCCAATGCCGCCCTATGAACACCCCTCTCCGGCCGCTTCGCGGCCACCTCTCCCCCGCTTCGCTGGGGCGAGGAACCCAAGTCCTCAGAAGTCAGCTCAGCGGTCGATGCGTGTCGACAGGATGATCGACGACAAGGTCCGTTCGACGCCATCCATCGCACCGATCTGGTCGAGCAGCATATCGAGGTCCCGGATCGACGGCGCGTCGACGATGACGATCATGTCGAAATTGCCGCTGACCGAATGCAGTGTCCGGACCGGCGCCAGCGCCTGCAGACCGCGCACCACCTTGTCGGCGAGTTTGGGCGTCACGGTGAGTAGCACATGCGCCCGCACCAGCCCCTGCTCGTAGTCCGGCGCCAGCCGGACGCCGTAGCCGGTGATGATGCCGCGCTGCTCCAGCCGTTCGATCCGGCTCTGCACCGTCGTGCGCGAGACACCGAGCTTGCGCGCAAGCTCGGCGGTCGAGGCACGCGCATTGTCGCGCAGCAGGGAGAGCAGGGCCTGCTCGGCTTCACTGAGCATTTCGACGATTCCCTTCGGCATAATGCACAATCAGCGTTTCGTTTCGAACAATTCCACGCTTCCTTTCGCCGGGCAAGCTGCGATTCTGATGCATGTCTCCCAAAAGTGCGCAGCGGTTTTGGGACAAACGACATGCACAAAACAATGTGCTGAGGTTCAGCTTTTGGGTGAGGGACGTTTCATGAAGAAAATTGTTGTTGTCGGCGCCGGCAAGATCGGCTCGACCATTGCCGAAATGCTCGCCGCCACCGGTGACTACCACGTCACTCTCGTCGACCGCTCGGCGGCCCAACTCGCTGCGGCCGAACTCCCGGCCACGGTTGCCACACTGGAACTCGACATCGAGGCATCGGGCGCGCTCGAGGCGGCCTTGGCCGGCAAGTTCGCGGTGCTCAGCGCCGCCCCCTTCCACCTGACCACGCGCATCGCCGAGGCAGCGGCAAACGCCGGCGTGCATTATCTCGACCTCACCGAGGACGTCGTCAGCACCAGGCGGGTCAAGCAACTGGCGCTTTCGGGCAAGAGTGCCTTCATCCCGCAATGCGGGCTGGCGCCGGGCTTCATCTCGATTGTCGCCAACGATCTCGCCAGCCGCTTCGATTCGCTGGAAAGCGTGCGCATGCGCGTCGGCGCGCTGCCGCAATACCCGTCGAATGCCCTGAACTACAATCTGACCTGGAGCACCGACGGCGTCATCAACGAGTATTGCGAGCCTTGCGAGGCGATCGTCGAGGGCGAGCTGATCGAAGTGCCGCCGCTGGAGGAGCGCGAGGAATTCTCGCTCGACGGCGTCACCTACGAGGCGTTCAACACCTCGGGCGGGCTGGGCACGCTGGCGGAAACGCTGAAGGGCAAGGTGCGCACGCTGAACTACCGCACCATCCGCTATCCCGGCCACGCCGCGATCATGAAGGCGCTGCTCAACGACCTTGGCCTCCGCCACCGCCGCGACGTGCTGAAGGACATCTTTGAAAGCTCCTTGCCGGCGACGCTGCAGGATGTGGTCATCGTCTTCGTCACCGTCTCGGGCCGCAAGAACGGCCGCCTGCTGCAGGAAACCTACGCCAACAAGATCTATTCCAAGCGCGTCGGCGACGTCGTGCGCAGCGCCATCCAGATCACCACCGCCTCCGGCATCTGCGCCGTGCTCGACATGCTGGCCGACGGGACTTTGCCCGCGGCCGGCTTCGTCAAGCAGGAAGACATCGCGCTCGACGCCTTCCTCGCCAACCGTTTTGGCCGCGCCTATGCGCAGCACGAAATGGTGAGCCGGCTCGCGAGCTGAGGCGCCGGCCTTACTTCTCTCCCGTGGGAGCAGGATGGGAGTGGAGGAGGAAGGGAGCCTGGAGGTTCGCGCCGTTCCTCTCCCCCGTCGATCGGGGAGAGGTGTCGAGCTAAGCTCGACGGAGTGGGGGTCGACCGGCTCAGGTGTTGTTATTTCAAGCCGGAGCGATGCCTCGCGCTGATTGCAGCCTGTGGTGAGCTGTCGACGGCTGTGCCTTCGAGGACCGGCTTCCCCCACTCCGTCGCTGCTTCGCAGCGCCACCTCTCCCCCCTTCCGGAGGGAGAGGAAAGCCACCACTTCAAATATGCAGCGCGTGCCCCAGCGCCTTGAGCGCCGCTTCCTGGAACCCTTCGCCTTGCGTCGGATGGGCATGGATGGTGCCGGCGATATCCTCCAGCCTTGCGCCCATTTCCAGCGCCAGGCCAAAGGCCGCCGCCAGTTCCGACGCGCCCTGGCCGACTGCCTGGATGCCGAGCACCAGATGATTGTCGGCGCGGGCAACGACACGGACGAAACCGTCTTCGCCGAGTTTCGTCATCGCCCGGCCGTTGGCGGCAAACGGGAACATGCCGATCTTGATCTCGCCGCCCGACGCCTTGGCCTCCTCCGGCGACAGGCCGGCCGTCACCAGCTCGGGATCGGTGAAGCAGACGGCGGGAATTGAGCGCTTGTCCCAGCTGCGCTTGTGGCCGGCAACGATCTCGGCGACCATCTCGCCTTGCGCCATCGCCCGGTGTGCCAGCATCGGCTCGCCGGTGACGTCGCCGATGGCGAAGATGCCACGCATCGAGGTGCGGCACTGGTCGTCGATGCGGATGAACTTTCCCGCCATGTCGAGGTCGATCTGGTCGAGCCCCCAACCTTCGGTCACGGGCTTGCGGCCGACGGTGACCAGGATTTTGTCGGCGGCAATCTTGGCGCTCTTGCCGTCCGATGTCTCGACCAGCAGCGCGCCGCCCTTGGTCCCCTTGGCCTTGGCGCCTGTCATCACCTCGATGCCGAGCGCGGCGAGCCGCTTGACCACCGGCCGCGTCAACTCGGCATCGTACTGCGCCAGCACGCGCGGCAAGGCCTCGACCACGCTCACCTCAGCGCCCATCTTGGCGAAGGCGATGCCGAGCTCGAGGCCGATATAGCCACCACCGACGACCGCGAGCTTCTTCGGCACTTCGCTCAGGGCCAGCGCCTCGGTCGACGAAATCACCGTGTCGCCGAACGGCAGGAACGGCAGCTCGACCGGCGCCGAACCAGTGGCGATGACGATCGTCTCGGCGCGGATCACCTGCACGCCGGTCTCGGTCTCGACCGCGACCGTCTTGCCGTCACGTAACGTCGCCCAGCCATGCACGGTCTTGACCCCAGCCTTCTTGAGCAGGCCAGCGACGCCACTGTTGAGCCGGCTTACGATGCCGTCCTTCCAGGCGACGGTCCTCGCAAGATCGAGCACGGGAGCGGTGACCGAGATGCCGAGCGGGCTGTTGCCGCCCACCATGTGGGACACCTTCTCGAACTCCTCCGCCGCATGGATCAGCGCCTTGGAAGGGATGCAGCCGACATTGAGGCAAGTGCCGCCCGGCTTGCCGGCCTCGACAATCACCGTATCGACGCCAAGCTGGCCGGCGCGGATGGCGCAGACATAACCGCCAGGGCCGGCGCCGATGACGAGCAGCTTGCAGGAGATTTCTTTCATCGTGGCATCCTAACTCGTTGTCGCGCTGGATCGGAAAGAACACTCCGTCGAGATCCTTCGCGCCCCCCTCTGTCCTGCCGGACATCTCCCCCACGAGGGGGGAGATTGGCTGCATCGGCGCTCCGCTCACTCCTCAAGCGGCGAAAATTGGCGAAAGCAGGTGTGACGTCCGATCTCCCCCCTTGTGGGGGAGATGCCTGGCAAGGCAGAGGGGGGCGCTGTCCCGCCGGCATCTCGATCGTTCCTTCAATCCACAAAAATCAGCGCCGGCGTTTCCAGCAGCGTCTTGATGCGCTGGATGAAGACGGCGGCGTCCCAACCGTCGATCACCCGATGATCGAAGCTGGAGGACAGGTTCATCATCTTGCGCGGCATGAACTGGGTGCCGTCCCACACCGGCCGCACCATCATCTTGTTGACGCCGATGATCGCCACTTCCGGATGGTTGATGACCGGCGTCGTCGCCACGCCGCCCATGGCGCCGAGCGAGGTGATGGTGATGGTCGAGCCGGACAGCTCGTCGCGTGTCGCCGTGCCCGACTTGGCCGCCTCGGCAAGCCTGATCACCTCGGCGCCGCACTCCCAGATGTCGCGCGCCTCGGCATGCTTGACCACCGGCACGACCAGCCCCGACGGCGTCTGCGCGGCTATGCCGATATGGATGCCGCCGTGCTGGTGGATGACGCCGGCCTCGTCGTCGAACAGCGAATTGAGATTGGGCTGGTCTGCTATCGCCTTGACCATCGCCCGCATCAGGAACGGCAGCAACGTCAGCTTCGGCCGCTCCCCCTTGGCCACGCGCCTTTCCTTGTTCAGCGCCGAGCGCAATTCTTCCAGCGCGGTGACGTCGATCTCCTCGACATAGGTGATGTGCGGGATGCGCGATTTGGACAGCGTCATTTTCTCGGCGATCTTGCGCCTCAGGCCCACCACCTTGATGTCCTCGACCGCGTCGTTGCGGGCGAGGCCGGACGCCTTGGCAACCTGCGGGCCGCGCGTCAGGAAGGCTTCGATGTCTTCGTGGCCGATGCGGCCGGCCGGACCGCTTCCCGAAACCTGCCGCAGATCGATGCCGGCCTCCTTTGCCCGCAGGCGCACCGCTGGCGAGGCCAACGGCTTTTCACCCTCCGGACGCGGTGCGCCGGAGACGGAAGGCCGCCGCGGGCTCTTCGAGACGGCCGGCGCAGGTTTCACGTCTGTCCCGCCCGCCTTTGGCGGCGCCTTCGCGGCCGGTGCGGCAGTTTCGGGCTTCGGGGTCGGCAGCTTCGCCGGCGGCTCGGCGGCGATCGCTTCAACGTCGCCGCCTTGCGGCTTTACATTCCCCTCGCCCGCCACCTTCAGCCGCACGATCGGCGAGCCGATCGCCACCGTGTCGCCGATCTCGGCGCCCAGCCACAGGATTTCGCCATCGACGGGCGACGGGATTTCAACCGTCGCCTTGTCGGTCATCACCGCGGCAAGCACGGTGTCCTCGCGCACGATATCGCCGATCTTGACGTGCCATTCGACGAGCTCTGCCTCGGCGACGCCTTCGCCGACATCGGGCAACTTGATGATGTGTTCGCCCATCTTAAGCTCCCATGGTTTCCAGCAGCGCCCGGCCAACGCGCGCCGGACCGGGGAAATAGTCCCACTCCTGGGCATGCGGGTAGGGCGTGTCCCAGCCGGCGACCCGCGCTACCGGCGCCTCCAGATGGTAGAAGCAGTTTTCCTGCACCAGCGCCGACAGCTCGGCGCCGAATCCGGAAGTCAGCGTCGCCTCATGCACGATGACGCAGCGCCCGGTCTTCTTGACCGAAGCGACGATTGCGTCGAGGTCGAGCGGCAAAAGTGTGCGGAGATCGATGATCTCGGCATCGATGCCGGTCTCCGCGACAGCCGCCTGCGCGACATAGACCATGGTGCCGTAGGCCAGCACCGTGACCGCCGAGCCCGGCCGGCGGATCGCCGCCTTGCCGAGCGGCACGGTGTAGTGGCCGTCGGCGACCTCACCCAGCTCATGCTTCGACCAGGGCGTCACCGGCCGGTCATGATGGCCGTCGAACGGCCCGTTGTAGAGCCGCTTCGGCTCGAGGAAGATCACCGGATCGGGATCCTCGATCGCCGCTATCAGCAGCCCCTTGGCGTCATGCGGATTGGATGGCACCACGGTTTTCAGCCCCGACACATGGGTGAACAGCGCTTCCGGGCTCTGGCTATGCGTCTGGCCGCCGAAGATGCCGCCGCCGGTCGGCATGCGCACCACGATCGGGCAGGTGAAATCCCCGTTCGAGCGGTAGCGCAGCCGTGCCGCTTCCTGGGTCAGCTGGTCGTAGGCCGGATACATGTAGTCGGCAAACTGAATTTCCACGCATGGCTTCAGCCCGTAGGCGGCCATGCCGATGGCCGAGCCGACAATGCCGGATTCGTTGATCGGTGCATCGAAGCAGCGGCTCTTGCCGTACTTGGCCTGCAGACCTTGCGTGCAGCGGAAGACGCCGCCGAAGAAGCCGACATCCTCGCCGAACACGACGACTTTGTCGTCGCGCCCCATCGACACATCCATGGCGTCGCGGATCGCCTCGATCATGGTCCGTCTTGGCATGGTCAGACCCCCGCCTGCTGGCGCTGGCGCCGCAGATGCGGCGGCATCTCGGCATAGAGCCCTTCGAACATGTCGCGCGTCGACGGCTTGCCGCCGGCATGCAGCGTGCCGTGGCTTTCGGCTTCCTTCTGCGCCGCGATCACCGTGTCGAGGATTTCGGCCTCGGCCTGCGCATGCCGCTCGTCCGACCAGACGCCGAGCTGGATGAGATGGTTCTTCAGCCGCACAATGGGGTCGCCAAGCGGCCAGGCGTCGGATTCGGTCTTTGGCCGGTAGGCCGAGGGATCGTCCGAGCTGGAATGCGCGCCGGCGCGGTAGGTGACATATTCGACCAGCGTCGGCCCGAGATTGCTGCGCGCCCGCTCGGCCGCCCATTTGGCCACCGCATGGACGGCGAGATAATCATTGCCGTCGACGCGCAGCGACGGAATGCCGAAGCCGAGGCCGCGGGCAGCGAAGGTGCCTGAGCCGCCACGCGCGATGCCCTGGAAGGTCGAGATCGCCCATTGGTTGTTGACAACATTGAGCACCACGGGCGCCTTGTAGGTGGAGGCGAACACCAGCGCCGAATGGAAGTCGGATTCTGCCGTCGAGCCGTCGCCGATCCAGGCGGCGGCGATCTTCGAATCGTTCGAGATCGCCGAGGCCATCGCCCAGCCGACCGCCTGGATATACTGCGTCGCCAGATTGCCGGAGATCGAGAAGAAGCCGTGCTCCTTCGACGAATACATGATCGGCAATTGGCGGCCCTTCAGCGGGTCGGCCTCGTTGGAGTAGATCTGGTTCATCATCGTGACCATCGGATAGCCGTCGGCGATGAGCAGCCCTGCCTGCCTATAGGTCGGAAAATTCATGTCGCCGGGGGCAAGTGCCTTGCGGAAGGCGCAGGCCACGGCCTCCTCGCCCAGATGCTGCATGTAGAACGACGTCTTGCCCTGGCGCTGCGCCATCTGCATGCGCGCATCGAAGGTTCGCAGCGTCATCATGTGACGCAGGCCGGCCAACAACTCGTCGCTGGAGAGCAACCCGGCCCAAGGGCCGACGGCTTCACCATTGCGGTTCAGCACCCGGATGATCGAGAACGCGTAGTCGCGGATGGTGCGCGGATCGACATCGATGTCGGGCCGCGGCACCGAGCCGGCTTTGGGGATGGGCACGTTGGAAAAGTCAGGCGTTCCGCCCGGCCGCACTTCCGGTTCCGGAACGTGAAAACGCAACATCCCAGCATCGGCCATGACCTTTGTCCTCCAATGTTGCCTGGCCCCAAATTTCCCTGGCCTAAACTTCCCCGGCCAAGGATATTTGCATATCTGCGCTGCCAGACCAGTGCGAATTCGTCTGGGTAAGCCTTCAGGCCTCGGTCCCAGCCGCGCCGGCCTCCCCGGCACAACATGAAGATATGTCCGCGAAATTTCTTGTCGATGTTGAGCAGGGATGCGCAATTAGGAACAAGGTTGGGCAATGTTTCCGGCCAGATAAGGTGATTGGTGGCAAGACCTGGGTTCCTCGCCCCCGCGAACCGGGGCGAGGTAGCCGCGAAGCGAACGGAGAGGGGGCTTTCGTAGAGCGCAGTCCCCCTCTCCGCCTCGGCTTCGCCGAGCCACCTCTCCCCCACTTCGGTGGGGGAGAGGAAACCCAAGCTGGAAACCGTTCACTCCGCCCCAGCATCATGCTAACCACCCCCCATGGCACAGAAGAAAGCTTTCGAGGTCGATTCCTGGCTGGCCCGTCCGGACCAGCGCATCTCGATCGTCCTGCTTTACGGCCCCGATCGCGGGCTCGTCGCCGAGCGCGCCAAGGCCTTTGCCGAAAAGACCGGCCTGCCGCTCGACGATCCATTCTCGGTGGTCAGGCTCGACGGCTCCGAGGTTGACCGCGACGAGGGCCGGCTGCTCGACGAGGCGCGCACCGTGCCGATGTTTTCCGACCGGCGCCTCTTGTGGGTGCGCAACGCCAGCGGCCAGAAGGCGTTGGCCGATGACGTCAAGGCGCTGACCGCAGAGCCGCCCCGCGACGCCATCATCCTGATCGAGGCCGGCGATCTCAAGAAGGGCGTCGGGCTGCGCGCCATCGTCGAGGCGGCGGACAACGCCATGGCCCTGCCCTGCTATGCCGACGAGGCCCGCGACATCGATGCTGTCATCGACGATGAATTGCGCAAGGCCGGCATGTCGATGACGTTGGAGGGAAGACAGGCACTGCGCCGCAACCTCGGCGGCGACCGGCTGGCCTCACGCGGCGAGATCGAAAAGCTCATTCTCTACGCCCATAACCAGAAGGAGATCGGGCTGGAAGAGGTCAGGGCGATGTCAGGTGACGTGTCCGGCGCCTCTTTCGATGACGCCGTCGACGCACTGCTCGAAGGTAAGGTCGGCGATTTCGACACCGCCTTCACCCGGCATTGCCAGTCCGGCGGCCAGCCATTCCTGGTGCTGTCCTCGGCGATGCGGCAGTTGCAGGCGATCCAGGCGATGCGTGGCCAGATGGAGTCTGCCGGCCGCAACGCCGCCTCGGTCGTTGCCGCCGCCCGCCCGCCGGTTTTTTTCTCGCGGCGCAAGCTGGTGGAGAAAGCGCTGGAGCGCTGGAGCAGCGAAGCCCTCGGTCGCGCGCTGACCCGGCTGCAGACCGCTGTGCTGCAGACGCGGCGGTGCCCGGATCTCTCCGTCGCACTGGCGCGCCAAGCACTGCTTGGCATTGCGGTGGAAAGCAGCCGGCTGGCGCAGCGGTAGTTTTGGGACTGACGGCTCAGCCGTCGAGGTCAGCGCCGCCCCTCATTGCCCTGCTGGGCATTTCTCCCGTGAACGGGGAGAAAGAGGCTGGCCGCTACGCTGGCGCTATTCCTGCGACGTTGGCGATTGTCGAAACCGGTGATGACAGCGTCCCTCGCCCCGTTTACGGGGAGAGGATGCCGGCAGGCAGGTGAGGGGCGACGCTGGCGTGCCAAGCACTTGGAATGACGATTGAATTCCATTTGAGTGAGCCCTTGTTAGATCAGCCTTCCAGCAGAATATTTGTCGGCTAACTACCGCTCCTGCTTCAGCCGGCGGCATAGCTCGTCGAGCTGCTCCAGCGACCGATACGCGACACGAAGCGTGCCGCCTTTGCTCTTGTGGTCGATCGACACGATCATCCCGGTCGTATCGGTCAACAGCTTTTCCAGCGCTAGCGTGTCGGCGTCCTTCTGTTCCGGGCTTGCCGCCGGCTTGGCTTCCTTTGTCGTGCTGCCGGCCGGCAACTGCGCCAGCGCCTCCGCCTGGCGCACCGAAAGCCCTTCTTCGACGATGCGCTTGGCAAGCCCGGCCGGATCCTCCGCCGTCACCAGGGTGCGGGCGTGGCCCGCCGACAGCGCGCCGTCGACCAGCATGTCGCGGATCACATCCGGCAGCTTCAAGAGCCGCAGCGTGTTGGCGACATGGCTGCGGCTCTTGCCGATCACCTGGCCGAGATCGGCCTGGGTGTAGCCATGATCGTCGATCAATTGCTGGTAGCCAAGCGCTTCCTCGACCGCGTTGAGGTCGGTGCGCTGGACGTTCTCGATGATCGCCAGTTCGAGCGCGGTGCGGTCGTTGACCTCGCGGATGATGACCGGTATCTCGTTCAGCCCGGCGCGTTGCGCCGCACGCCAGCGCCGCTCGCCAGCGATGATCTCGTAGCGGCCGGCCTGTGTCGGCGACGGCCGCGCCACCACCGGCTGTACGACGCCATGCTCGCGGATCGAGTGGGCAAGGTCGGTGAGCTCGGCCTCGCCGAAATGCCGGCGCGGATTTTTCGGATTTGGGGTCAGGAACTCGATCGGCACCTTGCCGTCGGCGCTCATCCCCGGCTTTTCGGGTGCCGCAGGACGATCGATCTCGCCGATCAACGCTGCCAGTCCCCGCCCCAGTCTTTTTCTCGAAAGGTCTTCGCTCATAACACTTCCAGTTATATTCCAGATCGTTTCGGTATCGAATCGGCTCTTAATTAAGCATTCCGGCTAATCAAGCGGCGCGCAATTTGCGCTCACGGCGGATCACTTCCGACGCGAGCTGCAGATAGGCCTGGCTGCCTGAGCATTTCAGATCGTACAGGATCGCCGGCTTGCCGTACGAGGGCGCCTCGGACACCCGCACATTGCGCGGAATGATGGTCTCGTAGACCTTGTCGCCCATATGCGCCCGCACATCCTGCACCACCTGGTTGGCGAGATTGTTGCGGCCGTCATACATGGTCAGCACGATGCCCTGGATGGTGAGATCCGGATTGATTGAACGACGCACCTGCTCGACGGTTTCCAGCAATTGGCTCAAGCCTTCGAGCGCGAAGAATTCGCACTGCAGCGGCACCAACACAGAATCGGCCGCGGCCATCGAGTTCAGCGTCAAAAGATTGAGCGAAGGCGGGCAGTCGATCAGCACATAGCCAAAACCAGCCGAACGGTCGGCCGAGGCACGCAAGGCGTTGCGTAGCCGCAGCACCCGGTCTGGCGCCGAGGCGATTTCCATCTCGATGCCGAGCAGGTCGAGCGTCGACGGCACGATCGACAGGCCGGGCACCGCCGTCGGGATCGCTGCGGCTTCCAGATCCAGTTCGCCCGTCAGCACGTCATAGGACGAGACCGTCCGATCCTTGCGGTCGATGCCGAGGCCAGTGCTGGCATTGCCTTGCGGATCGAGGTCGACGATCAGCACCTTTTCACCGATCGCCGCCAGGGCAGTAGCAAGATTAATGGCGGTGGTCGTCTTGCCGACGCCGCCCTTCTGGTTGGCTACGGTGATGATTCGGGGGCCATTCTTCATCATGGATCTATGCCAGAAATTCATTTTTGGGTCGCCTGGAGCAAATCAGACAGGTCGAAGATTCGACAGTTCGAGGATGACGCCATGTGGGTCGGTCACGCTTGGATGTTCTACCAGATCGAAGGCCCATCGGTGAACGCTTTCTTGCACTTCGGCGCGGTAATCCCGGCCTTTGTGGAACAGGCCACGCGCGCCTGAGGTCAGCCAAGGCGCCGACAGGTCCAGCAAGGTGGAAAGCGAGGCCAAGGCTCGCGCCGTGACGATCTGCGGCGCCGGGACCAGCGCATGGCTGTCTTCAATGCGGCGCGCGACCACCCGCGCCGTCAGGCCGAACTGGCCGATGATTGTCTGCAGGAACGACGCCTTTTTGCGATTGCTTTCAACCAGATCGATGCTCGCCCCATCGCGCTCGGCAAGCAGGAAGGCCATGACAAGCCCCGGGAATCCGCCGCCCGAACCAATATCGACCCAGTGATTCGCGGTCGGCTCGATACGCCCGAGCTGCGCGCTGTCCAGGATGTGACGCTGCCAGACGTCGGCTGCCGTCGACTGCGCAACCAGGTTGATGCTGCGGTTCCATTTCTGAAACATCTGTTCGAACGTCACCAGACGGTCGAATGTTTCACGTGAAACCGGACCGGCCGCGTCCTGCAGGCTCTTCCAGGAGAAAGAGTTCACGCAACGTCCCTCTGGGGCCTCTGCGCATTCTCCTCATGGCGCACATGCGCGACGATGATCGCCAGCGCGGCCGGCGTCATGCCTTCCATGCGCTGGGCATCGGCGATGGACCGCGGCCGCCGCGCTTGCATCTTCTGTTTCAGCTCGTTGGACAGCCCGGGCACACCGGCGAAATCGACTGTCTCCGGGATCAGCCGGCTCTCTTCATGCCGGATCTGCGCCACATCCGTCTTCTGGCGGTCCAGATAGACCGAATATTTCGCTTCCGTTTCCAGGCGCTCGGCCGTTTTAGCATCAACCGCCGCAAACTTGGGCTCCACGCCAGCCAGCCAGCCGACGTCGACACCGGGATAGGCCAGCATTTCATAGCCGGAGCGGCGCACGCCATCCCGGTTGATCTCAAGCCCATGCCGCGCCGCCTCGTTTGGGGTCATGGTCAGCGACACCGCCAGCTGACGCGCTTCGTCGAGCTGCTGCATCATATTGCCGTAGCGCTGCATCCGCTGTGCAGAGGCGATCCCCAACTTGGCGGCGAGGGGCGTCAGCCGCTCATCGGCATTGTCGGCGCGCAGCGACAGCCGGAACTCGGCCCGCGAGGTGAACATCCGGTAGGGCTCGCTGATGCCGCGGCTGGTCAGATCGTCGACCATCACGCCGATATAGGCCTCGGTGCGGCTGAGCACGATCTGCTCGCTGCCGGCAGCACAACGCGCCGCATTGAGGCCGGCGAGCAGTCCTTGCCCCGCTGCTTCCTCATATCCGGTGGTGCCGTTGATCTGCCCGGCGAGAAAGAGACCACTGACGCGCCTGGTCTCTAGGCCCGTAGTCAGCTCGCAAGGATCGACATGATCATACTCGATGGCATAGCCAGGCTGCAGCATGATGGCTCGCTCCAGCCCTGGGATGGTTTTCAGGATGTCCAGTTGCACATCCTGGGGCAACGAGGTCGAGATACCATTGGGATAGACGGTGTCGTCGTCGAGCCCTTCCGGCTCGAGAAAAATCTGGTGCCCGTCGCGGTCGCCGAACTTGACAATCTTGTCCTCGATCGACGGACAATAGCGCGGCCCGACACCTTCGATCGACCCGGAATACATCGCCGACCGGCCAAGATTGGCGCGGATCAAATCATGCGTCGCCGCGGTCGTGCGGGTGATGCCGCACTCGATCTGCGGTGTTTCGATGCGATCGGTCATCAGCGAGAACGGCACCGGATCCTCATCCGCCGCCTGGCGATCCAGCGACGCCCAATCGATGGTCTTCCCGTCCAGCCGTGGCGGCGTGCCGGTCTTCAGCCGGCCGAGCTGGAAGCCGACGCGGCCCATCGTCGCTGACAGGCCAATGCTCGCCTGCTCGTTCATGCGGCCGGCGACGATCTTCTTGTCGCCGATGTGGATGAGGCCACGCAGGAAGGTCCCGGTCGTCAAAACGACGGCGCCACAGGCGAGCCGCAGGCCGTTGGCCAGCAGAACAGCCGCGATCCGCCCATCGACGATCTCGAAGTCGAGAACCTCGCCCTCGATCACGTCGAGATCGTTCTGGAGCCGAATTGTTTCTTGCATGGCAAGGCGATAGAGTTTGCGATCCGCTTGAGTGCGTGGCCCGCGTACCGCTGGCCCCTTGCGACGGTTGAGCAGGCGGAACTGAATGCCGGCGGCATCAGCCACCCGCCCCATCAACCCGTCCATGGCATCGATCTCGCGAACCAGATGGCCCTTGCCGAGACCGCCGATGGCCGGGTTACACGACATCACGCCAATCGTGTCGAAGCGCAGCGTCACAAGCACGGTGCTGGCGCCGGCACGCGCCGCTGCACTCGCCGCCTCGCAACCCGCATGGCCGCCACCCACCACAACCACATCATAGTGATCGGTCATTTCCAAAAAACGTCCTGGACTAGAAAAAGATTGAGCGACACATGTCCCCCCAAGGCGATGCTGTCAAGAAAACTCCGCGGCTCGTTTCGCGTGAGACACCCCTGTGGCGAGTCTTCGCCATGTTTCACGGGAATCCGCGCTCCAACAGCAGGGGCAATCACAGCTTGGCTCTGCCCCTCACCTGCCTGCCGGCATCCTCTCCCCGTATAATGACGAGGGCCGCTGTCATCAATGGTTTCGCCAATTGTCAGCGCCGCAGAAAAGGCGCCGGCGCAGCGGCCAGCCTCTTTCTCCCCGTCGCTATACGGGGAGTTGAGGAGTGGTCCGCTCGAACGACGAGCGCCCGGTAGGGCAATGAGGGGCAGCGCCAGCGTCCGCGACTGCGTTTCACGTGAATCAAAGAGGTCGCCACAGCGATGCGCTGCCAATGTTTCACGTGAGTCATTTCCCAATGCAGAACTGCGCGAAAATCACGTCCAGCATGTCCTCCACGTCGATGGCGCCGACGATTCGGCCGAGCCGGTCGGCGGCGAGCCGCAACTCCTCGGCCCGCAGCTCCTGCCCGATGACCCGGCCGTCAACCGCCCGGCGCAGGTGGCGGTTTGCTTCGCCCAGTAACTCGACATGGCGCAAGCGCGACGGCAGAATATCGCCGGCGCTGCCGGCAGCACGCGCTGCGCGCCAGCCGATTTCCGCCAACAACGCGTCAACGCCGGCCCCATCGACGACCGAGATCACGAAATCGTAGTGCCTGTCCGCACTGGCAGCCGCTTGGCTATTCAAAAGGTCTCGCTTGGTGCCGACCTGCAAGGCCGGAATCGCCGACGGGATCGAAGCCACCGCCTGCGGCTCAGCGACGTCCTGCAACAGCAGCAACAGATCGGCTCGGTCCGCCTTGGCCCTTGCCTTCTCGATGCCGATCGCCTCCACCTTCCCAGCCGCCTCGCGCAGCCCGGCGGTGTCGGTCAACCTGACGCGCAGCCCCTCCAGATCCAACACCACCTCGAGCAGGTCGCGGGTTGTGCCCGGCTCATCCGTTACAATAGCGGCATCGCGCCGCGCCAAGGCGTTGAACAGACTCGATTTGCCGGCATTGGGCGCACCGAGAATCACGACCTCGAACCCATCACGGATGATTTCGGCGGCGCGAAATCCCGCAACGTGCCGGTCGATCTCGTCGATCATCGCCCGTACGTCAAACCAGACCGTATCCGAAACGGAACCTGGCACATCATCCTCGTCGGCAAAGTCGATCTCGGCCTCGATCATGGCGCGGGCGTGGATCAGCCGGCTGCGCCAACTCAAATAGAGCTCGCTCTGAACACCTTCCGCATTCTGGACCGCAAAGCGCCGCTGCGCCTCGGTTTCGGCGTTGACGAGATCGGCCAGCGCCTCGGTTTCGACCAGGTCGACCTTGTCATTGAGGAAGGCGCGACGGGTGAATTCGCCGGGATCAGCATGCCTGACACCGTCGAAGCCGGTGATCGTCTCCAGCATCCTGGCCACCACCGCGCGCCCACCATGAACGTGGAACTCCGCCACATCCTCGCCTGTAAAGCTTGCCGGGCCGGGAAAAAAGACAATCAGGCCGCTGTCGAGCACGGCACCATCAGGCGCTCGGAACTTGCGCAAAACCGTCGCCCGGTCCTTAACCATGCTGCCGGCGATCGTTTCGACTACGAATCGAGTCTGCGGGCCGGAAATGCGGATGACGGCAACGCCGGCAGGAAGCCGGCCGCTCGACAGCGCGACAATCGAATCCCTTGAAATCATTTGCCCGCTCTGCCGCACTGCCCTAGCTTTGCCCGTTCAATCGCATCGCCGAGTGCCTCATCGTGACATTGCCTCCGCAAAACCTGCTTGGCGAAGAAGCCAGCCCCTATCTGCAGCAGCACAGCGGCAATCCCGTCCATTGGCGGGCCTGGTCGCCGGCTTCGCTTGAAGAGGCGAGGGCACTGGACAGGCCGATCCTGCTCTCGGTCGGCTATGCCGCTTGCCACTGGTGCCATGTCATGGCGCACGAAAGCTTCGAGAACGACGACGTCGCCGCTGTCATGAACCGTCTGTTCGTCAATATCAAGGTCGACCGCGAGGAGCGGCCGGACATCGACCAGATTTACATGGCCGCCCTGTCTTCGATGGGCGAGCAGGGCGGCTGGCCGTTGACCATGTTCCTGACGCCGGACGGCAAGCCGTTTTGGGGCGGCACTTATTTTCCGCGCGAGCCACGTTACGGCCGCCCAGGCTTCATCCAGGTGATGCAAGCGGTGGACAAGGCCTGGCGGGAGAAGAGGGCGAGCCTGAACCAGAGCGCTGACGGCCTGACCACGCATGTCGAGGCGCGCCTCGCCGGTTCGCATGCCAAAACAGTGCTTGATCGCGACACGTTGGAAGGCCTTGCCAGGGGCATCGACGGCATGATCGACCGCGATCTCGGCGGCCTGCGCGGCGCGCCGAAATTCCCGAATGCGCCGTTCATGCTCACGCTCTGGCTGTCCTGGCTGCGCGATGGCAATTCCACACATCGTGACGATGTCCTGCTCAGCCTCGACCGGATGCTGAGCGGTGGCATCTACGACCATATCGGCGGCGGGCTCAGCCGCTATTCGACCGACGCGGAATGGCTGGTGCCGCATTTCGAAAAGATGCTCTACGACAATGCCCAGCTCGTTCGCTTCTGCAACTGGGCCTATGCGGCGAGCGGCAATGATTTGTTCCGGATACGAATCGAAGACACCATCGACTGGTTGCTGCGCGAAATGCGTGTCGACGGCGACGCCTTTGCTGCCAGCCTCGACGCCGACAGCGACGGCGAGGAGGGACTGTTCTACACCTGGAGCAGGGAAGAGATCGAAGCCGCACTTGGCAACGATTCCGCTTTGTTTTTCAAATACTTCACGCTCTCCAGCCCGCATGGCTGGGAAGGCAAGCCGGTGGTCCATCAAACCGGCTCGCAGCAAACCCAAAGTGTGGTCGATCGCAACCAACTCGTGCCGCTCAAAGCGAAACTTCTCGCCATAAGGGAAGGGCGGGTCAGGCCGGGCCTCGACGCAAAGACCCTCACCGACTGGAATGGCCTGATGATTGCAGCCCTTGCCGAGGCCGGCCGGTCGTTGTCGCGGCGTGACTGGGTCGACGCGGCGGCAAACGCCTTTGCCCATATCAACGCCGCCAGCCGCGACAACCGCTTGCCGCATTCGATGCTCGGCGCGAGGAAATTGTTCCCAGCGCTGTCCAGCGACTACGCCGCCATGGCCAATGCGGCGATCGTGCTGTTCGAAGCCACCGGCGAATGGAGCTACGTCGAGCAGGCCAGCCGGTTTGTCGAACAGCTCGACCTCTGGCACGCCGACGCCGACAGCACCGGCTACTATCTGACCGCTTCCGACAGCACCGACGTGCCGATCCGCATCCGGGGCGACGTCGACGAGGCCATTCCTTCCGCCACCGGACAGATTATCGAAGCGCTGGTCCGGCTCGCGTCCGTCACCGGCGACCTCGACCTGCCGGGGAAGGCCTGGAAGGTCGCCGAGCATGCCGCCGGCCGAGCCGCGCAGCAGGCCTATGGCCAGGCAGGCATCGTCAACGCCTGTGCGCTGGCGATCGAGCCGCTTAAGCTGGTGCTAATTGATGATCCGACCAATCCTGAACTTGTTCCGGTTGCGAATCGAAACCCCGATCCGCGTCGGGTCGACATTATCGTTTCTATCGGTTCGGAAGCGAATCGACCCGTGCTGCCCGGTGGATTCCTGCCGCCGACCGACAGGCCGGGTGCCTGGCTCTGCACCGGTCAAGTCTGCCTTCCCGTTGTGACGAATCCCAAAGAGCTCGCACACCTCTTGCGTCGCCAATAGGATCACGAAACCTCGCCTTCCGCGCGGAAGAGGGAGTCCGCTGCCACATACGGCCACGCCGTATCGGGGATGCGACCTGATCCCGGACAATGAACCCATCCCGGTTTGCCGGAATGGGGTTTGATGCATAGGCCGGATGTTTCGGCCAACCGTTACGTGTTCATCGAATCGAAGAAATCCGCATTGGTCTTGGTCTGCTTGAGCTTGTCGATCAGGAACTCGATCGCGTCGGTGGTCCCCATCGGCGCCAGGATGCGGCGCAGCACGAAGATCTTCTGCAGGTCCTGCTTGGAGACCAGAAGGTCCTCCTTGCGGGTACCGGACTTCAAAATGTCCATGGCCGGATAGATGCGCTTGTCGGCAACCTTGCGATCGAGCTGGATTTCGCAGTTGCCGGTGCCCTTGAACTCTTCGAAGATGACTTCGTCCATGCGGCTGCCGGTGTCGATCAGGGCAGTCGCGATGATGGTCAGCGAGCCACCTTCCTCGATGTTGCGGGCGGCACCGAAGAAGCGCTTCGGCCGCTGCAAAGCATTGGCGTCGACACCGCCGGTCAGCACCTTGCCGGATGACGGCACAACCGTGTTGTAGGCACGGCCGAGGCGGGTAATCGAATCGAGCAGGATGACGACGTCGCGGCCATGCTCGACCAGGCGCTTGGCTTTCTCGATCACCATTTCGGCGACCTGGACGTGACGCACCGCCGGCTCGTCGAAGGTCGAGGAGATAACCTCGCCCTTCACCGAGCGCTGCATGTCGGTGACTTCCTCCGGCCGCTCGTCGATCAGCAGCACGATCAGATAGCATTCCGGATGGTTGGCAGTAATTGAGTGGGCAATATTCTGCATCAGAACCGTCTTGCCGGTACGCGGTTGCGCGTTGATCAACGCGCGCTGTCCCTTGCCGATGGGCGCCACCAGGTCGATCACGCGCGGCGAGATGTCCTTGCTGGTCGAATTGTCGATCTCCATCTTCAGCCGCTTGGTCGGATAGAGCGGCGTCAGATTGTCGAAGTGGATCTTGTGACGGATCTTTTCGGGATCGTCGAAATTGATGGTGTTGACCTTTAGCAGGGCGAAATAGCGTTCGCCCTCCTTAGGGCTGCGGATCGGCCCTTCGACCGTATCGCCTGTCTTTAGCGAAAAGCGGCGGATCTGCGAGGGCGAGATGTAGATGTCGTCGGGACCGGGCAGATAGTTGGCATTGGCGGAGCGCAGGAAACCGAAACCGTCCTGCAGCACCTCGACAACACCGTCACCGATGATCTCGATCTCCTGGGCGGCCAGTTTCTTCAGGATAGCGAACATCAGCTCCTGCTTGCGCATGACGCTGGCGTTCTCGACCTCGAGCGATTCGGCATAAGCGATCAGCTCTGGTGGCTTCTTGTTCTTGAACTCTGCGAGTTTCATTTCTTGCATAGACGGACTCTGAATCTGCTTTGGGGAAAATATATCGGCGGGATGCGACAAATGCCGGGCGCGGCCGAAAGCAATAAAGGGCGGCGCATGACGGGAAGGAAGACCCGTCTTTTATCGTCGCTTGGGTGAAAGAGCAAGCTGCGTTTTATGGGCCTGGTAAGAGCTAAAACGGCTTGACGACAACCAGGATCACGATTGCGATCATTAATAATGTGGGGATCTCGTTGATCATCCGCCAGTGCCGGGCCGGTTTTTCGTTGCGGTCCTCGGCAAATTTGCGCACCGCCCCGGCCAGGTAGCCATGAACGGCGGACAATAGAAGCACGGCACCGATCTTGGCGTGCAGCCAGCCACCGTGGAAACCAAAGCCTTTCCAGGCGAGCCACAGACCAAAAACCCAGGTGGCGATCATTGCCGGATTGATGATCCCGCGCAGCAGGCGGCGCTCCATCACCTTGAAGGTCTCCGACTGCACCGAGCCCTTCTCGGCATCCACGTGATAGACCAGCAGCCGCGGCAGATAAAGCATGCCCGCCATCCAGGAGATGACGGCAAGGATGTGGATCGCTTTCGCCCATAGATAGAAGCTGTCGGGCGCGACGAAAAACAGAAGTGCCGTGAGAACGACCAGCACGGCAATGCCGATCACCATCCGCATCATTGCCTGGCCGGTGCTGTTGGTGCTGCCAGTGCTGTTTGAATGAGTCATCAGCGGGTCGCGCTCCTCACCAGTTTCACCATTGTCTCGACATGCGCTATCGGCGTCTCCGGCGTGATGCCGTGACCGAGGTTGAAAATCAGCGGCCCGTCGCCCAGCATTTTCAGGATGGCCTCGACACCATCGGATAGGGCTTTGCCGCCAGCAACGAGCCGCAAGGGATCGAGATTGCCTTGGACCGCACCCAAGCGCTGCAAATCCTTCGCCGCCACCAGGGGCACCGTCCAGTCGATCCCCAGGGCCGTTACTCCGGTCTTCTGGCGATAGGTCCGGTACCGCGCACCGGCCCCCTTGGGAAAACCAATGATTGGAACATCGGGATGAACCGCCCGGACCCGGCCAACGATCTCGGCCACCGGCTGAACGCAGAACAGGTCGAACGATGCATCATCGAGAACGCCCGACCAGGAATCGAAGATCTGCACCACATCCGCACCGGCCTCGATCTGGCGGATAAGATAGGCTGCCGAATGATCGGCAAGCACTTTCAGCAAATGTTGAAAGGCTTCCGGCTCGCGATAGGCAAACAGCCGCGCCGGCCCCTGGTCGGGCGTGCCATGGCCGGCAATCATATAGGTCGCCACCGTCCAAGGCGCGCCGCAGAAGCCGATCAACGTTGTCTCATCGGGCAGTTTTGCCCGCAGCCGGCGGACCGTCTCGTAGACCGGTTCGAGATTCACGTGAAACGTTTTGCTTTCCAGAGCCGCAATCTCTGGCGCCGTGATCGGCGTCAGCAGGGGGCCGCGCCCCTCTTCGAAGCGTACGTCGCGGCCAAGCGCGTGCGGAACGACGAGGATATCCGAGAACAGGATCGAGGCATCGAAGCCGAAGCGCTCTATCGGCTGCAAGGTCACTTCGACGGCAAGGTCGGGATCGTAGCAAAGGTCGAGGAACGAACCGGCCCGCCGGCGTGTCTCGCGATATTCCGGCAGATAACGCCCGGCCTGACGCATCATCCAGAGGGGAGGCGGAAACACCGTCTTGCCCTTCAGGACGTCCAGCATGATCCGGTTCTGGGGCATCGAGCGCTCGCTTCTCCAAGCCTCTCTATAATCAAAGATTCTTATATCTAAGATTCTTCTGATTCTAAGAGTCTGTTGGTTGTGGTGGTTGTCACCTGTCCCGCTTTGCCCACAAAAACACCAGCCAGCATATTGTCGCGCGCTTGCCTCTCCAAACTGTAGGGTTCTGGGGAAAGTCTGGAATCCATGACTGGAGTCAATGCGTTAGGAACCGCAGGGAAAAGCCGTCCCTGTGGACAGGCGAGAGACAAAAGACGCCGTCCCCAAACTTGTCCCCAGCCGCTCGGCGAAGCTGACAGTGCGACGAATTGTGGACAAACTGCCATCTGATACAGTCACCCGTGACCGGTCCGTCTTTCCATCCCGCTTTATCCACAGCCGCCCACAGCCTGGAGTGACCCCTTGTGAACAAACCCCAGAGCTTCTTCCACCTGCACCTGATTTCCGACGCGACCGGCGAAACGCTGCTCGCCGCCGGCCGGGCGGCTTCCGCGCAATACAAGGACGCGCGAGCCATCGAGCATATCTACCCTCTTATCCGCACCGAAAAGCAGGTGGCCAAGGTGTTCGAGGACATCGAGGAGGAACCGGGAATCATCCTCTATACGGTCGTCGACCAGAAGCTGGCGCGCGGCATTGACGAGCGTTGTGCGACCATGGGCCTGCCCTGCGTGTCGGTGCTGGAGCCGGTGCTGACCGTGTTCCAGTCCTATCTCGGCACGCCCGCCGGCCGCCGCGTCGGTGCCCAGCATGTTCTCGACGCCGAGTATTTCCGCCGCATCGACGCGCTCAATTTCACCATGGAGCATGATGACGGCCAGCTGCCGGCCAACATGGACGATGCCGACATCGTGCTGATCGGCATCTCGCGCACGTCGAAGACGCCGACCAGCATCTATCTCGCCAACCGCGGCATCAAGACCGCCAACATCCCGATCGTGCTCGGTGTGCCGGTGCCGGAGAGCTTGGTCAACGCCAAGACCCCGCTGATCGTCGGGTTGATCGCCACAGCAGAGCGCATCTCGCATGTCCGGCAAAACCGCATCCTCGGCAACAGCAGCACTTACGAAGCGAGCGACTATGTCGACCGCGCCGCCATCACCGAGGAGCTCGCCTATGCCCGCCAGATCTGCACGCGCCATGGCTGGCCGATGATCGATGTCAGCCGCCGCTCGATCGAGGAAACGGCGGCGGCGATCGTTGCCCTGCGCGGCAAGTCGAGATAAATGAGCGAAAAGTGAGTTTTCCGAGTCTTCTCCAGGCGAAATCTAGCCGAAAGTCGGTGCTGCCCCTCACCTGCCTGCCGGCATCCTCTCCCCGTATAGTGACGGGGAGAGGGGCGCTGTCATCGATGGTTTCGCCAATAGCCAGCGTAGCCGGAAACAGCGTCTGCGCTGAAGCTGCCCCTTTCTCCCGTCACTATACGGGGAGAAATGTCCGGCAGGACAATGAGGGGCAGCGCCCACTTTACCGACTAGAGCTGCTCATACTCCAACCGCGCCTGTGTCTGCGCCCGAGTGCAAAATGACCGAAAAAATCATCCTCGCCTCTAGCAGTCCGTTCCGCAAGGCGATGCTCGTCAATGCCGGCGTCGATGTCGAGGCGGTTGCGGCCGATGTCGACGAGCGGGCGCTCGAGGCGCCCTTGCAGGACAGTGGTGTCTCGCCCGAGGATGTCGCCCTGGTGCTGGCCGAGGCCAAGGCCACCGAAGTCAGCGAACGCCGGCGTGGTGCACTGGTGCTCGGCTGCGACCAGACGCTGTCGCTCGGCGACGACGTGTTCCACAAGCCGGACGACATGGAGGGCGCGCGCCGTCACCTGCTGGCGCTGTCGGGCAAGACCCATCAGCTCAACAGCGCCGCCGTGCTGGTCCGCGATGGTCAGGTGCTGTGGCGGCATGTCGGCATCGCCAGCATGACCATGCGCAAGCTCGACCCTGCCTTCATCGGCCGCCATCTTGCTCGCGTCGGTGCCAAGGCGCTGGCCAGCGTCGGCGCCTACCAGGTCGAAGGCGAAGGCATCGAGCTCTTCGAGAAAATCGAGGGCGACCATTTCACCATTGTCGGCCTGCCGCTGCTGCCGCTGCTGGCCGAACTTCGTGCCCTTGGAGCGATCGATGGCTGAGCCGATCAAAAAGGCCTTCGTCACTGGCCATCCGATCAGGCATTCGCGCTCGCCGAAGATCCATGGCCACTGGCTCGCCCAACATGGCATCGACGGCAGCTACCAGGCCATCGACGTGGCGCCGCAAGATTTTGCCGAATTCCTGGCGACGCTGCAGGCGAACGGTTATCGCGGCGGCAATGTCACCATTCCGCACAAGGAGGCGGCCTTTGCGTTGGTCGACCGGCGAGACGAGGCGGCCGAAGAGATCGGCGCCGTCAACACGCTGTGGTTCGAGGACGGCATCTTGTGGGGCGGCAACACCGACGGTCACGGCTTTGCCGCCAACCTCGACGATCACGCGCCGGGCTGGGCGCGCAACGGCCCGGCGGTCGTGCTTGGCGCCGGCGGCGCCTCGCGCGCCATCATCCATGCACTGAAACAACGCGGTGTCGCCGACATCCGCATCGTCAACCGCACGTTGGCCCGGGCGCAGGAATTGCGCGATCGTTTCGGCGCCGGCGTTACCGCGCACGGCACTGCGGCGACCGGCGAACTGCTTGCCGATGCCGGCCTGCTGGTCAACACCACGGCGCTCGGCATGCAAGGGGATGAAACCCTTGCGGCCAATCCGGCCTTGCTGCCGGATCACGCCATCGTCAACGACATCGTCTATGTGCCGCTGGAGACGCCGCTGCTTGCCGCGGCCCGCGCAAGGAAGCTGAAGACGGTCGACGGTCTCGGCATGCTGCTCAACCAGGCCGTGCCCGGCTTCGAGCGCTGGTTCGGCGTCAGGCCGCAGGTTACGGCCGAATTGCGCGCGCTCATCGTCGCCGACCTGGTGCCGAAACCATGATCGTGCTCGGTCTCACCGGCTCGATCGGAATGGGCAAGTCGACGACGGCCAGGATGTTTGCCGAGGCCGGCGTCCCGGTTCATGATTCCGACGAGGCGGTGCATCGCCTCTATGCTGGCAAGGCCGCGCCTCTGGTCGAAGCGGCCTTTCGCGGCACGACGGACGCCGGCGTGGTCGATCGCGCAAAACTTGGCGGGCGCGTGCTTGGCGACGCCAGCGCGCTGAAGCGGCTGGAGGCCATCATCCACCCGCTGGTGCGCGCCGATGCCGATGCCTTCCTGGCGCGCAACCGGGCCGCCGGAGCGCCGCTCGCGGTGCTCGACATTCCGCTGCTGTTCGAAACCGGCGGCCGCAACCGCGTCGACAAGGTCGTCGTCGTCACCGCCGCGGCCGAAGTGCAGCGCCAGCGCGTGCTGGCGCGGCCGGGTATGACCGAGGAAAAACTGGCATCGATCCTGGCCAAGCAGGTGCCGGATGCGCAAAAGCATCGTCAGGCCGATTTCATCATCGACACCGGAGAGGGGATGGACGCCGCCCGCGCGGCGGTCAAAGCCATCGTTGCGGATCTGACCGGGGATAAGTCAAGGAATGCCATCTCCTGACGCCAGGCCGTCAGCATTGCCCATTGCCATTTTGTTCCGGTCTTATGATTCTGCTCGCCTGGAGCGACTGATTCGATGCGTGAGATCATCTTCGACACGGAAACCACCGGCCTTGATTCGCGCGACGACCGCGTCATCGAGCTGGGCGGCATCGAGCTGGTCAACCGCTTCCCGACCGGCAAGACCTTCCACCACTATATCAACCCTCAAGGTCGGCCGATCCACGCCGAAGCGCAGGCGGTCCACGGCATCAGCATGGCGGACCTCGCGGGCAAGCCGACCTTTGCCGAGATTGCCGAGGAGTGGCTGGCCTTCATCGACGGCGCCAAGCTGGTCGCCCACAACGCCACGTTCGACGTCGGTTTCCTCAATGTTGAATTCGGCCGGCTGGGCCACCCGGTCATCGACAATGGCCGTGTCGTCGACACGCTGGCGCTGGCGCGCCGCAAGCACCCGATGGGCCCCAATTCGCTCGACGCGCTCTGCCGGCGCTACGGCATCGATAACACAAGGCGCACCAAGCACGGCGCCTTGCTCGATTCCGAACTGCTGGCCGAAGTCTATATCGAGCTGATCGGCGGCAAGCAGGCTGCCCTCATCCTCGACAGCGCCACCGCGCCGGCTGGGGGTAACGAGAATGTCCGCCAAATCGAAATCACCATCAGCCAACGCCCGGCCCCCTTGGCGCCGCGCCTGACCGAAGCCGAGCGCGCCGCGCACGCAGGCATGGTCGCCACACTCGGCGAAAAGGCGCTGTGGTTGAAGGTTCTTGGGAACTAGCGGCAAATTGGAGACCGGTTGGGAGCGAGGTACCGGGACAAACCTTGGAGGTTAGCCAAAGCCCTTCTCGCGTTCGTCATCCTAGGGTCTCCGCGACGTCGCTTCGCTCCTGCTCCGCCCTAGGATGACGAAGGTATAGGAGTCTCAGGCCAATCGCAGATGTTCGAGACTGACGCTTAAAGTCTTCATCTAAAACAAAAAAACCCGGCGCGAGGCCGGGTTCTTCACAATCCAGACAAAGGCAAGCCTCAGCTCACCTTGACGTTGGACGCCGCCTGGTCTTCGGCCAGTTTCTGCTGGAACATCTGCGCGAAATCGATCGGGTCGAGCATCAGCGGAGGGAAGCCGCCATTGCGCGTCGCTTCGGCGATGATCTGCCGGGCGAAGGGGAACAGCAGGCGCGGGCATTCGATGAACAGGATCGGCAGCATGTGTTCCTGCGGGAAGCCGCTGATCGCGAACACGCCGCCATAGATAAGCTCGACATTGAACAGCACTTCCTGGTCGAAGGAGGCCTTGGCGTTCAGCGTCAAATTGACGTCGAACTGCTTGTCGGAGAGCGGGTTGGCGTTGACGTTGACGTTGATGGCGATGCCAGGCGCCTTGTCGCGGCCGCGTAGCGAGTTCGGCGCGCCGGGGCTTTCGAAGGACAGATCCTTCACATACTGCGCCAGAACGTTGAGCGACGGCTGCGCCGCATTGCCGTTTCCGTTGGCTGCGCCGGGCGCCGCGTCATCTTTGCTTGCCATAAGCCTTTGTCCTCTTGCCTGGGCAGCATCGCTGACCGAATTGAAATCGGGCGTTCGCTACCATGGTCGGCATGACAAGACAAGGTTTGCCACCTTGCTTCTGGACCGCCGCCCTATTCGTCCTTGAGGCGGCGCCAGGGAGAGTTGTGGTCCGGTCCGCGCGAATAGTCGTCGCTGCGCGAATAATCGCCATCGTCGAGGTCGATGGTCTTGTCGCGCTGCCGGCCGCGGAACCCGCCGGTGCTGAAATTGGTGGCCAGCACGACGCGGCCCTTCAACGCCCGCCAGGCGAGATCGCGGACCGGCGGCAGGAACAGCAGCAGGCCGATGATGTCGGTGATGAAGCCGGGTATGATCAAGAGGATCGCCGCTAGCACGATCATCGCGCCATGCGCGAGCTGGCGGCTCGGATCGCGGCCGGCGTCCATCTCGGCCCGGATCCGCGTCATGACGCTGAAACCTTGGTGCCGGAGCAGCAGCGCACCGGCGATGCTCGATGCCAGCACCAGGCCGACCGTCGCCAGGGCGCCGACCTGGCGTCCGACAACCACGAAGCCGGCGATTTCCAGCAGCGGCAGCGCCAGGACAAAAAGGGGAAGGAACGAAATGCGCAAGTCTTGCCAACCCTTTTCGATCGTTTTGGCCGTTGGCGAGCAATCGCCGCTGGCACTGGGCCTGTTAGATAGGTATGCCTGCCTTTGATTTGAATGATTGCGCCTTGCGTTCTATATGCTTTGAATGTTGAACGCTATGCGACCGTAGCCCTTGGGGCCGGCGGTCCGGCTACAAGGCAGGGATTGATTGGCGGAAGATATGGGATTCTTCGACTTCGGCACGATTTTCTTCCTGATTGCGGCAGTGGTCATCTTTTTCCAGCTGCGCAATGTGCTGGGCCGACGCACCGGCAGCGAACGGCCGCCCTTCGACCCTTATACGGCCGCCCGCAGCGGCGACAAGGATGCCGCCCAGAAACCCGAAAATGTCGTCTCGCTGCCGCGCAAGCGCTTGCCGGGCGAGGCGGCCGCCGAGACCTATGCGGCGATTGACGCCTTCGCCAAGCCCGACACCGACCTCAACAAGGGATTACGCACGATCAAGGACAACGATCCGTCCTTCGAGCCGAAGAGCTTCGTCGACGGCGCCAAGATGGCTTACGAGATGATCGTCATGGCCTATGCCGACGGTGACCGCAAAACGCTGAAGAACCTGTTGTCGCGAGAGGTCTATGATGGCTTTGTGGCCGCCATCGGCGAGCGCGAGGCCAAATCGGAAAAGATCCAGTCCTCCTTCGTCGGCATCGACAAGGCCGACATCGTCTCGGCCGAGATGAAGGGTGGCGAGGCGCATGTCACGCTGCGCATCATAAGCGAGCTGATTTCGGCGACCCGCGACAAGGCCGGCGCTGTCATCGATGGCGACCCCGAAACCGTCGCCGAGGTCAAGGACGTCTGGACGTTTGCCCGCGACACGCGCTCGCGCGATCCGAACTGGAAGCTCGTCGCCACCGAGGAAGAAGACTGAATCCGGTAGAAGTGGCGAGGCTCCGGTGTCGCTATCGCCTCTTTTTGTCGGGAAATCCTTCGGCGCCTTGCCCGGCTGGGATGAGGACGACCATCTCTCCGCCTTCGCGGCCTTTCGCCGTTCCGCCTTCCATGTCCTGATCAAGCCCTATCGCAGCGGTTCGCTTGGTGTCGACTTCAATGCCTTTGCCGAGGCCTACGCCGAGGCCCGCATTGTTTCGCCGGCGAATCGGTCGCAGGCCCGGGCCTTTTTCGAGCGTCATTTTATCCCGATGAATATCCGCGCCGAGAACGGCGCCGCCGGCCTCGTCACCGGCTTCTACGAGCCCGAAGTCGAGGCGTCGCCGATCCGGACGCAGCGATTTTCCGTGCCGCTGCTGTCGCGTCCGGCCGATCTCGTCGATATCGACGACGCCAATCGGCCGCTTGGCATGGACCCTTACCTCGCCTTTGCCCGCCAGACGCAGCAAGGACCGGTCGAATATCCCGACCGCGGCGCCATCGAGCGCGGCGCGCTTGACGGCAAGGGGCTGGAAATGGCCTGGCTGGCCGACAAGGTCGATGCCTTCTTCATCCATGTGCAGGGCGCGGCCAGACTGAACATGACCGACGGCCGGCTCCGCCGCGTCACCTACGCCGCCAAATCCGGCCAACGCTTTACCGGGCCTGGCAAGATCCTCAGCGAAATTGGCGAGATCCCGCTGGAAAGGGTGACGATGCAGTCGATCCGCGCCTGGTTCAAGGCGCACCCGGACCGCGTCGACGAAATCCTTTGGCAAAACCGCTCCTACATCTTCTTCCGCGAGGCCGATGTCGAGGACGCCGCCCTTGGCCCGATCGCCGCCGCCAAGGTGCCGCTGACGCCGGGCCGCTCCATCGCCGTCGACCGCCTGCTGCACACATTCGGCACGCCGTTCCATATCGATGCGCCGTCGCTGACCGCTTTCGACGCAAAACCGTTCCGGCGCCTGATGATCGCGCAGGACACCGGCTCCGCCATCACCGGGCCGGCGCGCGGCGACCTGTTCGCCGGATCGGGCGATGCGGCAGGCGAGATCGCCGGCGTGGTGCGCAACGCGGCCGATTTTCATGCGCTGATCCCGCGTGCTCTCGTTCCGGGTACGAATCGATGACCCGGCGGCCAGCCAGACCGAGCGAAGCCGAGCTCAGCGAGGACGACCGGGTGCTGTGGAACCTGGTGGCGCGCACGGCCAAACCGCTCAAGGGCAGGATGGCCATCGACATCCCCGACCTCGCGGCCGAAACAAGGGCGACACCGTCGCAGCCAGCCCAGCCTGTTGCCAACCAGGCAGGCGCGGCAAAGCCGAAGACCCAGCATGTCGCGCACGCACTCGACGAACCAACGCTGGACAAGCTGTCGAAGGGGCGGCTGCCGATCGAAGGCCGCGTCGATCTGCACGGCCTGACCCAGGACGAGGCCTATTCGCTGCTGTTCTCGTTCCTGCACCGGGCGCATGCCGGCGGCATTCGCTACGTGCTGGTCATCACAGGCAAGGGTTCGTCCTCCGGCGGCGACGGGGTGCTGCGGCGCGCCGTGCCCGCCTGGCTGTCGACGCCTGCCTTCCGACCGCTGGTCTCCAGCCACGACCATGCCGCCCGCAATCATGGCGGCTCCGGCGCGCTCTATATCCGGCTGCGGCGGCAGCGCGCATGAGGATGCGGACATGACGCCGTTCGGCGAGAAGCTGCGGACGCTCAGAAGCGAGCGCGGTGTCAGCCAGAAGGATATGGCGGCCGCGATCGGCGTCAGCGCCGCCTATCTGTCGGCGCTGGAGCATGGCAGGCGCGGCGCGCCGACCTGGACGCTGATCCAGAAGATCATCGGCTATTTCAACGTCATCTGGGACGATGCCGAGGAACTGGCCCGGCTGGCCGAAGCCTCGCATCCGCGCGTGAAGCTCGACACGTCAGGCCTCAGTCCCGCAGCCACCGAGCTTGCCAATCTCTTGGCCGAGAACATCGAGAAACTCGACGAGGCGGAACTGCGCCGCATTACCGCCTCGATCCGCGCGGCTCTGGGCCGGCAACCGTAGCGAGGCCGGAGCCGCGAGTTTACACGCGCGTCCGCTTCTGCCTGAAGAGCTGCCCGCCGGCGGTCCGCTGCGTCGAGATCATTTCTTGCCGGCCGCGCCGCCCTTATCTCCCCGGCCGCCATTGTCATTGTGGCCTCGACCACCGTTTCCACCGCCCAGACAGTTCGAGTCGCCATTGCTGCAGCAGCGCCCGCCCCACAGGTCGTTGGTCGATGTCTTGGCGCAGCCTGGAATGGTCTGATCGGCCAAAGCGGATCCGGCCAGCGCCGATACCGCGACGGCGGCGAGAAGGGTATTTCGCAAAAGTGCAGTCATCGGAAGTCTCCATGGTTGGTTTCTATCCACGGCCATGTGTCGTCGGCCGGGAGGGAATGGTTCATGGAGAATGCGGAATTGTTGGAAGGCCGCATGATGCGCGCGGCGCTGGGCAAATAGCGAGACGCCGGCGGGACAGCGCCCCCCTCTGCCCTGCCGGACATCTCCCCCTCAAGGGGGGGGATTGGCGGCTTTGTGCTCGCTGCTTTTTTCTTCAACGTTGAAAATTGGCGAAAGCGCAGGTGACAAACGATCTCCCCCCTTGAGGGGGAGATGTCCGGCAGGACAGAGGGGGGCGCGAAGGATCGCCGACCTCCGCCGAAGCCCCACTGTTTGCTAGGGACCTACTGAACCGAACCGACCAAGACCTGCTGGCCGCCGCGGATCGAGACCCAGCGGCCGGTGTTGTCGATCGCCTGCCGCTTGAGGAAGCGGTAGCCGGTCAGGTCCCACGACTTGACCTTGTCGTTCAGATTGTCGAGCACATAGTCGCCCTTGTCGGTGCGCACCGTCAGCACCGCATGGCCCTCGCCGTCGGGCTTGCGCACGACGGTGATCAGAAGGTCGGCAAGCGAGATGCCCATGCGCGAAAGCTGGCGCCGCTTCTCCAGCACATAGTCCTCGCAGTCGCCGACGCCCTTGTCGGGGTAGGCCCAGACCTCGTCCTTGCCGTAGATTTCCATGTCGCTCATCGGCTTGACGGCGGCATTGACCCTGGCGGTGACGTTGGTCAGCTTGCGCATCAGACTGTCGGTCATCGCGGCTGGCGCCAGATTGCTCGGGCGGATCGAGCATTCGCCCGGATGGAGCTTGCAGAAATCATAGTGGCCGATCGGCTGCGAGGTGAGGCCCCCCGTCGCCATTGCTCCAGCCGCCAAAGCCGGTGCCACCCAGCCTCCCGTTGCTGCCAGCCCGGCTGCTAAGTACACGCGCAGCCTTCGCGCCATCGATGAGGATATCATTGTCCCCGTCCACCCTTAGTTATTAACGAAAGGTTAAAGGGGATTTACAGTCCGTGTCAATTACGACGACGGTCGGATTGATAGCATGGTTACCCGAGGGGCAGGACAGCGGCACTTGTGCAACAGAATCGGCTGCACAGCACTGGCCGTCTGGCCAGCTTTGCCGGCCAATTGGCCCGGATTTTCGCTGAGGGAACCTATCTTTTGGCGACGCGGACCAGCTTCGGCTTCACCGCAACGCGGTTCTGGCGACCATAGCTGGTGATGAAGTCGACGATGCGCGGCACGATTTCGGAGCGGAAGCGCGAGCCGTTGAAAACGCCGTAGTGGCCGACCGCGGGCTGCATGTAGTGCGCCGTCTTGTCGGCTGGGATGTTGGGGCACAGATCGTGCGCCGCTTTGGTTTGGCCAAGGCCGGAAATGTCGTCGTTCTCGCCTTCGACCGTGAACAGCGCGACGTTGCGGATATCGGTCGTATCGATCCGGGTGCCGCGATGCGTCATCTCGCCCTTGGGCAAGGCATGGCGCACGAAGACGGTGTCGACGGTCTGCAGGTAGAACTCCGCCGTCAGGTCCATCACGGCGAGATACTCGTCGTAGAAATCGCGGTGCTTCTCGGCATTGTCGCCATCATGCTTCACCAGGTGCATGAAGAAGTCCTTGTGGGCGATGATGTGGCGGTCGAGATTCATGCTCATGAAGCCGGACAGCTGCAGGAAGCCCGGATAGACCTCGCGGCCGAAGCCCGGCACCGGCCACGGCGCCCGCATCACCACATTGTCGCGGAACCAGTCGATGCCCTTTTCCTCGGCCAGCAGATTGACCGCGGTCGGGTTGCAACGGGTGTCGATCGGCCCGCCCATCAAGGTCATGGTCGAGGGCACGAAAGGGTCGCCGCGCGTCTCCATCAGCGCCACGGCCGCAAGCACCGGCACGGAAGGCTGGCACACCGCCATCACATGGCGGTCGGGGCCGAGCGCGTGCAGCATGTCGATGATGTAGTCGATATAGTCGTCGAGATCGAAACTGCCGTCGGCGAGCGGCACCATGCGGGCATCGACCCAGTCGGTGATGTGGACGTCGGCATAGGGCAGCATCGCTTCGACCGTGCCGCGCAGCAGCGTCGCGTAGTGGCCGGACATCGGCGCCACGATCAACAGCTTCGGATCCGCCCGGCGCCCGGCGGGCACGGCGCGTTCAAAGCGGAGGAGATTGCAGAACGGCCGCGACCACACGGTCTTCTCGGTGACTTCGACGCTCTTCCAGTCGACCACCGTCTTGTCGAGGCCGAATGTCGGCTTGCCGTAGCGGCGCGTGGTGCGCTCGAACAGTTCGGCGGTTGCAGCGACCGAGCGGCCCCACGATGTGTGCGAAAATGGATTGAGCGGATTGGTGTAGAACAGGCGCACCGCGTCGGCATAGAGACGCGCGGGCTGCATGGCGGCGTGATTCATTTCATAGAGCTGGTAGAACATCGAGAACCCCGCTGCTGCCTGCGACTGAAGGGACGACGAGCAGCGTCATGCCTTGAATGTCTCGCGGGGAAGTTAACAACTAATTGCTGCGATGCAATACGTCATGTGGCGTGACTAACGCTTCTTTCGTCCAAAGCCTTGAAAACCCGGCCTGAACGGCGCAGCCGGCTCACTGTGCGGCGCGAAGTGTGTAAGAAATGTGTCTGGCATTGGTGCCGGACACCCGACCATGATTCCCGAAAAGTGGATTGCGGTTTTCTCGGACAAACGGAAAACCGTTTTGTCCAGAGATCATGGTCCAGGCAATGGCAATATCAGACGCGCGCCATGCAGACGGCGGTATGGCCGGAACCGATGAAGCCGAGCTGGCCGGCGGCACCCTTCGACAGGTCGAGCACGCGACCCCTGATGAACGGACCGCGATCGTTGATGCGCACGATGACGCTGCGGCCGTTGTTCTGGTTGGTCACCCGAAGCTTGGTGCCGAAAGGCAAGGTACGGTGGGCGGCGGTCATCGCCGACGGGTTCATGCGCTCGCCCGATGCGGTTTTGGAGTGCAGGGCGTACCAGGAGGCACGGCCGCACTGGCCGGCGGCGGCTGCCGAAGATGCGCCGGCCATCAGGCCAGCAACCAGCGTTACCGCGACAAGCGCGGTCTGTTTTGTAGTATTCATATTTGGGGGATGGCTCCGTTTTTGACAGACCCCAGCCGTTAGGTGTCGAATAAGGCGTGAAATGCGGCAATCATCTGTCGGTTCCGTGGCAATGGCACACGTTTGGAGTCGCCGGGTAACAGTCTGTTAGGGATTTTCGGCAGGCCGATGATCAATTGTCGATGATCTTCGTGCCGATTACAGCGACTTGTTTGAAGATCGAACGACAATATCCAAGTAGAGGCCGAAGCGTTCGGGCCATTTCCTTTGGCTCCTTCATCGCGCCCACCACGCCGCCACCGATCGACTTCGAAAGGGAGATCCATCAATGAGACTGACGAAAAATCTGCTGGCGTTGATTGTGTTTGCCGTCGGCGCGGTGTGGTCGCTGCAGGGCATCGGCGTGGTCGGCGGAAGCTTCATGACCGGCCAGTCGCAATGGCTCTATACCGGCATCGTCACCATGCTGGTCGGCCTGGTCGGACTGGTGTGGGCAAACCGTTCAAGGGGATGAGTTGCCCTTCACTGCGACCAGTATTGCCAGGCCCAGTAAAAACTCTCGTCACGTGGCGGCAGGCGGTCGCGCCCGGCGTCCCCAGCGCACCGGCGCCGGCGATCGCGGGTCCTCCTCTTTCGTCCGTTTGTCATTGGACGCCAGGTCCAGCAGCCAGGCGCCGAAATGGCTGAACAGCACGGCGGTGGAATGGGTCATCGTCATTCTCCCTTTTCCGATCATTTCTTTCCCGCCTTGAGGTCGTCGGCCATGGCAGGACCGAGGAAGGCGGCACCGGCAAGGGCTGCCGACGAAAGCAGAATGATGCGTCGCGAAATGGTGGACATGAAGGGCTCCTGGAAAAGAGAAAACCGGAATGCCCTACGATAGTCCGCTAATTCTATCGCTCTTGTAGAGTTAAATCCTTCCAGCCAAGACGGGCTTGTTAGAATAAATGCATTGGTGGTGCGGTGCCGCAGCGGACAAGCGGGCTGTCTTTCGAGATTGGGTGAAGCCCACCAGCTTCGTCATCCCTGGGCGGAGCGACGCGAAGCGGAGCGCAGACCCTGGGATCCATGCCGTGATGCCAGAGCGCCGCTACGATGCAGAAGAGAAGAAGGGGATGGCGACAGAACGGACGTTGATTCTCCTCCGTTGCATTCTTCGACGGATGTCACGGCATGGATCGTCGGGTCTGCGCGACGGAGCTTCGCTCCTGCCCCGCCCGTGGATGACGAAGTCGGGGCCCGCCTCAACAGCTTGGACGCTGGGAACGAATGAGAATTCCCGCCACGACCATCTCCAGGCAAATCCATACCTCAAACAGCCGTGGATTTAAAAACCCGCTCCGCGTCTTCGGGGGTAAGTATAGTAATCTTATCGACATTGGGAACTGGAGGACGATGAGCGGCCACCGTATCGCGATGATCGCTGACAACGCACATGGGCCGTCAACGCCGTGCGGCTGTGTCCCTGCGGGCACAAAAGCCTGCCAAAATGGCCATTGCGCCTGAAAACGAAGCAAAATCAACAGCTGTTGGCTTGTACATCATGTCACTAGAATTTATGTGTCATGGCAGCTTGGACGCGGCGAGGTCGCACGTCGGGCGTTTGGCAACCGATGGTTTCGTGCCGTCGCATGACAGAGAAATTTTGATTTCATGCTCACGAAAAAGGGCAAGTACGGCCTCAAGGCGCTCGTACACCTCTCGCGACTGCCGGTCGGACAGCTCGCTTTCGTCAACGACATCGCCACCAGCAACAACATCCCGAAGAAATTTCTCGACGCCATCCTCGGCGAGCTGCGCAATGCCGGCTTCGTCCAGAGCCGCAAGGGCAAGGAGGGCGGCTATCGCCTGGCGCGGCCTGCCGACGAGATCAAGGTCGGCCACGTCGTGCGCGTGCTCGACGGCCCGCTGGCGCCGATTCCTTGCGCCAGCCGCACCCAGTACCAGCGCTGTGAAGATTGCAACGAGGCGACATGCCAAGTCCGACATCTGATGCTCGAGGTCCGGCAGGCGATCGCCGAGGTACTCGATCAGCGCAGCCTCGCCGAGATGCGCGACATGGCTGTCGACGACCTGCCGGTGGTGGTGAAGGTCCAGGCCTGACGCGCGCACTTCGCACGAGGCCGGGCGCATGACCGGGCGCGCCAACTCGATCATCATTGTCGGCGGCGGCGCCAGCGGCGTCGTGATGGCCGCGCATCTCTTGAAATCGCCCAATCCCGATCTGCGCGTCACGCTGATCGAAAAGCGCCCGCATTTCGGCCAGGGCATCGCCTATTCCACGCTGCTGTCGGCGCATGTGCTGAATGTCAGTGCCGCCAGCATGAGCGCCTATGCCGACGATCCCGGCAATTTCTGGCGCTGGCTGTTGGAGCGCGGCCTGGCGACATCGGACCAGGCGCCGGTGTACGCGCCGCGCAGCCTCTATGCCCGTTACCTCAAGGAACTGCTCGACGAGCTGGAAACGCGCGAACGCGAAACCGGCCGGTTGCGCCTGATCCGTGAGGAGAGCCTCTCGATCACGCCGACCACGTCCGGCGTCGAGGTCGCGCTCGCCAACGGCACCAGCGTCGTCGCCCATCTCGCCGTGCTGGCGACCGGCCATGACGAGGAGCCGGCGCAGGGGCATGCGATCAGGATGGGCTCCGAAGCCGACACGGCACTTGCCCCCGACAGCCGCGTCATGGTGCTCGGCACCGGTCTCAGCATGGTCGATGCCTTCCTGTCACTGGAGCAGCGCGGTCATCGCGGCGACATCATCGCGGTTTCACGGCGCGGCCTGCTGCCGTCGCCGCATCGCAAGGGCAATCCGATCAAGCTCGATGTCGCCGACATTCCGCTCGGCACCCAGCTGTCCTATTTCGTCGGCTGGTTCCGCGACCTGATCAAGCAGAACCAGAAGGCCGGCATCGACTGGCGCGACGTCGTCGACGGCTTGCGGCCATTCAACCAGAAGATCTGGCAGAACTGGCCAGCTTCCGCCAAGCGCCGCTTCGTCGAGCACACCAAGGCCTGGTGGGACATCCACCGCCACCGCATGGCGCCCGAAGTCTATGGCCGCGTCACCGAGGCCGTGCAATCCGGCCGCATCCGCCTGGTCGCCGGGCGCGTCGTCGACATCGCCCGGAACGGCGACTTCACGGTCCAGGTCCAGTCGCGCCACACGCAGCGTCTCGAAACCTTCGAGGTCGCCCGTATCTATGATTGCTCGGGCATCATCAGGGACATCTCGACCTCGTCGAACAGCGTCGTGCGCTCGCTGGTCGACCGCGGCCTGGCGCGGCCGGACCCGCTGCGTATCGGCCTCGACGTGTCCGCCAATTGCGAGATCATCGCTGGCGACGGCACAGTTTCAGCCAAGGTTCTGGCCGTCGGCCCGCTGACGCGCGGCACCTTCTTCGAGATCGACGCCATCCCCGACATCCGCGTTCAATGCGCCAGGCTGAGCAAGCGGCTGTTGAGTTATTAGCACTACTTTGGCAGTTTAGGTTTGAGGGCGTGTGCGAGCAGCTTCTGACAGTGAGGACATCTGCGGGGTGGCG
>NZ_JBWKME010000191.1:0-24564 GCF_056431085.1 Mesorhizobium waitakense | reverse complement strand
TAAGCAACCAAATCCTACGTCATTTCAACGGCTTGCACCACATCCGCCAACCTCCATGAATTTTCCGGGCTAGGTGAACATGAGCAGTTTGTATCTGGTTTGAAGAACGTGGCATCGTCCGGCTACTCTGCATCAAGACGTGGTGGGGGGAGTAGCCACTGAGGGTCGACGTGAAAGGGCGCACCCGTTCTCGTAGTGAATTCCACTCTGCGGCCAGCCATCACCTATAAATCCGCTAGAAAAGAAGGACGCATTATTGTAGTATTTCCTAAAATACTGCGGTGATGGAGAATGAAACGTGAACTCCACGGTGCTGGCCAGGTCAATCCTCTTCCTTAAACGAACCGTCTTCAGTTTCAGGGTTGCAAGCAGGATTTCAGCACCGAGGATCGTTCCTGCGGCGGCTACCGTCATCCTGACGCTATTCGGATCGACCGGGCCATCACGTGCAGACTTGATGAAATGGCTAGCGGGCGATTATACGCAAGGCGCTATCGACCAGCTCAACCAGGATGCTGCGCAGCGGATATCCCAGTTGCTCGATGGGTTCGACAAGACGTCAAATGGCCTTCTCGACAAGGGCGCTCACGACTCCAACTTGCTGTTGGTGCAGGGAGGCAATGAGATGCAGCTCCTCGTTGCCTCGGCGCGTGCCCAGTTCGGCAGCGAGATGGAAAATCAGGTATCCAACGCGTCGGCGCAGCTGCGGCCGTTTCTGGTCGAAATGGAGCGATTCAGACTCAGCGCAAGCGAGCTTGAGAAGCACGCGGTCGACATGGAAGACCTTGTCGCGTTGGACCTTCAGGATCTGCCTTTCACTCAGAGCTATTTCGGCGTCCGCCGCGTCATCGGCTCGGTGATCGTGCAAAACAAAACGGACAACTACAAGATCGTGATCCGCGGGCCGCATTTCGGGGTCGCGTCTGCAGGTGAAAAGATCAGCTTCGACGTAAAGCTGGATGGGGTCCCCCTTCAGGCACCGGAACTCGGAATCTCGCCAAGCGACGCCGTCTTCAATGTGCCGGCAGAACGCATGAAAGATCGTTTCAAGCCAAAAACCTTGGTGACGGTGCCAATGGATGTAACGATCACAAGGGAGACACCAAGCTGGTTTTTCGGCTTGTTCGGCGGGTCGCACGATGTGATCAAGCAGCCATTCAAAATTTCCCTGATGCCTGACTACGCGGGCGAGATGCAAGTAGTGACGACCCGCCCCGTATTCGACTGGAAGGCCGTTCAACCCGAAGCGCAGGACGCAGTGGTGACTGGGCTTCACACCTTCACTTTTCGCGTAGCAAATGGAGCCTTGCTCGCCGCGCCAGAACCAGGCCAACAGAAGGTCTCAGACGTCATTGCCTCGGAGTGCCACCCGATCATTAAAGATGCCCTTCGGTTTCCAAACGCCACGGACCCTAAGTACAAAGAACGGCTAGCCAGCGATCCGATCTTCACCAACGGCTTCGTGACAGACAAGTATATTGGTGCCAAAGATACGGATTGGCAGGACGCGGACAAGGAGATTTACGCCAAATGGGGCTTTCGATGGAGCACATGGGCCAAAGGTGCTTGCGGGTTACCCAACCATGGCAACCATTGTACCGTACCTGCCAAGGTCATGTTAGAGAATTCGGTCCCGATCAAGAAGGATGTCTCCGGCTGCTCGCAAACCTCTCTTGGGAGACCGCAGTGGGCCGAAAACCACACGGTGGTCAGCATCGAGGTGTTAGGCGGGACGCCGAGTGCTCCGTCGCCTTGGACCGTTACCTTCCAGGCGCTGAGCTTCACGCAGATGGGCACGCACCCGGATGATGTCCTACCGGTTCCCATCTATGCCTCGTATCCCGCCACGATCGACATTTCCAAGCCTAAGGGAACTGCAAGTGCCGTGAAATTTGTCCCCACCGTCGGTAAATCTAAAGAGGGTGATCTAGGGGGCGACATCACAACGGGCCTCAAGCCGCTAGGCCAGCCCACCAGCATCGGACCTGACGTATTACAGTACCGATACTCGTTCGAGTACCCAAGCACGCCGCTGGGGTTGCCATAGGTTTGCGTGTCGTCCGGACATACGTGGTCCAAGACCACGATACATGGTCCAAGAGCACGACGGGAACGGATATCCGTGGTTGGCGCCGGGACACGCTGACTTCAGGATCGGGATAAAGCCGCACCAATGACCGATTCATTCCAGGCCATAATCAACGCCATCGCTATCGCGTCGCTGACCGTCATTCTCGGCGCTACCCGATCCTTGGCAGGAGATATCCAAATCATCTGGATCGAACCCGGCCAAAAAACGTCGACATCTATTGGAACGTGAATCTGTCGGGAAAGGTCTTCGTCGTGGCTGACGCCAACGGCAGCCCCGCGTGTCTCGATTACTGGTGGATTGTCTGGCCTCTAACCCAGATCAAATCGCTCGGCCGCCATTGCGGCAGGGCTGAATTCGATTTGCCAGGCCTTTCCGACTTCGCGATCGGAGGAAAGCTGCGCGCTGGCAACGCGGCTGCGAAGGCGCGGGTACAGGGGACATCCATCGAGAGCGTCGCTCACAATTTTCCTGGCCTCAATTTTTGAGGCCTGATGCCTTTGATCAAGCCCCCATAGGGCACACTGACCTGAAGAAGACCTGCGCCGAGGCAACAGGCAGCGTTCATTATAAACACCGCAACGCGATGACCGCTCTGCCAGCTAAGGCCGAATAGCACCGGCCACGCTTGCGTCTAGCCTTATCATCACCGCAGCAACTGCAACTTTCGCGGCAAGGTCCAAGGTGACGCAGCTGTCCAGATTTACTTGTCTTCGCCGGGTCGTGGTCGCCCAGCTTGTCAACTGTCCACGTGAATGCCCATCCTCGCATGTCAATTCATCCTGCCCGTCCCTCCAATCAAGTTCGATGATCCCGGCGCTCTTCCTGCAGCGTCATTCATGCAAGCTTTTCCAGAGGCTCCCATGTTCGTGCGGGAACAGCTTCATGGCGCTAGGGCCCGTCTCAAGTCGTTGATGACTTCCTGAGGCGGAGCGGGGTAATTCCCGTCCTTCCTGACCAGCCACACCCGTGAGGCGGAAGGAACATGCTATTCCGGCAGATCGCGTTCGACCCGGCTGCGCGCCGGGAACATCTCAATGACCACGACTCCGGGGCGGCTCTGCCAGGAACCAGACGGGCTGGCACCGAGCTCAATTATGGCTCGGCAACGGCCAGCTTTGCGGCGGCAAGGCGAGGGGCAACGCCGATAGCGAGGTTCACGATCACTCCCACATCGTCGTTGTCCAGCCTGTCGACGGTCCATACGAACCGATCGTCGACCGCCAGTTCCTGTATCCAGGCGCACAGATGTCCGTGCTCACAGGCCGTTCCGTCCGGCCCGCCTTCCCGCGTAAGCTTGATCATGTCGATTCCTTTGTTTCTACGCCAAGGTTCCCAATAACGTCCACGCCCGAGCGAGGATCGCTTCATGTCGCTCGGCGGCGTGTTTCAGGTCATTGATGACTTCCTGTGGCGGAGCAGGATAATTCCCATCCTTCCTGACCCGCCACTGGTGGATTGACTGAATTGCGCGTCCCGACAGGATGGCAATGTACTCGAACGTCAGCCCCATCTTCCTGAGACGCTCGGAGACGGCATAGAACTCGTCCCGCAGCCTCGCCCGCTCTTCAGCCGGTACGCTCTTCAGAACGGCTGCGCGCCGAGCGGTCGGCGGCATCTCGATCGGCATGACCTTGATGGCGACGGCCAAGGGCGCTGCGGCGGAGCATTGTCGGAGGATCGTCCTCCGCCGGCGTCCGATCTTGTCCGTCAATCCGTTACGCCTCAGCGCCAGCGACACGGTAGCGAGTGCCACTCCCGTCGCGTGGGCGACCTGATCGACCCGCAGTCCCGCCTTGTGGACGGCCACCAGGAGCGACAAGGGCAGCGCCGGACTCTTGCTCCGGCCGGCCTTCATCACCGCATCGCGGTAGATGCTGTAATCCCGCATCTCTCTCCAAGCCCGAACCTTCGGATCGGTGCCGTCGTTCCACCTGTCCTGCGCAACCTGAACGTTTCTGATTGTCGTCGTCATCGGGTGTTCCTTCTCAGTGAACGCGAACATATTTGCGGCAGGTCGCCATGATGCTGTCGAAGCCATCGCAGACGGCTTCGCCAAGGATGCGGTCGATCTCTCCGCGCTCGACGCCGCCGCGTTCAAGAGCGGCTCCCAAGGCCGCGACCACAAGGATCAACGGAGCGTTCAAGCCGATGAGCTTCATCCGGATATTCGGGTAGATGGGGGTGTCGTTCATGCCAGGTTCTCCAATCTGGATGCCGAGGGCGCTCGGGTCTCCGAACCGCCCATCAACATCGCGCTGCTGATTTCCTGAGCCTGTAGATTCCGCGCTGCTCCGTCCGCCGCAAAATTTGTTGACCTCGGATTCTGGTTAACATCCGGCGTACAACGATCATAGCAACGCGGATCGCTTGGACGGATGCACCGTCCAAGACGCCAAGAATGGCCGGATTGGAGGCATTCCCAGGTCGTCGAGCCGTTCCAGCGGCTGCCGCTTCAACGGCCTCGATCGACGTTCGGAAGTTGACTTTAAGACCGTTGAGGGGACCGGTGCACGCAAAACGCTTGCGTACATTAATGAGCTTTCAAGACTCGGTGCGCGACGTTCCCCAGCAAGGAAAACACGGGGACTTGGAAATGACATTACGTGCAGTTGATCTCTTTTGTGGCGTCGGCGGCTTCGCCCATGGAATGCAGAAAGCGGGGATCAAGATCATCCGGTCGATGGACTACGATCCGGCGGTGATCGACGTCCATTGGAGGAACATAAAGGACGTGACGCCGAAAGCGTTGCGCCAGATCCCACCACCGATACCAGCTCCTCAGCCGGCCGCCGACGGCAGGTTTCGGCGCGGTCAAATCCACAAAAGCCGGGCGGTTTCGCATGTCGCCGATCTGACCGCAGTCATCCAGGTCGCCCCAGAGATCACGCTGGACAAGCCGGACGTCATCTTCGGCGGGCCTCCCTGCCAGGCGTTTTCGAGCGCCGGAGCAGGAGAAGGCGACAATGACGCCCGTTCGATGCTGAGCGAGGCGTTTGCGATCATCATCGCGGCCGCCAGGCCAAAGTATTTCGTCATGGAAAACGTCAAGGGCTTGCGCAAATCTGAGACCTTCAAGCGCGCCGTCGCCGTATTCCGCCAGGCCGGCTATGGCCTCAGCGAAACCATCGTCAACGCCTCCCATTTCGGAACGCCTCAGGTGCGAGAACGCCTGATCCTTGCCGGATGCCTCGGTGAAACCGACGGTTGGTTCCGCGCCTATATCAACCAGTACAAGTCGGCAGCCCGGCTGACCGTTGCCGACGTGCTCGGGGTCGATTTCGGGACGCCCTATGCAGATTTCGTTCTCGATCCCGCTTGCTCGGATGCCGTGGCGGAAGATGCGCGGGAGCCGTATGAGGGATACGAGCTGCGCGACCGAGATCTGAAGCGTCTGGCGGAGGATGATGTAGGTCCCGACACCCGCTTCTACTTCTGCACGCCTGGCGGCGCGGCATCCGCAGCCGTCCACCGGACCGACCGGCCGGCGCCGACCCTGATCAGGACGTCCATGCATCTGCTTGCGGGAACATATCGGCCGCTCGCTGGCGATCCCGTCGACCTCCGGAAGCTTTGGCAACCGAGCTTCGACCAGTACTCCCGACTGGCCGGCTATCCCGAAGGGTGGGATTGGGGGCTGCTACGCTCTGAGGTGACGGACGATACGTCCGATGACGAGCTCATCCTTGGCGGACGGCAGCGGCAGCTCATGCTCGCGAACTCGGTGCCGCCACCTCTCGCCTACGTGATCGGGAGGGCTCTTGTGGACCACCACGCCCGCAAGATTCCTGTTCAGCCGGTCGAGGCCAAAGCGATCGATGACGCTCTATGGGACATTACAGGACGGGATCTGAAGCGGTACAGGAAATGGCTCCGCGTCGGGAAAGGTCTTGCCGAAAGAGCGTTGAGACAGGAAATCTCGGACCTTCGCAACGTGAAGCGTCTCGTCGCCAACCGGATGTTGCGGACGGCTGCCGATGAACTCCAGGCCTTCGATAGCCTTCCGGCGGCCGCAGGCCCCCTGATGTCGGCGGCCAGGAAGGCGCAGCTTCGCAGGACGCTGGCCAATCTGGCCGAGTTCGAATTCTACCAGTCCTATGTACGCATCGGGCTCTTTCCCGAAGATGATGAAGCATTTCGTCGTGGCGAATTGCACGACATGATCGATCCGGCCCGAGAGCACGTTTTGGACGATTTCGAAACGACGACGACCATATCGTCGTTGTCGAAGACCGAGCCGGCCGAGTAGCCTCGACGCCCTGCTGCCACCGTTTGGCGGCAGCAGGGCCTTCGGTCACGCCGCCTGTCTTCGTTCCTCAAACCACTGCTCATCTGGTTCCGGATGGTCGCTGCGCTCTGCTGATTCCTGGGACACCAGCCACGATTCCTGTGCTTCGATTTCGGCCATGTCGTCGTCTGAATACCACTGCCCCACGTCCATGACGATGAATGGGGCCTGTGGCGCTGCTGGCGATACGACGGATTTCGGAATAGCTGGGCCTGAGGGAGCCGCTGCGGTCACAACGGCCAGCCTGTCGGCCGCCATCGATTGTGCGCTTGTCTCCTTCCGATCGGCAGTTGCACCAAGATCGTCGTCCACCGGGTTGGACTGTACGAGGATGATGGTGGGCGTGGCAGGGTCTGCCTTTTTATCTATACACCGATTGTCACAGGACTCCGAATTGGCCGCGATGGTTGCTAGAACCTCCTGCCATCGGCGGATCGCCGTCCGCCGATGGACGCCCGCCAAGGCGGCGACGGCCGTCTGTGTGACAGGCTTTCCATCTTCCTGAAGCCTGCCATAGGCATCGATCAACGCGCTCAGCGCCCGCTCTGCCTTGGTGGCTGCCGCATAGCCCGCGCCGGCCGCCTGACGCTTCGCAACCGTCGTGAGGCCCTCGGTGATGTGAAGGAGCCGGCCACGAACCTTTCGAACTGTTTCGATTTTCGAAACATCCCAGGCGCCGACTGCGTGGTCGGCAACCTTGGCGATCAGCAGGTCGCGCTGGACGTCCGTCAGGGCACCGCCTTTCCCGGTGGTGGTGCTGGCGAGCGCCTGGTGAAGCTCGTCGGCAACCAGGCCCTTTTCGCCGCGCCCGCGTGGGTCGGAATTGAAGTGCCATTCCCGAAGAACCCGGAAAGCTTCCTCGCGCAGCCCATTGAAGTACGAATTGGAGCCCTCAATCCCGGCTTCGGTCTGGAGGGCGGCAGCCTGGCGCACGAGCTTTTCGCGCGACACCCCCATGTCGAGCCAGCCGGCATAGTCGGACAGGGTCGGCCAGCAAGCGTCGTTCGGGCAAAGGGTGTGCCAATATGGCGACAACGGATTCTTGCCGCGCAAGGTGAGGGTCGGCGCGCATGGGTCAGCGCCCAGTTCCAGTAGCGCCTTGGTCAATCCCAGGCTGACGGCCTGGAACATCTTCACGATGTTCATCCGGCAGCGCTTGTCAGCCGGATCGTTCCATACGGCATGGCCTTGCGGCAGGAGGAAGTAAAAATGCGGTCGCGAATAGCGGCCGTCCGGAAGGAGATCGCCGGTCACTAGGTGCGGCAGGCAAGGAATGCGGTCGCCGACGAGTTCCCTGAGCGCGGCCAGGCACTGGCCGGGACTGTCAAAGACTCGGTCGCAATCGATCCGGATGACGCTCATGACCTTTTTGTTCGCTTCGATCCACGGATAATCCAGCGACAAGAGCTTCGACGGGGACTGAACAGCCAGGGTCGCCTTGTCCATCGACGCGCGAAGCCGGCCGCGTTTGGGAACGCAGGAAACGAAATAACGTCCGGCGATCGACCTGAGCGTTTCGGAACGGAGTCCGAAATCGGTGAAGGGGTCACGGCAGCGGCCGCCGACGTCCATCGTGAAATGATGCCGAAAGCCGTGCTTCAGCCGCTCCTTCACGGCATCGCGCTCGTAAGCATGGACGTCTGCAAAGTGGCGAGCCTGGTCTTCGCGATACTCGCGCCGGAGACGTTCGTCCTCGGTCTCGAACAGTGGCTCGATCGATGCCTTGGCAGCCCTGGTGCTGCTCTTGGCGTCTTTCTCCGACGCCTCCACTTCCTGCATGCGTCGCGCAAGCTCTTGCGCTTCGGCGTAGCGCGACATGAATGTCGCCATGCCATTCGAAGCATCGTGCCGGCGCAGCCGTCCTTCGGCGCTGTCCGTGGTGTCAACAATTGGATTTTGAAAAGAGGGCTGATGAGGTTTGGCTGGGGTGACATCCAGCCGCGCGATCACGCGCTCAATGCCTTTCGGCGTTTGACAGAGATGGCAGCACTACGCATTCTGGATGTCTCTCTCATAAAGAAACGCCCCGAGGTCTTTGCCGGACCGATGACGGGCGTTTTTTTATGCTGTGGGCCGGCCACGAGAGCGTCAACGCCATCTGGCAATGATTCCGCTAGCGAAACGATCGGGCGACCTACCTCGTCCGATCCAGGCAAAAGAGATGCAGCGCATAAGGCGCAGGCGGCAGGCGCGTCCGGCATTCGGACATAAGCCGCGACGCCGCCGAAGCAAATTCGCGACCCCGATCGCGGTTCAACAACGGCAGCTGCAGGAGTGTCTGTATAGCGCCGCGCAGCGGGACACAGGATCGACTGCCTCCGACGAGGGGGCAATATGAAAATGCCGGATTCGGCCTGTTTTCAGCGTCCGCGCAATGATATTTCGCGCCTGGAGGGGTCATAGAGCGACGGTTTCGCATCTCCGTGGGTGTTGGGTCACGGAAAAATGGCGACCGGTCGCGCATGCGTGCTTCGCGCCGGCACGATTGGAGAATGGCAAATTCAGGCCAGGCATGTTGCTGCGGCGTTCACCAAAACCGATGTTGGCGAAGGCTCGTATGGGTGTATGCGTCATAAGGGCGAGACGCCTCAGCGTTCTGAGGCAGCAGAAAGGGCGGCCACCGGCCACCCCTCTCTTTACGTGGGGACGGAAGGAATTCGGCCAGTCCTTTGCTTGGCTTTCTCGGTGTACCACGACATACGACCATCCGGCCTGAAACGACGGTCGACGTCGAGCAGGACACCCCTCGGGCTTCGAGCAGCAGTAAGCTCGGCAATGGACACTCACCCCAAGGAAGTTGCGCCGACGCCTGGGTCGTAAAGTCCATATGCGAGATCCCGGTTATGCGGCGAGAGTTCACTCAAGATCCAGCTTGCTCCGGTATCTGGAGACACGATCCGGACGACCGGGTAATGATCTCGAACGCTCCCTGCTGCGTCGGAAACCTTTCCATTTTCGAGCATTCGTGAAAGAGCCTCAATCGGTATCATCTTCGCCATCTCCTTGGGCCTCGTTGTGAGGCGTGCGGAGACCGAGAGGGGCGTGGAGAAGGGTAGGGCCTGGCTCCCGAAGGGACGCTGGCGCTCGGCCATGGTTTTACCCGAACCCAGGCACCAGGAACCGCAAAACGACACCTCGCGAGGCGTTGGGCGGCGGGGAAGTCCGTTCAGTGAGGACACTCTTCGAAAAATCGAGGGAAGGCTCCCCACCGCATTTCGTTTGCGCTGGTCGGTTCACGGCCACGGCTTGCGTGGAGCCGCTTTGCTCGGGGTGATGATGGTGATTGGAAGCCTCGCTCTCCGGTTCCCCCTCCCGACATTTGATCGCGGCGGCGGCCGGGATACAATCACGGCGGGCCGGCACGCCATGATGGCTGGGAAATGCAGACGATCGAAGCCAATTCAGGCCCTCACGCAATAATCTGTCGCGTCTGCGAGGTCGCTGGTGCCCTCGCGGGGGTCGTCGTGGGTGTCGGCCCATGAGAAAATGGCGGCTGCGCAGCCTGACCGACGACGGATCACTCCGACATGACTCGCCACTTCTCGGGGCCGCGATCGGGACCCTCGGCCAGCCATCGGGTACCCGCGCGCCCGTGTAGGCGCAAAGCCATGGTACCCACCTCCGCGCGATCCTGTGATGTGCACTGAGCCGGTCCGGTTGCGATCCAAGCGAAGCGGACAGGATTCGCACGGCCTCGTCGTCCGTGAAGCCCTGCTCGCGGAGACGTGCCTTTTTCCGAACCTTGAGTTTGACGCACAAGACAGGATTCACGGCCATTCTGCCGTTCGACACTGCCCATTCGCAGGTCGCCTTGAGGCAGGCCAGATTCACGTCCCGGACGGACCTTGCGTCCAGACCTCGCTGGAGCAGTCTGTCTTTCCAGTCAACAACCCATTCGCGCGTAAGGCCAGCGATGTCCGGAACCTCGGATTCAACCTCTACCATGATCGGTCGCCAGCGCTTGACAGTTCCTGGCTTGATCTCGCCCTCTTCCGCGAAGTCGTCGAACACCCTCAGCGTCGCGCGCTTTCCGACGTCGGCTTTGGCCGGTCCGAACTCCTTGGGAAACCTGTCGCCTTCAGGATCAGGGCGATAGTCGCCACGTGCCATCCGCTCCAGGTGCTTGCGCGCTTGAAGGATCGCCCTATCCACGGCCGCACCCAGCTTGACCCGGCTTTCGGTATCCAGAAGGAGCCCTTTCTTGGACAACCAAGCGTCAATCTTCGCAGCATTGCGGCCTATGCGAAGACGCGCGAGCAGCGCCTCCGTCGCCTCAACGTTCGTGCCCATGGGAAAGACCTTGATATCCCCCGAGCTGAGGAAATATTCATCCATCAGCAGTCCTCCCACGCGGTCGGGAATCTGGTCTGGATCCTCGCCATGCGCTTGCAGTATCGAGCCGTAAATCTGGCCGGCAATGAACTCGGTTTGCCGATGCGAGAGGGATTGCACTCCCGCGCGGAGCTGCTGCCACCGGGCCTCGACCTCGGCCGCGACACGGGCATGTTCAATCTTCGCGACCTGCGGATCACGTGTCCGAAGGGAAATCTTCTCTTCGAGCTTGCCGACCAGCGCGCGCAGCGCGTCAGGAACACGCTTCCGGAACCAATAGATATCGTGAGGTTTGACGGGACGACTCATGCGAAGGACCATATGTACCGCCTTTGTGTACCAACGTGGCGGTTGAAGAATCCTTACGCATCAAGAGTTTGATGGATTTCAATGGCTTGGGGATGGTGCTGCGAGAGAGGATTGAACTCTGACAATCCTGACCACAGACATGTAGCGTCGTCACTTATAAAGTTGGCCCGGCTCGTTCTCGTCTATAGCGTGCCCGCCGCAATCGTTGTGGTTCTATGCGCTTTCACAACAAATCTATTTCCCAATGACGGCAGCGGAGGCGGCGGAAGTCTATCCGCCATCGGTCAGATCATCGCGACTGTCGGCACCGTCTTGGTGGTAGGCGTAGCCTTCTATTTCCATTTTCGAACCCGCCGCGGGTGACCTATCGCAGTCAAGATCTGTGAAACCGGTACGGCAGCGTTTTCCTCTTGGCGCCCACTTGATTTGAGGGTTCAGACCGCTCATCGAGATCGGCGCGCCAAGGATGGCGGTTACCCGTTTTAGGCGAGGATGTGGTTTTGATGTTGGTAGCTGGCAAGTGAGCAGACGACATAGCTCCATCCAGTCCTCGCCGAAGGCATGCTCGACCTTCTGTCACCGCACCGGCACGACGTCGGGCATGCCGTTGGACATCGTAAAATTAACAGAGGGCTGACGAATTTGTACGATGAAGCGTGCATTATACAGGATGGCCCCAATCCGCTTATCGCCGCTACCGTTCCCCGCCTCCTCGCCCTGGCCACAGCGTCAGATTGCTCACCTCGCTGCTGCCTGAATTCGCGACCCCATTGTCATCAATATGCCCGACGCGCGACGATTTACGATCTCGTCTCTTTTACGCCATCTGCCACCTTCTGTCGCCTTTGTCGGGTCCACGACACAGGCGTGTTTGGCCAATCTCTTGTTTTGTCCTTAGGCTAAATAGCTGAAAAGCAATCACGAAATTCTTCTTCGACCCTATCAGGCAAGTTGGCACGAGTCTTGAAACCTTGAGTACGAGGCGGCGAGAGCTGCCGACCGGCATTCATGTCGCGGGCAGTCGCGATGGGTGAAAAGAAGGAAGGAACGCTACATGTCAGGTCTGCGTCAGATCGCATTCTACGGCAAAGGGGGGATCGGCAAATCCACCACCTCCCAGAATACACTCGCCGCACTTGTCGACCTCGGGCAGAAGATCCTCATCGTCGGCTGTGACCCCAAAGCCGACTCCACCCGCCTGATCCTGAACGCAAAGGCGCAGGATACCGTCCTACATCTCGCGGCGCAGGAAGGCTCGGTGGAAGACCTTGAACTCGAGGATGTGCTCAAGGTCGGCTACAAAGGCATCAAGTGCGTGGAGTCTGGCGGCCCCGAGCCGGGTGTCGGCTGTGCCGGCCGCGGCGTTATCACCTCGATCAACTTCCTTGAGGAGAACGGCGCCTATGACGGTATGGACTATGTATCCTACGACGTGCTCGGCGATGTCGTGTGCGGCGGCTTCGCGATGCCGATCCGCGAGAACAAGGCGCAGGAAATCTACATCGTCATGTCCGGCGAGATGATGGCGCTTTATGCTGCCAACAACATCGCCAAGGGCATCCTGAAATATGCCCATTCGGGCGGCGTGCGGCTCGGCGGCCTGATCTGCAACGAACGCCAAACCGACCGCGAGCTCGACCTTGCCGAAGCACTGGCCGCCAGGCTCAATTCCAAGCTCATCCATTTTGTGCCGCGCGACAACATCGTTCAGCACGCTGAGCTCAGGAAGATGTCAGTCATCCAGTATGCGCCGAACTCCAAGCAGGCGGGGGAATACCGCGCGCTGGCCGAGAAGATTCATGGCAATTCCGGCCAGGGCACCGTCCCGACCCCGATCACCATGGAGGAGCTCGAGGACATGCTGCTCGACTTCGGCATCATGAAGACCGACGAGCAGATGCTTGCCGAGCTTCAGGCCAAGGAAACCGTCAAGGCGGTCGCCCAATAACCGCTCCTGCCGCCGCGAGGCGCGGACCTGGAGCTGGCGCGCCTTTTCAAAGAACGGCGCCTCCTCAATGAGGCGTCACCCGAACCATTAAAAGGGATCCCATGAGCCTGGAATACGAGAATGACGGCGCTCTCCATGCGAAGCTTGTCGAGGAGGTGCTGTCGCAATATCCCGACAAGGCGGCCAAGCGCCGCAAAAAGCACCTTAGCGTTGCAAAGAGCGGAGAAGAGGCTGGCGAGGAAGGCGAGGTCGTCTCCGAATGCGACGTCAAGTCGAACATCAAGTCCATTCCGGGCGTGATGACGGTTCGCGGCTGCGCCTATGCCGGCTCTAAAGGCGTGGTGTGGGGTCCAGTCAAGGATATGGTCCATATCTCGCACGGACCGGTCGGCTGCGGGCAATACTCCTGGTCGCAGCGCCGCAACTACTATGTCGGTACGACGGGCATCGACACGTTCGGGACAATGCAGTTCACCTCCGACTTCCAGGAGAAGGACATTGTTTTCGGCGGCGACAAGAAGCTGGAACAGATCATCGACGAGATCGAGGAACTGTTTCCCCTCAACAACGGCATGACCGTGCAATCGGAATGCCCGATCGGCCTGATTGGCGACGACACCGAAGCTGTGTCCCGCAACAAGGCCAAGCAGCTCGAAAAGACGATCGTGCCGGTACGCTGCGAGGGCTTCCGCGGCGTCTCGCAATCGCTTGGCCACCACATCGCCAACGATTCGATCCGCGATTGGGTCTTCGAGAAGAAGGAAGTCGAATTCGAAGCCGGTCCTTATGACGTCAACGTCATCGGCGACTACAATATCGGTGGCGACGCCTGGGCCTCTCGCATCCTGCTTGAGGAGATAGGGCTGCGCGTGGTCGGCAACTGGTCGGGCGATGCTACGCTCGCCGAAATCGAGCGCGCGCCGAAGGCCAAGCTCAATCTCATCCATTGCTACCGGTCGATGAACTATATCTGCCGGCACATGGAGGAAAAATACGGCATCCCCTGGATGGAATACAATTTCTTCGGCCCCTCTCAGATCGAATCCTCTCTGCGCAAGATAGCCAAGCATTTTGACCCTGAAATCGAGGAGAAGACCGAGAAGGTCATCGCCAAGTATAGGCCGCTTGTCGATGCGGTCATTGCCAAGTACCGGCCGCGCCTCGAAGGCAATACCGTCATGCTCTATGTCGGCGGCCTGCGACCCCGTCACGTCATCACGGCCTACGAAGATCTCGGCATGGTGATCGTCGGCACGGGCTATGAGTTCGCCCACAATGACGACTATCAGCGCACCAGCCATTACGTGAAGAACGGCACGCTGATCTATGACGACGTGACCGGTTACGAGTTGGAGAAGTTCATCGAGGGGGTTCGCCCCAATCTGGTCGGCTCGGGCATCAAGGAAAAGTACCCGGTGCAGAAGATGGGCATACCGTTCCGGCAAATGCACTCCTGGGATTATTCAGGACCATATCACGGCTATGACGGCTTTGCCATTTTCGCCCGCGACGTGGATCTTGCCATCAACAACCCGGTCTGGGACCTATTCCAGGCCCCCTGGAAAAAGAGCCCGAGCCGTGGGCAAGCGTTGGCTGCCGAATAACCACCTGTGCTGAGCTTGGTCTCCCCAAGGGAGACGATGAACGCCTGCGCCCGCGATCCGCGGGAGACCTGAAACGCTCGACGTCCCTGAGCCGCCATATGGCGAGGCCAGATGAAAAAGAGGTAACCACCAATGCCGCAGTCGGCTGAAAAAATTCTCGACCACGCTCCTCTTTTCCGCGAGCCGGAATATAGGCAGATGCTCGCCGAGAAAAAGCTGAATTTCGAATGTCCGCACCCCGATCAGATCGTCACCGATCAACGTGAATTCACCAAGACCTGGGAATACCGCGAAAAGAATCTCGCCCGCGAAGCGCTTGTGGTGAACCCCGCCAAGGCCTGCCAGCCGCTCGGCGCGGTGTTCGCGGCCGCGGGCTTCGAGCGAACGATGTCCTTCGTCCATGGCAGCCAGGGCTGCGTGGCCTACTACCGCTCGCACCTGTCGCGCCATTTCAAGGAGCCTGCTTCGGCGGTTTCCTCCTCGATGACAGAAGATGCGGCGGTTTTCGGCGGCCTGAAGAACATGGTCGATGGGCTAGCCAACACCTACCAACTCTATGACCCGAAGATGATCGCCGTCTCCACGACGTGTATGGCCGAGGTCATTGGCGACGACCTGCACAGCTTCATCGAGAATGCCAAGGACGAAAACTCCGTCCCGCGCGATTTCGACGTGCCCTTTGCCCACACGCCGGCTTTCGTCGGCAGCCATGTCGATGGCTATGACGGCATGGTCAAGGGGATTCTGGAGCACTTCTGGAAAGGCCAGGAGCGCAGTCAAGTCAAGGGAACCATCAACATCATCCCGGGCTTCGACGGCTTCTGCGTCGGCAACAACCGTGAACTCAAGCGCCTGCTCGATCTGATGGGCGTGTCCTACACCTTCATCCAGGACGCCTCTGACCAGTTCGACACGCCGTCGGACGGCGAATACCGCATGTACGACGGCGGCACGAAGATTGAAGACGTAAAGAAGGCACTTAACGCCGAGGCGACAGTTTCACTACAGCGTTACAACACCCGAAAAACGCTTGAGTATTGCGAGGAAGTCGGGCAGGCGACGGCCCCGTTCCATTATCCGCTCGGCGTCCAGGCGACCGACGAATTGCTGATGAAGGTCTCGGCGATTTCCGGCAAGGAGATCCCCGAGACAATCCGCCTGGAGCGCGGCCGACTGATTGATGCCATGGCGGACAGCCAGTCCTGGCTGCACGGCAAGAAATACGCGATCTACGGCGATCCGGACTTCGTCTACGCCATTGCCCGCTTCGTCATGGAAACCGGCGGCGAGCCGACACATTGCCTCGCCACCAACGGCACATCGGCATGGCAAGCCGAGTTGAAGGAACTGCTTGCTTCCTCACCGTACGGCAAGGATGCTCAAGTGTGGGCAGGCAAGGACCTGTGGGCGATGCGCTCACTGCTCTTCACCGAGCCGGTGGACCTGCTGATAGGCAATTCCCACGGCAAGTATCTGGAGCGCGATACAGGCACGCCGCTGATCCGGCTGACGTTTCCGATCTTCGACCGGCACCATCACCATCGCTTTGCACTCATGGGCTACCAGGGCGGGCTACGCGTGCTGACGGCGATCCTCGACAAGATCTTCGACAAGCTCGATCGCGAGACGAGCCAGACGGGCGTGACGGACTATTCCTATGATCTCACCCGCTGAGCGCTACGACCGGCTTTTCGTCGAAGCCGGCCACCTTCCACGGGCCTTTTGGAGACCGATCAAATGTCCTCGCTCAGCGCCAAGATTCAGGATGTCTTCAACGAGCCCGCCTGCGATAAGAACCGTGGCAAGGATGCCAAGGCGCGCAAACAGGGCTGCGCAAAGCCGCTGACGCCGGGAGCGGCAGCCGGCGGCTGCGCCTTCGATGGCGCCAAGATCGTGCTGCAGCCGATCACCGACGTTGCGCACCTGGTCCATGGGCCGCTCGCATGCGAGGGCAATTCCTGGGACAACCGCGGCTCGGCTTCGTCCGGGCCAACGCTGTGGCGCACTAGCTTCACCACCGATCTCGCCGCACTCGACATCGTGATGGGGCAGGGCGAGCGTAAACTTTTCAAAGCGATCCGCCAGATCAAGCAGGCACATGCGCCGCCAGCAATCTTCGTGTACTCGACTTGCGTAACGGCGCTGATCGGCGACGACATCGAGGCCGTCTGCAAGCGCGCGGGGGAAAAATTCGGCTTGGCCGTGGTGCCGGTCAATGCGCCGGGCCTGGCCGGGTCGAAGAACCTCGGCAACAAGCTCGCCGGCGAGGCTTTGCTCGAACACGTCATCGGCACCGTGGAACCCGACGACGCCGGGCCCCACGACATCAACATCCTTGGCGAATTCAACCTATCGGGTGAGTTCTGGCTGGTGAAGCCGCTGCTCGATCGGCTTGGCATCCGGGTGCGCGCCTGCATTCCGGGGGCCGCGCGATACATCGACGTTGCGTCGGCTCACCGCGCCCGGGCGGCTATGATGGTGTGCTCGACCGCACTTATCAACCTAGCCCGCAAGATGGAGGAGCGCTGGGACATCCCGTTCTTCGAGGGCTCCTTCTACGGCATCACCGATACCTCCGAAGCACTTCGCAACATTGCTGAACTGCTGGTGAGGAAAGGCGCCGATCGACAGATCCTCGATCGCACAGAGACGCTGATTGCACAGGAGGAGGCGATTGCGTGGAAGAAGCTCGAGGCTTACCGGCCGCGGCTGCAAGGCAAGCGCGTGTTGCTCAACACAGGTGGTGTCAAGTCATGGTCAGTCGTCCACGCGCTGACGGAGATCGGCATCGAGATCGTCGGCACCTCGGTAAAAAAATCCACGCTCGAAGACAAGGAGCGCATCAAACAGATCCTCAAGGACGACAACCACATGTTCGAGCAGATGCCAGCGCGCGACCTTTACGCCATGCTCTCAGAACAAAAGGCCGATATCATGCTGTCGGGCGGGCGCACGCAATTCATTGCGCTCAAGGCCAAGACGCCCTGGCTCGATATCAACCAGGAGCGCCAGCATGCTTATGCCGGCTATGACGGCATGGTGGAACTCGTACGCCAGATCGACCTCGCCATTCATAACCCGATATGGCACCAGGTGCGCGAGCCAGCCCCGTGGGATTGCCAGGCTTATGTGAAGGACGAACTTCCGGGTACCGAGAGCGAGGCCGCGACCTTGCACGCTGCCGAAGAATTCGCCGGCCCGACGGCCGGCGATTTCGGCGAGTGTTGAGGAAAGCCGATGTCCCGCATCCTTTCCCAGACCAAATCAGCCGCGGTCAATCCGCTGAAGTCGTCACAGCCGCTCGGTGCCGCCTTGGCCTTTCTTGGGGTCGAAGGCGCGATGCCGCTGTTCCACGGCAGCCAGGGCTGCACCAGCTTCGCGCTCGTGCTCTTGGTACGGCATTTCAAGGAAGCCATCCCGCTGCAGACCACCGCGATGGACGAGGTGACGACGATCCTCGGCGGGGCGGATAATCTTGAAGAGGCGATCCTCAACATCAAGGCTCGCACGAAGCCGAAGCTGATCGGGGTCTGCACGACGGCGCTGGTCGAAACCCGTGGCGAAGATACAGCAGGAGACGTCGCCGACATCAGGCTGAAACGCGCGCAAGACCTCCCAGGCACCGAGATCGTGCTGGCCAATACGCCGGATTTCGAAGGCGCAATCGAGGAGGGCTGGGCCAAGGCAGTCAGCGCGATGATCGAACGGCTTACACGCCCTGGCGAGCAGGTGCGGCAGTCAAAGAAGATCGCGATCCTCCCCGGCTGGAACCTCACCGTGGCTGACATCGAGCATTTGCGTGACATGATTGAAAACTTCGGACTCGAGCCGGTGATCCTGCCGGACGTCTCCGGCTCGCTCGACGGCACCGTGCCTGAGCGCTGGGTCGCGACCACCTATGGCGGCACCAGCGTGGAGGGTATCCGCGAACTTGGCACGGCCCAGTACTGCATCGCCATCGGCGAGCACATGCGTCGCTCGGCGGAGGTGCTGCGGAAGGTGACGGGCGTCCCTTACGTGCTGTTTCAGTCGCTGACCGGATTGAAGAGCACCGACCGGTTCGTCTCGCTCTTGTCCGCGATCTCGGGTGAGCCTGTGCCGACAGGTGTGCGCCGCCGCCGGGCACAATTGCAGGATGCGTTGCTCGACGGACATTTCCATTTCGGAGGCAAGAAAATTGCGATCGCAGCTGAACCAGACCAACTCTACCAACTCGCAACGTTCTTCATCGGCATGGGCTGCGAAATCGCCGCAGCGGTCACCACGACCGATATGTCGAAAATTCTGGAAAAAGTACCGGCGCAGTCGGTTCAGATCGGTGATCTCGGCGATCTGGAAACTCTTGGCGCCAATGCCGATCTCCTCGTCACCCATTCGCACGGACGCCAGGCGGCAGAGCGCCTCGGCATTCCCCTCATGCGCGTCGGCTTCCCCGTCTTCGACCGGCTCGGCAGCCAGCACAAGCCCACAATCCTCTATCAGGGCACCCGCGACCTGGTTTTCGAGGTTGCCAACATTTTCCAGGCTAACCGGCAGGCGCCGACGCGTGAGGAACTCTATCCACTCGGTAAGCGAGAAACGCCAGATGGGCCCCGTCCGCCGCCTCTCACTCGTCCCTGACGAAGTCCACGGTCCCGTGCGTGAGCGACCAGCAGGCGCATTGCGCGTGGCAATCGCTACGCAAGACATGAAGGATCTCAATGCGCATTTCGGGTCCGCCAGGCGCTTTGCCATCTACGACGTGACGCGCGAGGAATGGAGTCTCGTGGAAGCCGTGGCCTTCGACGATGTTTCCGACCAGAGCGGGAAGCATCAGGCCGAGGGCGATGATCGTATCACGCCGAAGGTGCACGCCCTGAAGGGATGTCATCTCCTGTTTTGCCTGGCGATCGGCGGGCCTTCGGCAGCGAAGCTTGTTTCGGCAAAAATCCATCCGATCAAGGTGCCTCAGCCGGAAAGCATTCAGGAGGTGCTGTTGCGCACGCAGGTGATGCTCAGGACGTGTCCTCCCCCCTGGCTGCGCAAGGTGCTGGCGGAGGCAGGCGCCACCAACAAGAAGCCGTCCTTCGAGGTCGAGGACTGAGATGAGGAGAAGCGAAATGTCTGATGCCGCAGTTGGCCCTGCGATCGCCGACGACGAGGCGGCCCTTGCCACCCCATTCGTCAAATGCCTTGTGCGGCTGATCCGTGCGCAGGACTCCTACGGGTCATGGGAAGGCAAACCGGATGCCGAGCTGCTGGGAGACTTTATCCTCACCAAGGAACAGCGCCGTGCGATCCCAATCGTTGGCGATCCGGATCCGGACGTGCTGTGGAGGCTCGATAAGTTCTACGCCGCCGTCGGGCTTGCGATCGAGGAGCGCTCCGGGCTGATGGCATCTCCGGTGATGGAGATGAGTCATGAAGGCTTTGGGCGCGTCATTTTCACGGCCGGGCGGCTGGTCGTTCTGTCGAAGACCCTGCGCGACGTCCACCGGTTCGGCTTCGAGACGCTGTGGAAGCTCGCAGCGGCCGGCACGAAAATGGCCGGCGATGCGATCGCAACCATCGAGGCCCATCCGGAGGTGGCACGGGCGTGAGGAAACCGGTTGTCGAGCAGGGGGTTCATGTCAGGTCTTGAGCAGCCGCGATGGCCAGCCCACGCAGCCGACGCGGTCCAGGCCGATGCGGTTGTTGGGGTAGCGCTGATGAAGCCACTCGTCCTGATCTGTTCGCAAGATGCCGAGTTCTATCTGTTCCTCAGCCACATATTGGAGGTGGATGGCTTTACCAGTGAGCCGGCAGGCGGCGCGAAGGAAGCACTTGCAAGGGCCGACGAACGGGAATTCCAGGCCGTGGTGCTGGACTGCGGTCCAGCGAGCATAACCGGGTCCGCAATCTGCGCCCGGCTCAAGCGGGAGCCTCGGACCGGCAGCCTGCCCATTATTGCCCTGATTGCCCCCGGCGCCGAAAACCAGCACCTCGATCTCCTGAAGGCAGGCATTGACGAGAGCTTTGTGCGGCCGATCGCCCCAGCCAAGCTCCTCGACTGTCTACGCGCGAAGCTGGCGTTGACGAAGCGGGGTTCGAACGGGTTTGAAAACGGCGGCTGGCTCTCATGTGGCAAGCTTGAGATGAAGCTCGACGCCCACCGGGTTCGTGGCAATGGCCACGAGATCCATCTCGGGCCGATCGAGTTCAACCTGCTGCGGCTTTTGCTTGAGGCACCAGGCAAGGTCTTCACTCGGGACGAACTGATCGGCGCGGCCTGGCCGGCCAACATCCATGTCGGTGTACGCACCGTCGATGTCCATATGAGCCGGCTCAGAAAGGCGCTGAAGGAGGCCTCGCCTGGCATCGCCATCCGTACCGTCAGATCGGCCGGCTACTCACTCGAGGAGCTGGACGGCTGAATGGATAACGGCTGCTGCCATTCCCCCATCTCCATCGTGCCTAGGGCAAGTTTCGCGGCTTTGAAACGCGCCTAAAGGACATGTTCAGAAAGAAGCAGTCAAATGGCTTTCAGAAGCGTACTCAATGTGACGGGGTCAGACCATGGCGATCAGGACGTCAGAATAGCTGCCACCTTGTGTGCCGAAGTTGGGGCGTATCTTTCGGTTCTGGTGATGTCGCCTCCGCCGCTCGTTATGGCGTCTCCGCCACTCGGCGATGGCATCCACGAGTGGCCTGGACAACGCGCACAGGCTATCGCCAGACTGGAAAAACGGTATAGGCAGATCGAGAGATTCTCACAGGACATGGCCACACTGGAAAAAACAGCCAGGGAAATTCAGACGCTGCTAAGAGCAATGTGGCTTTGCTTTGACGTCGATACCGACTACTGCGATCAGGCCAGCGTCGGTGACGCGGTGCGACAGCGGGCGCTCTGCGCCGACCTCACGATCGTCGGACCCGCACTTCTCAACGATGATCATCTTGGACCTTCTGTCGTCAACGGCAGCTTGTTCGATACGGGAAAGCCGGTGCTTGTTGTGCCGAAGGGCGCTGAGGCGACACTGTCGCCACGGCGCGTGCTGGTCTGCTGGGATTCGCGAGCAGAGGCGTCCCGTGCGGTTAGGGAAGCGCTGGATATCTTGTCCCGGGCTGAGGAAGTTCGTGTCACACTCGTCGATCCGGAGCCAACCTGCAACGCAAACGGCGCGGAGCCCGGAGCCGACATTGCGGCCTATCTCACCCGGCACGGTGCTCGGGTGGCGGTCGACCGGCTGCCGAGCGCCGGCAAACCTGCGACCGTGGTGCTCGCGCAGCACGCGATCGACACATCTGCCGACATGATCGTCATGGGTGCTTACGGCAGCCGCCGGCTGCGCGAGCGGCTCTTTGGCGGCGTTACGAGATGGATCGTTGGGAAGCCGGCCTTGCCGCTGTTTTTGGCCCGCTGACCGGGTTCGGACTGCTCATCGGGACCGTTCCTTGTGCGCCTGATGCCGCAGGTCCGTTTGAAGAAGCCTCTGAGGCCTTTCGACCGGGAGGAGGAGTGGGACCGGCTTGGCCGGGCAACGCGAATGTGGTGCAATTCCCGAGGTCGGTGCGCACACGTTCGCCACGACTTTCTCCGAGGTGTCATCAGGGCAGTTCACCAGGGAGATCATCGGCGGCTTAGAAGTGCGTTGAAACCGCTTTGCGCCTTGGTGTCTTTACATCCAGACATTCGCTCAGAAGCCGGACGGCTGAATTGCGGGGCATTCCTTTCTCTCGTGTAGAGGTTTCTGGTCAAGGGTTCGGCGGCAACGGCATGTTCGTATCGCTTTCGCTGTAACAAAAATAACGGGTTCGTCACAAATGATTATGCAACTGAAACGATTTAAAACATAAATAACAAATGAAATTATTTGTTAGAGAATATAACACAACAATTAATTATCTCGCTTACCTTCTATGCTAAGTGTCAAATGCGTCGCGTCCGTAAGACTGGTTTTATCCCGCTCCCCGTGCGCCGATATAGTCAATAACGCGTGGACATACGAAAGATCGGCTCCGGCCAGCTCAGTCGGACGGAGCCACAGGGCAATGCAAAGAGCTTGGCCGCCAGGGCAATGGTCGAGCAGAAGGAAAACGAAATGGCCAGGACCGAAGACAAAGCTGGCGAGAAGGATCGAACTGCCTGCGTCCTGGCATTAGACCCTGCCAAAACCTCCGGTCATCTCCATGCAGTCGCCGAAGAAACGACCGAGCGGTCGACAGGAGCTCTTGTTAAATTTGCGTCGGATGCTGAAGACGCCGGGAGAATGCTCAAAACCATCTTCCAAAGCGCAAGAGCCGTCGGCAACGAACTGTCGCTGGAGACGGTCGCTCTATTGCGGGCCAACGCCGAGGCCGCCTTCTCGAATCTGCAGGCGTTGGTCGGCGCGAAGGCGCCGTCGGAGGCTATCGAGCTGCAGTCGAATTTCTTGCGCCAGAGTGCTGAGATGTGTGTGGAGCAGACCAGGGAATTCCAAGCACTCACCATCATGGCGGCCGCGGACCTCTCTAGGCCGATCAACGACGTCTTGGAGAAAGCGCTGACGGACTTCGAGGCGACCTGATGGTGGCGGCACTGAAAGGTAATCCTTTTCGACTCTGTAGCCCGCCGGCTCTAATGGCACCGCCGATGATGGAGGTGAGCCGTGGGTGCATCGGGCGCATGTTTTTTGATGAGTCCGGCTGTTGGTTGGTTAGGTGAAAACCCTTCCCCAGGTGCATGTGGGTCCGCCTTAAAGACGTCTCGGAGCGCGCCGGAGGTGGCGCGAAACTTATGCGACCGCTGCTCTCCCCGACGCGGCATCGGCGCGATGAACGATTTTCGAGGAATGGGATCATGTCAGGGCTTGATGAGTTGCAGAGAAAAGTCCGCAAACTGCAATCGCGCGCGGGAAATGCGAAGATGGAATTGCACGACCTTGCTGAAGATCTCCCGGTAAGCTGGACCGAGATCAAGGCGGTCGCCGAGAAAACGTTCGACGTGTTTGCCGAGTTGGATGCTGCCAAGAGAGATCTCGCCGCGTTGGAGAGTTCACCATGAGTAGCACTTTCGTCACCCGCGATGGCCCCTATGGGATGCCGCAATATCTGACCGCTATCGACGGCACGACCTGCATCGGCTGCGGCCGCTGTTTTAAAGTCTGCTCGCGCGGGGTCATGCATCTTTACGGCGTCGATGACGCCGGTGAAATCCTCGGCGCCTGCGACGGCGAGGACTTCGATGGCGAGCTCAATCGCATGATCATGGTGGTCGACCATGCCGGCCGATGCATTGGCTGCGGAGGCTGCGCCCGCGTCTGCCCGAAGAACTGTCAGACCATGTCGCGGCCGACCAGGTCGCGGCATGACATGACGAGACAAACGAGGAGAATGGCGTTGCCTTTTAGAACTTTTTTTCGCGTCCTGGTGCTGGTTCTCTGCAGCAGCGCTGTGACTGTCTACCTCGCCTCGCATTCTGTCCGACTGGCAATCGTCACGACGCTGGGCTGTTCGCTGCTGCTTCAGATGGTTTATTTTGCAAGCGTGCTCTTTCTGGTCTGGCGATCCAGCCGCGCTTGTGAAGCGGGTGAAAGGGCTGAGCATTTCGACAGGGGAAGGAAGTTCGAAACCAGCCGTCAGACCATGACGAGATGAGGGATGAACTTTCGAATGTGCGTCAGCTCGTTTCGATGGGCGGCACATCGCTGCTCTGTGGCGCAGTGACAAGGTCAGACGTCAATCTCAGGCCTCTTTGGGTCAACTAGCCCGCTTGATGCACGGCGATCGGCTTTCGGCGGCCTACATCGGCGATCTGGCCGCCTTCGGAGTGCATTTTGACAAGCCTCGTCGGGCGCCGGCGATGATCCGTCGTGATGGAAGGCGGGGGTTTGCGGGTTGAGGTCGGCGGGTTTGTCTGCGCCCCGTCGGCTATGTCACGAGCCGCGCAATGCGATCGAGGACGATGCGCAGAATACGCTGGTCGGGGCAGGATGTCGGCAGGTGCAGACGGATCTGGGTTTTCATCTCGACTACGCGGGCGGCGATCTTGATGAGG
>NZ_JBWKME010000190.1:0-68560 GCF_056431085.1 Mesorhizobium waitakense | reverse complement strand
ACGCCTTAAGATGGCCAAAGCCTATCCCAAGCCGACTTCCAAAGAGTCATAACCTCTGTGCAGAGGTACTAGTCTACCGAACGCTGATAGGCCAGCACCTCGCTCGGCACGCTCAGGCTCTGCAGCGTGCCGGGCGCGGCGCCGCCGATCCAACCGAGAACGGAGCGGGCGAGTTCGGAGCCCGCCAGCCGGAAATTCTCGTTGACGACCAGCAATTCCGTGCGAAACAGATGCAGCAGGTCCGACGATTGCTTGGACACGACATCGACGTCACGGCCAAGCTTGAGGCCGGCATCCTCGATGCCGGCGACGATGGCCAGTGTCGCGGCGGCGGCGCTGCTGACGAAGCCGTCCGGCCGGTCTTCGCGGCGCATCACTTGCGCGGTGCGCATTCTGATCTGCTCGATCGTATGGTCGATAGAAACGGTGTTGAAGGGGATTTCGCTGGCGCCAACCTCGCTCAGCGCATCGGCAAAGCCGTTGACGGTATGACTGTGGTAGGTCAGCCCGACGGGCGGTGACAACAAAGCGAGCCGGCGGCGGCCGATGCCGGCCAGACGACGCACGGCTTCCACCGCAAAAGCGTAGTTGTCGAAATCATGATAGGGGTGGACCAGCCCCATATCGGTGCGGCCATGCGTGGCAAAGGGAATGCCGTGCTCCAGCATGTAGCGGGCCCGTGGGTCATTCGGCTGCGTGCGTGAGATGATGACGCCGTCGGCGGAGCCCGTCTCGACCAAGTAGCGTATGGGGTCGAGCGGATCCTGCGAGCGCGAATAGGGCGTAACGATCAGGTGGTAGGGTGTATCGGCAATGACCTCCGAGACGCCGTAGATGATGTCCGAGACGAAGCTCATGATCTCGCGTTCGGTGTTGAGCACGAGGCTGATGACATTGGTCCTGCCGGTGCGCAGGCGCACGCCCGCGCGGTTTGGCCGGTAGCCGATCTGCTTGGCGACGAGCTGGACACGGCGCCTTGTTTCGGCGCCGATTTCCGGAGCGTCCTTCAAGGCCCGCGACACGGTGGTGACGCCGAGCCCGGTCATGAAGGCAAGCGTCTTCAACGTCGGCCGTCCCTGCGCCAACGCCTCTTCGTTGTTTTCCGTACGCCGTCTGTCCATTCGTCCCGCCCGTCAGGCGCATAGCAGCCGCAGGCCGGATCGGCAATCGCCGCCACAGCGATACGGTATGCGTTCCAGCCCCGGCAAGCGTCAATATACTGAAACGTTACAGATTGCCAATATCGAGATGCCGCCACTCGCGGCGAGGCCGACGGCTGTCTCGCGGAAATCCATTGGGATTGCAGAAGAAATCGCTTTTGTCATCGCCTTTGCCGGCTTTCACGCGCAGTTTGATGTCTTGCAGTGCAGCGATCCATGCTGCGGCGCATATAAAAGCGATTGCTCATGTGAATTTGTTCGCGGCTCGAAAAAATATCGAACTCGTTTCGTTCATGGGGTTGCGCAGGTCACGCAATTCCCGTATCGAAAATCTGTAACGTTTCAGATTCTGGGAGGAACCGAAATGCGATACAGACTTTTGACCGCTGCGCTGGCAGCGACGGCTACTCTGCAATTTGCCGGTCCGGCCGCGGCGACGGACCTGGAAGTGATTCACTGGTGGACGTCGAAGGGCGAGTCGGCGGCGGTCTCGCAGTTCGCAAAGGCCTTTGACAATGACGGCCACGGCGACCGCTGGGTGGACAGTGCCATCGCACTCGGCGAGACCGCCCGATCGACCGTCATGCAGCGCGTGCTCGGCGGCGATCCGCCCGGTGCCGCTCAGTTCAATCCCGGCCGGCAGTACGAAGAACTGATTTCGGGCGGGAAGCTGCTCGACCTTACGGATGTCGCGACCGCCGGCAAGTGGGATGAGGTCATTCGCCCGAAGGCGATCGGCAGCGCCTGCCTCGTTGACGGCCACTGGTGGTGCGTCCCGGTCAACATCCATTCGAACTACTGGGCCTGGTACTCCAAGCCGGTGTTCGAGAAAGCGGGTGTGCCGGAGCCGAAGAACCTGGCCGATTTCCTCGCGGCCGCGCCGAAGATCAAGGAGGCAGGCCTCATCCCCTTCGCCATCGGCGGCGACGGAAACGGCTGGCAGATTCAGCTGCTCTTCCAGGACATGGTTACCGAGGCTCTCGGTGTCGCCCAGCGCGACAAGATGTATACCACCAAGAGCGCCGAAATTGCCGGCAGCCCAGAGATGAAAGGCGTCTTCACGCAGTTGAGGGCCCTGAAACAGTTCACCGACAACGGCTACGCCAACCGCAACTGGAACGACACCACCAACCTGGTGATCACCGGCAAGGCCGGACTTCAGGTGATGGGCGACTGGGCGCGCGGCGAGTTCGCGGCCGCCGGCATGACCGGAGTCAAGGATTTCGGCTGCATGATCGGCCTGAACGAGGCCAAGCCGGTGGTCAGCACCGACGGCGACATCATCCTGTTCTTCAAGCAGAACAATCCGGATGTCGAAGCAGCGCAGAAGCGTCTTGCGGCGCTGCTCATCAGCCCGGAGGTCCAGGTCGCCTTCAACAACGCCAAGGGTTCCATGCCCGTGCGTGGCGATGTCGACATGTCGACAGCCGACCCGTGCATGCAGAAGTCGCTGAAGGCGGTGGAAGACCCGGCCAACATCGTCACTGCGACGAACCGGTTCATCACCGAGAACACCAATCAGCAGCTTAATGAGCTCGTCGCGCAATTCTTCGCAGACGACTCCATGACGGCTGACGACGCCACCGCGAAGTTCGCCACGATCATCGGCAATTCCGACTAGGAACCGATCAGTGCTAGAGGCGCCGCCCTTACAGCGGCGCCTCGGTCCCGCCCGACCCGACAGGAGGTTTCCTTTTCCGGCGGCGGGCTGACAATCGCAAGACGGGAAGCTGCAGCGGTCTGAAGCCCGGTGGTTCGGACAACGCTGACTTTCACGTCGGCAAACGACCCAAGGTGTCGGTGGAAGCGGAGTAAAGACGGACGATGCGGAAGAGCTGGAGGCACAGATTTCACCTGCCCGCCGTCATCGGGACAATACCGATGATTCTCGTTGCGCTCGGCGTGTTCGTGATCGGCATTGGCTTCTCGGTGTTATGGTCCTTCACCAGTTCGAAGCTCTTCCCCACCTACGATTTCGTCGGTCTGGCGCAGTACAGGCGCCTCTGGGCCGACAACCGCTGGCTCGTCTCGGTCAACAACATCTGGTTCTTCGGCCTGATGTCCATCACCTGCAACATGGTGTTCGGCTACCTGCTCGCCGTTTTCATGGACCAGCGCATCCGCCAGGAGGACCTGTTCCGCTCGATCTTCCTGTATCCTTTCGCCATGTCGCTGATCGTCACCGGACTCGTGTGGCAATGGGCGCTCGACCCCAACCTCGGCCTGCAGGAGGCGCTGCGCAACTGGGGCTGGTCGAGTTTCAGCTTCGCCCCGCTGGTCAGCGCCGAGACCGCGCTGTACGCGCTGGTCGTGGCGGGCATCTGGCAGGGCTCGGGCGTGACGATGGCGATCCTGCTTGCCGGCCTGCGCGGCATTGACGAGGATATCTGGAAAGCCGCGAGGGTCGACGGCATCCCGACCTGGCGCACGCACGTTTCCATCGTGGCGCCGATGATGAAGGGCGCCTTCGCCACCGCCTTCGTCCTGCAATGCGTAGGCGTGGTGCGCGTCTACGACCTGGTCATTGCCATGACCGGCGGTGGGCCTGGCATCGCCACGTCCATGCCGGCAGTCTACGTCATCCAGCTCATCACGGTTCGCCAGAACGTCGGCCAAGGCATGGCTGGAGCAACGATGATGCTGCTGCCGGTCCTGATCGTGCTGGCTTTCAGCGGAATTCTACTATGGCGGCGAAATCGCCTGCGGGAGGCGGGCGCATGACCGTCGGACAGATCACCGCAATTCAACCGCTCCGGGAAGCGCCGCATCAGGCTGGCGCGGCGCCCTTCGGGCCGAAACCGCGACGGATATCGGCCGGCCGCATCGGCATCTATGCTTTCCTGGTCGTTGCGGCTCTCTTCTTCCTCATCCCGGTCTACATCATGATCGTCACATCGTTGAAGGGGATGCCTGAGATCAGGCTGGGACATCTTTTCAACCTTCCGGGCGAGCCAACCTTTCAACCCTGGGCCGACGCCTGGCTCCACGCCTGTACCGGGCGCGATTGCAACGGCCTCAGCCCAGGCTTCTACAATTCGGTGAAGATCACCCTGCCTAGTGTGATCATCTCGATCATCTGCGCGTCGATCAACGGCTACGCGCTGACCTTCTGGCCATACAAGGGCGCCAATCTGCTCTTCGGGTTGCTCGTGTTTGGCGCCTTCGTGCCCTATCAGGTCGTGATCTATCCATTGATCATCGGATTGAGCTCGGTCGGGCTGTTCGCCTCGCTCCCGGGTATCATCATCGTGCATACCATCTTTGGGATGCCGATCCTGACGCTGCTGTTCCGCAATTTCTACGCGGCAATTCCGGTCGAGCTGTTCAAGGCAGCGCGTGTCGACGGTGCGGGTTTCTGGCGCATCTTTTTCTACATCATGCTGCCGATGTCGGTGCCGATCACCGTCGTCGCCGTCATCCTGCAAGTTACCGGCATCTGGAACGACTTCCTGTTCGGCATCGTGTTTGCCGGGCGGTCCAACTGGCCAATGACGGTACAGCTCAACAATATCGTCAACACCACCACCGGCGTGAGGGAGTACAATGTCAACATGGCGGCAACCATTCTGACGGCTGCGGTGCCTCTGCTCATCTACTTCATCTCCGGACGATGGTTCGTGCGCGGCATCGCCGCTGGCGCGGTGAAAGGCTAGTGGATATGGCGCAGAACGGTACCAGCGTTTCGATCCAGGACCTGTCACTGAGCTTCGGTGTGGTGACCGTACTGGAGACACTTAATCTCGATGTCGCCGAGGGCGAATTCATCGTGCTGCTCGGGCCCTCGGGCTGTGGCAAGTCGACCTTGCTCAACTGCATTGCCGGCCTGCTCGACGTCTCCGAAGGCAGCATCTTCATCAAGGGCAAGAACGTCACCTGGGAAGAGCCCAAGGACCGCGGCATCGGCATGGTGTTCCAGTCCTATGCGCTCTACCCGCAAATGACAGTGGAGAAGAACCTGTCCTTCGGGTTGCGTGTCGCCGGCACGCCGAAGGACGAGATCGCCAAGCGGATCGCGCGGGCGGCCGAGATCCTGCAGATCGAGCCGCTGCTGCAACGCAAACCGGCAGCACTTTCCGGCGGCCAGCGCCAGCGCGTGGCAATCGGACGGGCGCTGGTGCGCGATGTCGACGTGTTCCTGTTCGACGAGCCGCTGTCCAATCTCGACGCCAAGCTGCGCGCCGAGCTGCGCGTCGAGATCAAGCTGCTGCATCGCAAACTGCAGAACACGATGATCTATGTCACCCACGACCAGATCGAAGCGATGACGCTGGCCGATCGCATCGCGGTGATGAAGGGTGGCGTCATCCAGCAGCTCGATGCGCCACAGACCATCTACAATCGTCCGGTCAACCGCTTCGTCGCCGGCTTCCTCGGCTCACCCGCGATGAACTTCATCGACGGGCAGGCCGAGACCGGCGCTACCGCGGCTTTCAAGACCGGAAATGTATCCATACCGCTCGCCCGCTACGCTTTCGACGCCGCGGGCAACAGCAGCGGCGCTTGCGTGTTCGGTATCCGGCCCGAGCATGTCGCCCTTGGCGAGGCGGCAAATGCCATGCCCTTTGCCATCGATGCCGCCGTCGAGATCGTCGAGCCGATGGGCTCCGACACGCTGGTATGGACGAAGCTCGGCGGTCAGAATTTCTCCTTCCGCGTCGAGGCGGAAAAGACGCTGCGCAATGGCGAGCCAATCCGGATCGGCTTTGATCCTGCCCGCGCCTCGCTGTTCGACAGCCAATCCGGCAACCGCATGTAGCTCCCAAGCCCCACTCCTCCCCAAGCAGAACGGACAGAGACGATGAACTGGTCATTCCAACTTTACAGCGCCCGCAATTTCCAACCCTGGGAAGGCGTCCTCGAGACGCTCGGCAAGGTCGGTTACACCCAAGTCGAAGGCTTCGGCGGCGTCTATGATGATCCCAAGGCCTTTCGCGCCGAACTCGACAAGAATGGGCTCGCCATGCCGACCGGGCATTTCTCGATCGACGCGCTCGAGAACGATTTCGACGGCGTGCGCAAAATTGCCGACACACTCGGCATCACGCTGCTCATCTGTCCTTTTCTGATGCCCGACCAACGCCCATCCGATGCCGCCGGCTGGCGCGGCTTCGGCGAGCGTCTGGCAAACGTTGGCGACGCCGCGAAAAAGGCCGGCTACGGCTTTGCCTGGCACAACCATGATTTCGAGTTCAAAAAACTTGCCGACGGCTCGGTGCCGCAGGAGCTTATCCTCGCGGCAGCGCCAGACATCGGCTGGGAAATCGACGTCGCCTGGCTGGTGCGCGGCGGCGACGATCCGCTGGCGTGGATCGACAAATACGCCAAGCGCATCAGCGCCGTCCACGTCAAGGACATGGCCAAGCCCGGCGAGGGGCTGGACGAGGATGGCTGGTCGGATGTCGGCCATGGCACCATCGACTGGGCCGGCCTGATCAAGGTGCTGCGCGCCAAGAGCGGCGCCCAATACTACGTCATGGAACAGGACAACCCGAACGACATCGAGCGCTTCGCCCGCCGCTCGATCGCAGCCGTCAAGACCTACTAGGAGCAATCAGCATGGCAAAGAAACTTGGCATTGGCGTCATCGGCTGCGGCAACATCTCGAAGGCGTATTTTTCGCTGGCACCGCTGTTTCGCGGCATCGAGATGCGTGCCTGCGCCGACATCAACATGGAGGCGGCGAAGGCGCGGGCAAAGGAGTTCAAGCTGCGCGCCGAAACCGTCGACGACCTGCTCAAGGCCGACGACATCGACATCATCGTCAACCTCACCATCCCGGCGGTGCATTTCGAGGTGTCGAAGCAGGTGCTGGACGCGGGCAAGCACGTCTATTCGGAAAAGCCCTTCGTGCTGTCGGTCAAGGAAGGGCTCGACCTGAAGAAACGCGCCGAGGCGAAAGGCCTGCGCATCGGTTCGGCGCCCGACACGTTCCTGGGCGGCGCGCATCAGCTGGTCCGCGACCTGATCGACACCGGCAAGCTCGGCAAGATCACCAGCGGCACCTGCCACGTCATGGGCCACGGTATGGAGCATTGGCACCCCAATCCGGACTTCTTTTTCCAGCCGGGCGCGGGACCGGTGCTCGACATCGGGCCGTACTACATCACCAATCTGATCCAGCTGATCGGGCCGGTGAAACAGGTGGCGGCCTTCGCGTCGACGCCCGCCAAGGAACGCACCATCAGCTCCAAGCTGCGGGCGGGCGAAAAGATCCCGGTCAACACGCCGACGACCATCCACGGCCTGCTGGAGTTCGAGAACGGCGCCGTGGTGACGCTGAACACCAGTTGGGACGTCTGGGCGCATGGCCACGCGCCGATGGAACTCTATGGCGAGGCGGGCACGGTGTTCGTGCCGGATCCGAATTTCTTCGGCGGCGACGTGCGCTTCACCGAAGACAGCAAACCGGTCAAGAAGCTGCCGAAATGGAAGCACCCGTTCGGTGTTCCCAACGAGATGCATTCGCAAGGCATGATGGCCAACTACCGCACGGCCGGCCTCGCCGACATGGCGGTGGCGATCGCGGAGGACAGGCCGCACCGCTGCTCGATGGAACTGGCGCTGCATGCCGTCGACGTGATGACTGGGCTGTTGCGCTCAGGCGAAACCGGCAAGTTCGTCGCCATGCAGACCAGTTGCGAACGGCCGGCCGCACTTGGCGTCAAGGAGGCCAAGGCGCTGTTGGCGAAGAAGAAGTAGACCAGGCACCCAACCCTCTCCCCGTTCCGGCCGGGAGGGGGTAAGGGTGGGGGGCAGAGCCGACTCGCCGCGCTGTCGCGATGGCAGCCGACTGGCTCGCTTCCATTTGAGGATTTTCCCATGCCCTACATCCCCGCCGAAAACCGCTACGAGAACATGATCTACAACCGCTGTGGTCGCTCCGGCCTGAAGCTGCCGGCGATATCGCTGGGGCTGTGGCACAATTTCGGCAATGACACACCGCACAAGACTAAGCAGGCGATCGTGCGCCGAGCCTTCGACCTTGGCATCACGCATTTCGACCTCGCCAACAATTACGGTCCGCCGCCCGGCTCGGCCGAGACCGCTTTCGGCGAAATCCTGCGCACCGACTTCGCCGGTTACCGCGACGAGCTGATCATCTCGACCAAGGCCGGTTACGAGATGTGGGCCGGTCCCTACGGCGAATGGGGCGGGCGCAAGTACATGCTGGCCAGCCTCGACCAGAGCTTGAAGCGGATGGGGCTCGACTATGTCGACATCTTCTATTCGCACCGCTTCGATCCCGATACGCCGCTGGAAGAAACGATGGGCGCACTTGACCATGCGGTGCGCTCGGGCAAGGCGCTCTATGCCGGCATCTCGTCCTACAATTCGCAGCGCACGCGCGAGGCCGCCGATATTTTGAAGCAGCTTGGCACGCCTTGCGTCATCCATCAGCCGAGCTATTCGATGCTCAACCGCTGGGTGGAGGAAGACGGCTTGCTCGATACGCTCGAAGGGCTCGGCGTCGGCTCCATCGTGTTCTCGCCACTGGCGCAAGGCATGCTGACCGACAAATATCTCGGTGGCATTCCCGAAGGCAGCCGCGCCTCCCAGGGCAAATCGCTGAAGACAGCCTTCATCAACGACAGGACCATCGCCAACATCAAGGCGCTCGATGCGATCGCCGGCAAGCGTGGCCAGACACTGGCGCAGATGGCCCTTGCCTGGGTGCTGCGCAAGGGCAAGGTAACCTCGGCGCTGATCGGCGCCAGCCGGCCGGAGCAGGTCGAGGACTGCGTTGGCGCGCTCAAGGTGCTGGACTTCAGCGATGCCGAACTCGCCGAGATCGATAGCTATGCGCGCGAGTCCGACATCAATTTGTGGGCGGCTTCGGCCGAGCGCAAAGGTCCGCCGAGAAAGTAAGCCCTATCGGTAAGTCGGCAAATAAAACGGCGGGAGTCTCTCCCGCCGTTTTTCATGCGAAGCGAAGTGCCCTCGCTTCAGGGTGTGGCTGGTTTCTGGGCCGTGCCCAGCCCCGCCTTGAGTTTTGCCGGCGCCGGCGCCGGCGTTTTCATTTTCGTCTCGATCCAGCCGGTGTAGTTGGCCAGTCGTGTGTAGATGCCGTAGGCGTCCTTGTGGCCGCAGGCCGCACTTCCGTCCGCCGGACCTTCGCCCCAGCTGACGACGCCGACCTGGACCGGACCGTCGGCGCCGGTCATGAACAGCGGGCCGCCGCTGTCGCCGTTGCAGGCATCGCGCACGCCGCTGGTGGTGCCGGCGCAGATCATGTTGCCGGTCAGCGGGTCGGTCATGTCGGCGGCAATCGCATTGGCGGCTGCGTCGATGCCTCTTTCCGAATAACGCATGCGGTGGGACAGATCGCCAAGTGCGGCCTTCAGATCATGCGCATAGATGGCCTTGATGCCGCTGTTGCAGGCGGTGTTCGGCTGCAGGTCGAGGTCGGCAACCATCAGCGTGGTCGGAAAGGTGCCATCCTGCATCTTGCCCCAGCCGGTGACAGTGGTTTTGCCGGTGTCGGGTGTGGCGTCATGGGTGACCTTGATGGTCGGCGCATCGGCCGGCTCTGCAAGCCGCAGCAGGCCGAGGTCGTTGTCAAGCGTTTGCTCGCTGTAGCCCTCGTTGACGACGACCTCCACCACCTTGTGGCGCTTGCCCTCGCTGAGATCGGTGGCGCCGGTCAGCACGGTGACGGCGTCGGGCGAAATCGGCTGGCCCTTGTCGTTGAGGCAGTGGGCCGCCGTCAGCACCCATTGCGGCGCGATCAGGCTGCCGCCGCAGAATTGCGCATTGGCCTGCGAGGCCGGGTTCTCGTCCAGCCTGTCGGTGGTGAGCAGCGCGACCTGAAACGGATAAGCGCCCTTTTCGGCCTGGTTGCCGCCATAGACGCGATCGGCACCCTCGGGATTTTCCGCCGCAGCCTTGGCCTTGGCATCCGCAACGCGTTTCATCGGCGAGACCGCCGCTTCGGGCCTGGCGGTGTCATCCGCCTGGCTGGCGCTGACGGTGGCAAGAGCCGAGGCGATGGCGAGCGCCGACGCGGCGACGATCGGCCTGAACCGATGGATGATGTGCACCTGAAATCCTCCTGAGACACGTTCCCGAACGAGCCACTCCGGCGCATGATCAGCGAAACAGTCGCCAGCAAACCGGCGTCGCTTCGCGGATCGCGTTCCCGTGCGGAACCCGTTCAAAACCCTATAGCCCCCCACGGGCTACGTGGAAGCGATTTGTCATTCCAATGTTGTATTAATTTAGGCAGTATACCGGCGCGGGTGTCTTTGGCGGGGGCCTTCGACAGACCGCGTGGGGTGATGATCAGGTTCAGGCGCCGGTAACCAAACTCATTTTTCGGCTTCACCACGATCTCGACAATATTTCTGTATTTTGATCAAGTCCTTGCTGACTTTTGGGAGAGTCTCACCATGACAAAACTGACAAACGCTATGATTGCGTCCGCATTGCTTTCAACTGCAATGTGGACGGTCCCGGTTTTCGCCGCCGATCCTGGCTCCGCCAGTGCCGGAAATGGCGAAAGCATGCGGGACGTAACTTCAGGCGACTATAAGCCCGGGCGGGCAAAACCAATCGCGTCGCCGAAGCTGACTGACGAAGACAGCCGCGCTGCGCCGCTTGCTGACGAGGCAACGGCTGTCAAATCCTATGGCATCGTCGGGCGTTCCGCCGATGGCAAGGAGATCAAGATCGAGCCGAGCGAAGCGTTGCGGGATCTTATCATCAAGGAACTGAATGCGCCGGCCAATGGAAAAGACGGGGCGCAGCGCAAGACCGAAGATCCTGACCTTGGCGAAGGCGAAGCCGGCCGTCAGGTTTTCGGCACCGACGACCGTGAGCAGGTCAAGAACACCAAGACCTATCCGTTCTCGGCAATCGGCTATCTCGAAGCCAAATCGCCGAAGACGGGCAACTATGGCAGCTGCTCGGCAACGCTGATCGGCCCGCGCACGGTGCTTACCGCGGCGCACTGCCTCTACAGCCATGAGGACAAGGACTGGCTGTCCGAGTATCTGTTCGTGCCAGGCCTCAACGGCAGCACAGCAGACGATGCACCGTTCGGCGCCTTCACCTATGAGAGCGCTTACGTGCTGCAGGGCTTCATCGACAACTACCAGGGCTACTATGGTTCGGTCATCCCGTGGGATCTCGGCATCATCACGCTGAAGCAGGATGTCGGCACCAACCTCGGCTGGCTGGGCTACGCCAATTATGACGATCTCGGCGACTTCACCGCCAACCTCGTCGGCTACCCCGGCGATAAGCCGATGGGCACGATGTGGAAGGCGAACTGCGAAGTGCATGCCGAAAACATCGCTCCGGAATATTTCCAATATGACTGCGATACGTTCCCGGGGTCGAGCGGCAGCTCGGTCTATGCCTATGACAACAACTCCAAGCAGCGCATCATCACCGGCGTCAACGTGGCCGAAAGCCCCGACGCGAACACCGCCGTGCGCCTGAACGCGGCAAACATCCAGTGGATCAACAGCCTGTACAAGTAATCGCTGCGCAATCACCGTGAAGACAAAGGGCGGCGGGGTAATCCCGCCGCCCTTTTTCATGCCGATGCTTCCGATGCGGCTTCTCTTGCACGAGGCCGGCTCGCCGACTACGCTTAAGGGGCCAAGGGGTTGGCATCCAAAGGGGCTCAAGGGATGGCACGGACAAGGGCAGTGTTCGGGATCGCGACCGCATCGATGCTGGCCGCGCTGATGCTTTCACCGGCCTTCGCCGATCCGGCGACCGGTCCTGCCGGCGGCGCCTGGGCTGAACGGGTGCAGATCCTCTACCAGGCAGACACGCGCTCGGTGCTGCGCAGGATGGTCCGGGTTTGGGATTTCCATCCGGAGAAAAACCTCGACTTCGTCTGGGAGCCGGCGGCCGGCCAGTCGCCCGACCGGACGATCACTGAGGACGGCACCATCAACGGCAAGGGCAGGCTGGTGTGGCGGGTGCGTGGCTCGGCGAGCTATGATCCCAAAACCATCTATTCCAGCTATTTCGGTGACGTTCGCAATGGCCGGCCAGACGGGCAAGGCCGGCTCGAGCTGCGCTCTGGCGAGGTTTTCGACGGGCATTGGCATGCCGGGCAACTCAACGGCAAGGGCATTCATGTCGACGCCGACGGCAACCGCTATGAGGGTCAGTTCGTCGCCGGCGCGCCGAATGGCGAGGGGCGGCTGCTGTCGAAGACCGGCGAGATTTTTGCCGGCTCATTTGTCGGCGGGTTGAAGAACGGCAAGGGCCGTACACGGCTTGCCGGAGGCACCATCTACGAGTCGCAATGGGCGATGGGCAAGGAGGTCGGCGGAACGCGTCCTGACGTGCTGGCCGATGCAAGGGTCGGCGGGCTGCTCAAGGCGCAGACCGGTGGCGGCGATGCCGACAAGGTCGAGATCGGCGTTGCGGTCGACCAGCGCATGACCCAGCAATCCGATATGCAGTACCAGCATCTGGTGCGCGACGAGGATATCGCGATCTATCCGCTGTCGGACCAGTACAATGACAGCTGGAACGGCACCGGCCAGGTCACCACCAGCAATGTCTATGAAGGTATGAACTGGGAGGAGGCGCCGGCCTTTGCCGAGGTCGACCTGAAGACGTCAGACCAGTCCAGGGTCAAGCTCGACAGTCTGGAAATGAAGGTCGCCGCCAGTGATGCCTATCGCAAGCCGATGCTGTCGATATCGGAGCATTTCGGCTGCGTCGGCTTCCGTCCGGATTTCTCGATCATCAACAATGGCTGGGGCGAGCCCAAGGACATGAAGATGTCGATCCAGTTCACCACGGTCGACGACGAAGGCAATCCGACCGGTGATCCCAGCCGCATGTTCAGCAAGGATGTCGGCAGTTTCGGCGAGGGCGTCGACGTGTCGATCAAGAGCGTGCTCGCAGAGGCTGGCGTCGACACGGCCAGCCTGGAGACGGGGCGGTTTCCCTGTCCTTCTGTCGATAGTCTCAACGTCTGCCGCAGCCAGCTCACCAACAAGATCAAGTTCGGCGAGGTCGCCGACTATCTCGGCAACATGCAACAGGCGATGACGCTGAATGCGATCGGCAAGTTCGACTATTCCTGGTCGGACGACGAAGGTCATGTCTACCAGCAGAGCGAGCCGTTCCGCACCTCTATCACCATGGCTGTTTTCGAGACGCCGGAAGCGATGGCCGAATGCGGCGATGGCGGTGGCGGCACGCCGGAAGCGATGCGCTACCAGAACATCGAGTTCCCGATCGGCAAGCATGATTACACCATCGCCATGCCGGTGCGCGGTAACAAGAAGGTCAGCGCCTACACGGCACGGCTGAAGATGTGGTCGTCGATGTCGTCGATCCATAGCTTTAGCATCGCCGCGCATTTTGCCGATGGCAGCGTACGCGAGAGCAAGCCGGTCACCTTCTTCTATTTTCGGCCGAAGCAGTCGCTGTTCGAGACCAAGACCGAGCCGGCGGCCTGCTATCTGCCGCGCGATATGGTCGGCTGCGGTTAGGGTGCATTGATATTCAGGTGATGCCGGCCTGCACACGGCGGGTTCCTGCGCTTCCGGTGCTCACGTACCCAAAAGTACGCTCGCTCCGGTTCTCGGAACCTGCCTTGTTTGGTCGCTTCGCGCCCGTCTTCGACTCCGGCTCGGCCTGACCTGAATCTCAACACACCCAGGCCTGCGAGCCGCTTATTTCCGGCCCATCTCGAAATAGTTGGGCAGCGGCAAAAGCCTTGTGAAGATCGTGCCCTGGGCGAAGACGCGCAGTTCCAGCATCGATCCCGACGACCGCTCGGCGCTCTGGTCGAAGAGGAAATTGCCGAGCGAATAGACCTCCGCCACATCGCCGCCGGCAAGCGGAACGATCGCCTCGCTCGATACATGCGGATGGCCGCCGACGATGACCGATGCGCCACGCAGCCGCATCTGGTCGGCAAGCATGTCCTCGCGCGGCGACGGTTCGGTCTTGTACTCGCGGCCCCAGTGGACGAAGGCGACGACCGGCCGCTCGGCGTTTTCGTGCAGCAGCCGGTCAAGCAGGGCAGGCGTCAGCAGATCGGTGTTCTTCGAGCCGTTGGTGTCGATGTCGGTCAGGCCGACAAGGTCGAGATCGGCAAGCGCCAGCGTCTCACCCTGGCCGAAATGCGGAATGCCGGCTTCGTTCAGCGCGCGCAGCGTCTCGGCATAGCCTGACGGGCCGAGATCATAGGCATGATTGTTGGCGAGCCCGACACCGGCGACATGCAGCCTCTTGAGCATGTCGACAGCCAGGTCTTGCGGCATCGCCAGCGTCATGTCGTCGATCGCTTCCGGCACGTTGGGCAGGATGACGCCTTCGAGGTTGACGATCAGCGGCCGTGAACCGGTGAGCGCCATCACGCTGTCAACGATCCGGTCGGCAACACCGTCGCGGACCAGTATCTTCTTCATGGCACGGCCGAAATTCACGTCGCCGGCCAGATAGTAGATCCTGTCCTTCGGCCGTGCCGGGTTGTTGAAACCGGGAGCGAAGGCACCGAACAGCGCCACGACATAGCTGGTGGTCCGCTCGACATAGTCCGGCGTGTGTTCCTGCGAGTTCTCATTGGCGACGACCAGCGGCTGGGCGCCGAACAGTTCGCGCTGCAGCCTGGTCTGGATGTAGAGCGCGCCGACGGAATCGGCGTGAGCGGGCTGGCGAAGCGCCGCTATGCCGTCGAGCGACCCGGCGGCCAGCATGTTCAGCGTCTGCTGGTCGAAGCGCCGTGCCTCGTGCTGGGGCAGATAGTGCGAGAAGTCGGTGGATTCGACGATCAGCGTGTCCTGATCGACGATCGGCTTCAGGGCCTCGGCCAGCGTGTCCCAGTCGCCGCGCCGCGCCATGACCGACATCGCGACGGGCACGATTTTCGCCTCGGGGAAGTAGTGGTGCAGGAAAGGCAGCATCGCGCGCACGCCATGTTCCTTGTCGAACAGGCAGGACTCCTCGACCATGTCGCCGTGCGTTTCGAGCTGGCGTACTGCTTGGACGTCGGCGGCGACCGGGCCAAGCACGGTATCGAAGCCGCGTACCGAGGTGGCGTACAGTTTACGCGTCTTGTGGAAGTGGTCCGGCGACAGGATGACGATGCGCTTGTAGCGGAAGCCGGACGCCGCCCGGAACCCCAGCGCCACCAGGTCTGCGGCCAGGAGATGATGCGGGACGGTGATGCCGGTCACCCGCTGGTTCGATGGCTCGATATCGGCGACCTTTGCGATGGCATCCTTGAACAGTTTGGCGTCATCGTAGAAGGGCGGAAAGTTGTCAGCGCCGGGCGGGCAAATTATGGGCGCGGCAACGGCGTGAAAGAGTGGGGTAAAGAGGCAGAATAGCATTGCTGCGATTGCCGGCCACAGTCGCGCGAGGGGGGTGTCTTGGCGCAGTCCCCTCATGGCTCGGCAAGCACGATGTTCTCCACGCCGCCGACATAGTAGAACGGCTTCTGCTTCGATGATGTCAGCCGCACCACCTCGCGTGAAATGTAGTCGGCAAGGCCGAACAGCGTAACGCCGCCGTCCGACGTCCTGGCTTTGCCGCGCAGGCCTTCGAGGATCGAATAGGTGAAGACGCCGTGGCCGAGTTCAGGCAGTTCGGCGGCGGTGTTGTTGGCTGCGGTGGCCGAAAACACGACGATGCGCGCATCCTGCGCGTCCTTTTCCAGGCGCGGGTTGAAGGCGTTGGCGGCATGGCAGGTGTCGAGCAGCATGAAGCGCATGCCCTTGGCCCGCTCGACCGATTTCTGGATGTCCGACCAGTCGACAAGCGAGGAGCGCTTCCAGCGTTCGGCATCCTGTTTGCGGCCGTCGGTCGGGATGAAATAATAGTCCTCGTCGATGTTGATGCCGTGGCCGGCGACGAAGATGATCGTGGTGTCGTGCTCGCGCGGTCTGTCGAGGAAATCGGCGAGCTGGTCGTCGATCGTGTCGGAGTCGGGCTCCATGATGCCGTCGGCGCTGGCGATTGAATAGGTCTGCCTGGCCTTGTCGGGGGCCTCGTCGAGCGCTTCACGGTTGACCAGAACCAGCGTCTCCATCGATGAGAACAGCGGCGCCGATTTCTGCGCAATCACCTTGAGGAATTCGGTGGCATCATCGACGGGGTAGCGCAGGTCGCAGGCGTGGCCCGAACAGGCGTTGGTCAGGAACGGATATTTGTCGACGCCGATGACCGCGACATAGAGCTTGCCCTTGGCCTCGGCCTTCTCGGTCTTCCTTGCCAGCGCGGTTACGCTGCGTTCGGTCAGATAACCGAATTCGTTGGTGCCGGTGACGCGGATGGTGTTTTCGCCGTTCTCGACCGGTATCTCGACGATGGTGTTGTTGCCGTCCACCGACCGGGCGGTGACGTCGCCGACATTGCGGCTGTTCGACAGGATCGAGAAGCCGGCGACATCGGTCCCGGCTTGCCCCGCACCGGTGATCTCGACGGCGACATAACCGTCGCGCGCCTTGCTCTGGTCGGCGGCGAGGCGGATGTCGAATTCCGGTGGCTTGCGCTGCAGCAGTTTCTGGAGTTCGTTGTCGACGCCAGGCCGCATCTCCTTGACCGCCTGCTTGGCGCTGCGCAGGATGATCGCGCGGCGCACCATTTCCGGGCTCCAGAGATATTTCTTCAATTGGTCGGCGCGGATGAAGCGGCCTTCATGGTCGCGGCCCTGGTTGACCTGCCAGCCGATCAGCTTGTCGCCCTCATCGGAAGAATAGTAGTAGCCCTGCGGCATCCACGCGATCCATTGCGAGCCGGCGAAGAACATCGAGACGATCAGCTCGTGCGTCTTCAGATTCCAGAGCCTGAGCGTCTGGTCGGCGCTGCCGGTGACCAGCATGCCGGCTTTTTCCGAAGCGACCATGGCGTTGATTTCGCCGGTATGGCCGGTGAATTCGCCCGACACTCTCGCTGTGGCGGTCCGATATTCGAGCAGCGTGCCGTCATTGCCGCCGGTGATCAGACCAAGGCCGTTGTCGATCAGCGTGAAGGCCGAATGGACAAAGCCATTGGTGGCATCGTTCTCGATACTGCGCACCATCTTGCCGCCATTGGCGATCTCCAGCACCGCGTTTTCCAGCGCGTCCTTGCCTCCCTCCCTGGCGCGCAGCGACCACTGGCCGTCTGTCAACGCGGCGCGGGCAAACGAGCCCGGCTCCGCCAACGGCTGCGGGTCGTCGAAGAATCGCTCGGTGGTCGGCAGCACCAGCCTGTTGTCCAGTTCGCCTTGTTCCTCCGGACAGGACACGCGCTCGGGGCAAGGGTTGGCATTGCCCCAGGCGATGACGTCATTCGCTACGTCGATGCCTACGGCGGTCACCGGCTCACCCACTCCCTGCAGCAGGGCCTTGCGCTCGCCAGTCGTGGGATTCCAGACCTGGATGGCGTTGCGCGTGCCGCCGGCGGTTGCCACCAGCGAACCATCGGCATTGGCGGTGCTGGCATAGACCGCGCCGTCGTGGCCGGTATAGTCGAGCAGCTTTTCGCCGGTGTCGGTGTTCCAGACGACGGAGCGATGCTTGTCGGCGCAGCGATAGCGGCAGGAGGCGACCAGCCGCGACCCCTTGGCAAAGGTCAGCGAGCCGATGAGGAAATCCTGCGTTGGCATGGCGCGCACCATTGTGCCGTCTGCTGCGTGCCAGAGCTGGACCTGCCCGTCCTTGCTGCCGGTGGCAAACAGGCTGCCATCCGGCGAGACGGCCAACGCCATGACACTGATATCCCGCAACGGTTCGGCCTCGGCCGGCAAGGCGATCTCCTCGCCCTTCGCGACGTCCCAGAGCCGGATGCCGTTGTCGGTGGTGGTCGCCGCCAGCCTAGTCCCCGCGGCCGCGAAGGCGAGCTTGTCGATGTGCCAGGAATCGGCATCGAGCTTCTTGTCTAGCGTCCACCCGGTCGCGGATTTGTCGTCCAGCCGCCAGAGATAGACGACACCGTCGGCGCCGCCTGCAGCCAGGGTTTTGCCGTCGGGAGAGAAAGCGAGGTCGTAGGTCGCGTAGTCGGCGGCCTTGAGCACCGCCTTCATCTTGCCGGTGGCAAAGTCGAACAGCCGGATGTCGCCATAGGGTGGCTTGTCGCCGAGGCTGGCGCCGAAATAGCCGCCGGCGGCAATCGTCTTGCCATCCGGCGAGACCGCGACCGCGAAGATCTTGCCGTCGCTGCCATTGCCGAGATAGCCGCGAATCGTGCGCAGCGTCACCCCGCTCTGCCAGTCCCAGATGCGGATGGTCTTGTCGTTCGATGCCGAGATGATGTCGTCGCCGTCGGGCGTGAAGGTGAGGTCGGTGACCTGCGCACTATGACCGCCGGTGTCGAGATCGAGGTGGAAGTCAGCCGCCTCTTCGGCGCGAGCAGCCGATGTGACAGCAAGTGCACCGACCATGGCCAGCCAGCAGCAGGCACGCAGGAGGCGGCGGGCTGCTCCTCCCATCGCTATTTGACTTCGGCCGCGGGTTGCCCATTGCGCACATAGGCCTCGATCGCCGTGGCGAAAGTCGGTGAACCCGCCTTGCGCTGTTTGTCGACATAGCCGGCAAAATAACTCCAGAACGAGATGGCATAGTCGCGGAAATAAGCGTCGGTCACTTTGCGCGAACACAGATCGCCGTCGATGCAGAACGACAGGCGGTTGAGGAAATAGACAATGCGGTCGAAGTTTTCGCTGAAATCGGCGAGTGGCATGTCGCCACCGCTGGCGGTCATCGCCTCGATGCCGATCCGCTGCCGGAACACCTGCTCCTCGGTCGGCGAGGGGTTGGCGCTGAGCAGATTGTCGTATTTGGCGTTGAGGGCCGCAAGCCGTGCTTTCAGCGCGCGCTGCGCCTGCTGGTAGTCCTTGGTTTCCCAGAGCTCAACCAGCGACATGGTCTGCTCGACGCGCTTCTGCTCCTGGTTGGCAAGGAACTGGTAGATCGAAAACATCAAGGTGAAGATGATGGCCAGACGCACCAACAGGCCCGACCAGGCATAGACCAGCATGCGCCAGTCGCGGTCGGTGAACGGGTTCGCTTCCTTCTTGATCTCGTGGCTGCTCGGCCACGGAAACCCCTCGGTGGTTTCCGGCAAAGCGGGCTTCGTGGCTGGCGCCTTTGCAGGGGCGGCGGCAGCTGCCGTTTGCCTGGTGTTGGCCGCCGGCTTTTTCATTGGCAGCTGTCCAGTTCGATGACGGCGGAGGGATCCAGCACGATGCCGGGCGCCTCCAGCTTCTTTTTCAGGCATTCCAGCTGCAGGCGCGAAATCATGAACTGCACATCGGGCTCCGCCGCCCCCTTGTTCGGTGATGGCAGCGCCTCGACCACGCCGCGCGAGGCGCAATTGCTGAGATCGACGACAACCGCTCCGTTGCCGCTTTTGGCGATCTGGTCATACTGATCGAGAAAACAGGTTGCCAGTTCAGAGTTGGTGACGATCTGATTGACACAAAGGCCGCAGGCCTCGTCCGCCGAAGCATTGGCGATCAGCAACAGGCTGCCGGCAAGGCCGGCCACGGATCCACGCCAGGAAAACATAGATTTCTTCACAATCGATCCTATCCGCTTCGTCAGGCCGTCATGCGCCATTGCGCCCGCCGGGAATGTTCTCATATCGCGCCGATCGCGCAAGAGCCGGGTCCGGCCCTTGTGCCGGCATTCGGTCAGGCGCGTGGCACCGTTTCCATAGGGAAGATCATCACCGCGCCCTTCGGGCCGCTCTCGTCGGCGAGCCGCATCACAGAGCGGGTTGCCGGCGCCATGCCGATATCGGTCAGCATGTCGGAGAAGCTGGCAGGGCCTAGCCCGCGCGTCATGGACGCAACGCCGTCCTGCGCCAGGAAGCTCAGATCCTCCTTCTCGCTTTCCGGCGGCGCCTCGGTCAAAACCGCGATCATCCTTTCCATGCCGAAGCTGGTGTCGGTGAAGGCCAGCAGCCCCTCTTCGATCGAGGCTTGCGGCGCCAGGCGCTCGGCGACGATGTGGGTGATCGAATAGTCGCTGCCGACATAGAGCACGTTGATGTCGACCAGCAGATCAGAGCTGTTCTTTGCCAACACATGCACTTCGTCGCCCGGGGAGACGCGAGGCACCACCGAAGCCTGCAACGGTTCGAGACCATCCTTGTCACGGCGTTTGACCTGGAACTGGACGTCGACGTCCTCCGGCTTGTAGTCGGAAGCTGCCGCCAGCCGCGACAGCCCGGTGGCACGGAAGATGGTGCGCAGATTTCTGGTCGTGGCCTCGACCAGCTTTTTCCGGTCATCCATGTGAATGATGATCAGCGGCGGCTTGCCGCCGTCCTTCAAGGTCACGTCGCCCGAGGCCGGCAGGAACCACAGCGCCGGCTTGTCGGTCGCGTCCTTGGCAGCGCCGGCAATGGCATTCTCGCGCATCACCGCAAAGCGAAGCTCGGCGCTCTTGCCGGGGTCGACCAGTTCGATGTTGAAGCCGGTTTCCTTGGCCGTAGCCAATTCGTCGAGAACCGAATTGACCAGAGCGGTTTGCTTTTCCAGTCCCTTGGTCGCCGCCGGCCGCGCCACGGCGAGCTTGTAGTCGACGGCGATTTCGGCCACCCGCGCATAGGCGTTGGCAGGGATGTCGGCGAGCTTGAGCGCCGGCTTTTCGTCGAATTCGACCGGCTTGACGCGGCTCTCCAGGTTCCTGGCTGACTGCACCTCGAGATAGCCGACCGCGTCGGAAAGCTGCGACAGCGCCGAGGGCAGAATGGCGAGCTTGCTGCCGGGGGTGAGGCGATGCAGCAGGCCGGCGCCGATCGTCGCGTCGCCGTCCTCGATGACAACAGGCCATTGCATGACCGCGTCCGTCTTGTCGGTGCCGAACACGCGGGCATCGAGTTCGCCCTCGAACAGCGGTGTCGGGCGCGTGCGGCTGTCGGCCGAATATTGCTGCAGCACGGCCTGGCCGAGCTGGCGATAGGTGACGTTCGGGTTCTCGGCCAGTTTCGACAGGATGGTGAAGGTGAACAGACCGAACCGGGGTGCATCCGTCGTGCCCTTGGGCAGCGGCATCTCCGGCGTCGTCTCCACCGTCTGCGCGGCATAGAAGGCGACCAGCTTGCCCTTGGTGATCGGCTCGCCGCCGGTCGGGGTCAGGTTGAAGGCGGGTTTGCGCGTGCCGTTGTCGTCGACGCCGCGCGAGCCGGCGGCGGATGTCACTTCGTCATAGGCCTTGATCGCCGCGGCCCGCTCGGCTTCGCTGCCGCCGACTAGATCGGCGAACTCGACCTTGCGCTCCATTTCGTCGTCGACTTCGACGGCGCGGGTCGCGGTGCCGGAATGGCAGCAATCGAACACGACCCAGACGAAGGCGCCTTTGTTGCGGATGGCGTCGAGCGCAGCACCGATCTCGTTGTCGACCAGCGCATTCGGCACGCCAGCATCACGGTTGATCCATTTTTCGATGTCGACGGGCAGGAAAATCTCGTCGAGCCCGTCGGTCTCGTCGCCCTTGACCCTCTCCGGCTGCTGGGCGCCGTGACCGGACAGGTGCAGATAGACGAAATCGTCGCGCTGCACCTTGGCGGCGAGGTCGGCCAGCGCGGCCTTGATCGCGGCATGGGTGGGCAAGCCATTTGCGCCCGGGACGTCCTTGGCCAGCAGCGTGACATTCTCGGGCGCGAACCGTACCGGGTCGGGCACGTTCTTCAACAGGTACTCGTGGACCAGGCCCGCATCGTTCTTCGGCCCGATCAGCCAGTTCCTCTGCGGCAAGTTCGGATATTCGGTGCAGGCGACCAGCAGCGCATGGTAAGTGCGCGATGCCGCCATGGTCCTGAACGACACCATGCCAGCCATCGTCAGCGCGGACGTGCCGACCAGCAGCGTCCGCCGCGTCAATTTGATCATGATTGCTTCCCCAAGCCCGATCGAATTTCCCAAGCGCGGCAATCCTTGCCGAAGATTTTGTCAGTATTTTGAATGTTGCATCGCAGAGCAACCCGCCTGTTACCCCGCTCCGGTCGACGATAGGCTTTCTCGACAGCCTTCCGGGGCAGAGATGTTGTAAACAGTAGCAAAAATGCCTGTTCGTCGCTATCTGGAGGGAGAGGGATCGTTTGCGCGCGGAAATGATACGCGAGCGACGCAAGACAGGTTGGAAACAGGATCATGGCGGCAAGGGATGTGCTGACGAAGAACCAGCTGTGCGTGCTCGAGAAACTCGAGGCCGCCAGCGGGCCGCTCAGCGCCTACACGTTGCTCGACCAGCTGCGTGAGCGCGGTTTTCGCGCGCCGCTGCAGGTCTACCGGGCGCTCGACACGCTGGTGAAGTCCGGCTTCGTGCATCGGCTCGAAAGCATCAACTCTTTCGTCGCTTGCGCCGAGCCGCATGACCACAGCCATTCGATGACCGCCTTCGCCATTTGCGACACCTGCGGACAAGTCACCGAAATGTCGGATCACGATGTCGACCACCGGCTGGACGAATGGGTGCGCTCGACCGGCTTCGCCGCCAAGAAGGCGGTGATCGAATTTCGCGGGACATGTGCGAAATGTTTGGCTGAAGCGGCCTAACGCGCGGTCGACCAGGCGAACCAGAACGCAACGAGCGCCAGCAAGGCCGAAAGCAGCCGTCGGCTGGTTCGTTCCAGCCGTGGATCGTTGAGGAATGGCTGCAGCGCTCCCGCCAACACGACGATCAGTCCATGGATGGCTGTCGCGATGGCCACATAGGTCAGGATAAGCAGGACAGTCTGCGCAAGTATCGGTCGTCCGGCCTCGACGAAGGTCGGCAGCACGGCGACATAGAAGATCGCCGCCTTCGGATTGAGGAGATTGGTGACAAATCCGCGCCAGAAATACTTCCCACCCGGATTGCCCTTGTTCGAAACCACATCGGTTCCAGCGGTCCAACCCTCCCAAGCGAGATAAAGCAGGAACAGAATGCCTGCCCAGCGGAGACCCTCGTAGAGCAAGGGCGACGCCTGAACACTTCGGCGACGCCCAGGGCGGCGATGCCGCCAATAGCCGCCAGACCCGATGCGATGCCCGCCACGGTGGCGAAGCCCGCCCTGCGGCCGTGGCTCGCCGAAACCAGTGCCAGGTAAGTCATGTTGGGGCCTGGCGTCAGTTCGATCAACATCGACGCCAGCGCGAATGAGAGGAATGTGGCCGTTGAAAACGGCAGCATTTCACTCACTTCAATGTGCCTCGTCCCAGTTGTTGGCGGCGCGGGCGTCGACATGCAGCGGCACCGACATCGACACCGCCGGCATCGCCGCGTTCTCCATGATGTGACGCACGACGGGGATCGTCGCCTCGACTTCCGCCTCGACCGTCTCGAAGATCAGCTCGTCATGCACCTGCAGCAGCATGCGTGCCGACAGCTTCGCCTTCTCCAGCGCCTCGTCCATGCGCACCATGGCGCGGCGGATGATGTCGGCGGCGGTGCCTTGCAAGCGGGCGTTGATCGAGGCGCGCTCGTTGAACGCGCGGACCGAGGGATTGGAGGATCGGATGTCAGGATAGTGGATGCGGCGGCCGAAGATCGTTTCGACGAAGCCGTGCTCGCGGGCATAGGCCTTGGTCTCCTCGATGTAGTCGCGGATGCCGGGGAAGCGCTCGAAATACTTCTTGATGTAGTTGCTCGCTTCCTCGCGCGGGATCGACAGCTGGTTGGCGAGGCCGAAGGCGGAAATGCCATAGATGATGCCGAAATTGATCGCCTTGGCGCGACGTCGGACTTCCGAAGGCATGCCCTCTACCGGCACGTTGAACATTTCCGATGCGGTGATGGCGTGAATGTCGGCGCCATCGGCGAAGGCCTGTCGCAGTTGCGGGATTTCGGCGACATGGGCGAGCACGCGCAACTCGATCTGGCTGTAGTCGGCCGAGACCAGCCGGCTGCCCTTGTCGGCGATGAAGGCGGTCCTGATCTTGCGGCCTTCGGCGGTGCGCACCGGAATGTTCTGCAGGTTCGGATCGGATGACGACAGCCGGCCCGTCGTCGTCGCTGCCAGCGCGTAGGAGGTGTGGACGCGCTTGGTGTCCGGATGGATGAAGCCGGGCAGCGCATCGGTGTAGGTCGACTTCAGCTTGGTCAGCTGGCGCCAGTCGACGATCTTGCGCGGCAGTTCATGGCCTTCGGCGGCGAGGTCTTCGAGAAGCTGCGCCGAGGTCGACCATTGCCCGGTCTTGGTTTTCGAACCGCCGGGCAGGCCCATGCGGCCGAACAGGATGTCGCCAAGCTGTTTTGGCGAACCGATGTTGATGCGCTCGCCGATGAGTTGGTAGATTTCCTCTTCGAGCCTAGCGGCGCCCTGCGCCAGTTCGCCCGAGAGCCGCGACAGGATCTGCCGGTCGACGGAGATGCCGCGCTGTTCCATGCGCGCCAGAACCGGCACCAGCGGCCGCTCCAGCCGTTCATAAACCGACACCAGGCCCTTGGCGGCAAGCCGCGGCTTCAGCACCAGCCAGAGCCGGATCGTCATATCGGCGTCTTCGGCGGCATGAGCGGTCGCCCTGTCGATGTCGACCTGATCGAAACCGACGGAGCTTTTGCCGGAGCCGGTAACCTCTTTGAGCTGGAGAGGGGTGTGGCCAAGCCATTTCTCGGCAAGCGAGTCCATGCCGTGACCATGAGGGGTGCCGGCATCGAGCACATAGGAGATCAGCATGGTGTCGTCAAAAGGCGCGACATCGATACCATAGCGGCTCATGATGACCAGATCGTATTTCAGGTTCTGCGCGATCTTGAGAACCGACTTGTCCTCCAGCAGCGGTTTCAGCACGGCCAGCGCCTCGCGAAGCTGGATCTGGTTTTCGACCGCGCCGCCCCCGAGCAGATCACCGTTGCCGCTCTTGTGGGCAAAAGGAATGTAGGCGGCGCGGCCGGGCGCCGTGGCGATGGACATGCCGATCAACTCGGCCTGCATCGGATCGGCCGACGTCGCCCTCACGTCGAAAGCGGCAAGCCCGGTCTCGGTTGCCTCGGCGACCCAGGCTTTCAAGGTCGCGACATCGCGGATGCAATGATAGGCTGACGTATCGATCTTGCGGGTGGCGGCGCTCTCCAACCGCAGTGCGGCGAGCAGGGAAGGGGTGTCGCCGCTGATGGGTTTGTCGGCGCCCGGGGCCTGGTTTGCCGCGCCGTCTTCGCCGGTCTTGGCAGGTCGGACGTCGGAAGTTCCCGCGCCAACATCGGGGCCATGCGCGGCGTCGGCACGCTCGACGGTCACCGCGACGGCCTGGACGTCGCCGGCCTCGGTGCCGGTTGCTTCCGCCACGCGGCGGGTCAGCGAGGTGAATTCCATGGTCTTGAGGAAGCCGATCAGCTTCGGTCCGTCCGGCGCGTGCAGGATGAAGTCGTCCAGACCCTCTGCCACCGGAACGTCGGCCTTCAGCGTCACCAACTGGCGTGAAATGCGCGCCTTGTCGGCGTTGGCGATGATCGATTCGCGCCTTTTGTCCTGCTTGATCTCGCCGGCGCGGGCCAGCAGCCCGTCGAGGTCGCCAAACTGCTCCAGCAGTTGCGCCGCCGTCTTCGGCCCGATGCCGGGCACGCCGGGCACGTTGTCGACGGAATCACCCGTCAGCGCCTGCAGGTCGACCATCTTTTCCGGCGGCACACCCCATTTCTCGATGACTTCCGGAATGCCAATCTGGCGGTCCTTCATCGGGTCGTACATGCCGACCGTGTCGCCGACCAACTGCATCAGGTCCTTGTCGGAGGAGATGATGGTGGTGTCGCCGCCCGCTTCGCGGGCCAGCCTGGCATAAGTGGCGATCAGGTCGTCGGCCTCGTAGCCTTCGATCTCGATGCAAGGCAGGTTGAACGCCCTGGTCGCCTGGCGGATCAGGCCGAATTGCGGGATCAGGTCTTCCGGCGGTGCCGAGCGGTTGGCCTTGTATTCGGGGTAGAGATCGTTGCGGAAGGTTTTCGAGGAATAATCGAAAATAACGGCGAAATGCGTCGGCACAATCCCTACATCGGTGTTGCGGGCATCCAGCATCAGCTTCCACAGCATGTTGCAGAAGCCGGAAACGGCGCCGACCGGCAGGCCGTCGGATTTGCGGGTCAGCGGTGGCAGAGCATGATAGGCACGGAAGATGTAACCGGAGCCGTCGATAAGGAAGAGATGATCGCCTTTTTTCATGTCGGCAGGGATAGCGCGGCTCGATGCTGCGGTCCATGCCAAAGGCGCCGGCACCCACCGGTTCCGGCAACACCCTGACAGAATGGCAGCGGCCGGACTGCTCACGCCCATGTTACAAAAGTGTAATTTTCATGCCCTTGAATCGCCACGTTCAAAGACCCAAATAAACGTCATCGGCAGTTTTCGCCGAAGTCCGGAGCAAGGCCCGTCCCCCGCCTATCCCGGACACCTGCGGCAGCCTATCCCCCCTCTCCGGGCTGCCGCATCGTTTCGAGTAGAAGGCCGCCGTGGTTCCCCCTCCACCACGGCGGTCTTTTTTTGTCGTTCGAGAGGCATCGCGCGCCTTGGTCCAATCGTCCCGGGCTTTTCGTTCGCCCAGTCTGCCTTTACGGTCCCGGCACTGAATCGAAAGGCTTCACAAATGTCCGCAGTTTCCCCCGTTCTCGATCGCCTCGACAAGAATCTCGACCAGAGCCTTGAGCGCCTGTTCGGCCTGCTCAGGATCAAGTCGATCTCCACCGATCCGGCCTATGGCGCCGACTGCCGCAAGGCGGCGGAATGGCTGGTGGCAGAGCTCAAGCTTATCGGTTTCGACGCCAGCGTGCGCGATACGCCCGGATACCCGATGGTCGTTGCGCATCATGATGGACCAGCCGGCTCGCCGCATGTGCTGTTCTACGGCCACTACGACGTGCAGCCGGTCGATCCGATCGAATTGTGGGAAAGCGATCCGTTTTCGCCCGCGGTCAAGGAAATCGAGCCCGGCCGCAAGGTGATCACCGGGCGTGGTTCGGCCGACGACAAGGGCCAGTTGATGACCTTCGTCGAGGCTTGCCGGGCCTGGAAGCAGGTGCATGGCAATTTGCCGTGCCGCATCACCATCCTGTTCGAGGGCGAGGAGGAATCCGGCTCACCGTCGCTGAAACCGTTCCTCGAAGCCAATGCCGACGAGCTGAAGGCCGATTTCGCGCTGGTCTGCGATACCAGCATGTGGGACCGCGACACGCCGTCGATCTGCGTCGGGCTGCGCGGAATGGTCGGTGAGGAGATCACGGTGAAGGCCGCCGATCGCGACCTGCATTCCGGCCTCTATGGCGGTGCCGCCGCCAACCCGATCCGCATCCTGGCCAAGGTTTTGGCTGATATCCACGACAAGGACGGCCACATCACCATTCCAGGCTTCTATGACGGCGTCGAGGAAACGCCGTCGCAGATCCTGAAATCATGGGAGACGCTTGGCGAGACGGCCGAGATGTTCCTCGGACCCGTCGGCCTGTCGATCCCGTCGGGTGAGAAGGGCCGCTCGGTGCTAGAACTGACGTGGGCGCGGCCGACGGCCGAGTTCAACGGCATCATAGGCGGCTACACCGGCAAGGGCTTCAAGACGGTGATCGCGGCGGAAGCCTCGGCAAAGGTCTCGTTCCGCCTCGTCCACAAGCAGGACCCGGCGAAGATCCGCGCTGCGTTCCAGAAGTTCGTCAGGGAGCGCATTCCGGCCGACTGTTCGGTCGAATTCCACCCGCATGGCGGCTCGCCGGCAATCCAGCTTTCCTATGACTCGCCGTTCCTGGCCAAGGCCAAGAACGCGCTGTCCGACGAATGGCCGAAGCCGGCGGTGACGACGGGCGGCGGCGGCTCGATTCCCGTCGTTGGCGACTTCCAGACCTATCTCGGCATGGAATCGCTGCTGGTCGGCTTCGGCCTCGACGATGACCGCATCCACTCGCCCAACGAGAAATACGAGCTGAGCTCCTTCCACAAGGGCCAGCGTTCGTGGGCGCGGATTCTGGAGGCGTTGACGCGCTGAGGCGGCGGGACCCTAGTTTTCCTGTTGATTTTTCAGCGGATCGCGGCGAGGACGGGCCACGAGATAAAAGCGCTGCGGCACCCCTTGCGCTTCAAGGGATGCCGCGGGCTCGACCGGAGAAGACAATGGCCGACATCCGTTTCCACAAAAATGACCTGCCCGACCTTTCGCACTACAATGTCGGGGCGGTGGCCATCGACACCGAGACGCTGGGGCTCAACCCGCATCGCGACCGGCTGTGCGTGGTGCAGATTTCGCCGGGCGACGGCACAGCCGACGTGATCCAGATCGCGCCGGGCCAGAAGAAGGCGCCGAACCTCGTCAGCCTGCTGAGAAATCGCGGCGTGACCAAGCTGTTCCATTACGGGCGCTTCGACCTTGCCGTGCTTTACAATGCGTTCGGGGTGATGCCCGAGCCGGTGTTCTGCACCAAGATCGCCTCGCGGCTGACCCGCACCTACACCGATCGGCACGGGCTGAAGGACATCTGCTTCGAGCTTCTCGGCGTCGGCCTGTCCAAGGCGCAGCAATCGTCGGACTGGGCGGCCGAGACGCTGTCGCCCGAACAGCTCGAATACGCCGCTTCCGATGTGCTCTATCTGCACCGTTTGCGCGATGTGCTGGCCGGGCGGCTGGCGCGAGACGGGCGGACGAAGGAGGCCGATGCCTGCTTCCGCTTCCTGCCGACGCGTGCCAAACTCGACCTCATGGGCTGGGACGAAGAGGATATCTTCGCCCACAGCTGATGACCTTGGTTAGACTCTGCTGCCGGCGACCCGTTTGGAACCAGATGCAGGGCGCCGCGTTGTGTCGGCTCAGCCTGGTCGGTTCAAAAGGGGATGACATGGCGGACAGAAAGCCGATAGCGACCGCTCCGACCGACGGTTCAAAGGTCTCCGTCACTTGGAAGGACAGCGACGGCGTCATCAACGAATCAATCGCGCAATATCGCGACGACGGCTGGTGGGTCTACACCGACAGCCATACGCAAAAGAAGGTCGAGCCGACCAGCTGGCGGCCTGCCGCAAGCGACGATGACGACCAATGAGCGCGCCGCTGGCGACGCTGGCTGCTTTCGAATAGCCTGAAATCGTTGATATCGAGGCCGATTCGGAGCTTTCCGCTCCGCGCTCGCCCTCTTGCTCGGAGGAAATCGTCATGGGTGTCGAAAGCCTGCTCGTCTTCATCATCATTGGTGCCATCGCCGGCTGGCTCGCCGGTCTCATCGTGTCCGGCTTCGGCTTCGGCCTGATCGGCAACATCATCGTCGGCATCGTCGGCGCTTTCATCGCCGGCTGGCTGTTCCCGCTGATCGGCTTCTCCATCGGCGGCGGCGTTCTCGCGGCGATCATCCACGCCACGATCGGCGCCATCATCCTTTTGGTGCTGGTCAAGGTTCTGAAACGAGCTTGACGCTCGACAACCGAAAGAGCGCGCCATGAAACAGAATACGCTCTATCTCGTCATTGGCGCGCTCGTCGTCGTGGTCATCGCGCTCGGCATCTATGTCTATCGCGAGCAGACCAAACCGAAGGGCGTCGAGCTCAAGATCGACGACAAGGGCATCTCGATCCAGCAGAATTGACGGCGCCGGACCGGCGCTGACCGCCGCCGCCTTGTTGCTCAGACGGGCAGCGCCGATATGGCGTTGGAACCGATCCGCAAGCAATTGAATCCACATTGCATCGATTTTTCCCGACTTAACCCGCCTTTAAACCGCCGCATCTACTCTTCAACCCGAGCGCCATAGGCATCGGGGATATCAAGCACAGCGCATGGCGAACCGCAGAGACAGTCGCATCGAACCCAGTTTCGAGGTACCGCCGCAGGCGAAATCCTCGGCGGGTCTTTCGGTGAACGAGGAGGATCGCGTCGTGCCGAGCAACCGCAAAGCCTCCGCAAAACGAAAGCCGGCCAAGGGAAAATCGTCGCGCGGCGGACGCGGCAGAAGCCGCCGCGGCTTGTTCGGCGTGCTCGGCCGGCTGTTCTATTGGTGCTTCGTGCTCGCCATCTGGGGCGGCATCGCGGCGGCTGGCATCGTCATCTACTACGGCGCCAAGATGCCGGCGGCCACAACCTGGTCGATCCCCGACCGCGCCCCCAATATCAAGATCGTCTCAGCCGACAACCAACTGCTGGCCAACCGCGGCATGAGCGGTGGCGAGGCCGTCGGCCTGCACGAAATGTCGCCCTATATCCCCGAGGCCGTCATCGCCATCGAGGATCGCCGCTTCTACTCGCATTTCGGCATCGACCCGATCGGCCTGTCGCGTGCGATGGTGACCAACCTGCTCGGCGGGCATTTCTCGCAGGGCGGTTCGACGCTGACCCAGCAATTGGCCAAGAACCTGTTTCTGACGCCCGACCGCACCCTGGAACGCAAGGTGCAGGAAGTGCTGCTGTCGCTGTGGCTGGAGCACAAGCACACCAAGGACCAGATCCTCGAAATGTACCTCAACCGGGTTTATTTCGGGTCCGGCGCCTATGGCGTCGAAGCGGCTTCGCGCCGCTATTTCGGCAAGAGCGCGCGCGACGTCACGCTGTCGGAAGCAGCTCTGCTTGCCGGCCTGTTGAAGGCGCCGTCGCGGCTGTCGCCGGCGCGCGACCCGAAGGCCGCCGAGGAACGCTCGCAACTCGTGCTTGCCGCCATGCGCGACGAGGGCAAGATCAGCGCCAAGGAATTGACCTCGGCGATGAGCGCGCCGGCAACGCGCGCGCCATCCTACTGGACCGGCTCGGAGAACTACGTCGCCGACACCATCATGGAAGAACTGCCTGACCTGATCGGCGACGTGCGCGGCGACATCGTCATCGATTCTACCGTCGACCTGAACCTGCAGAAGCTCGCAGAGCAATCGATCCGCCGGCTGATCGACGACAGCGGCAAGAAGCTCAACGTCACCCAGGGCGCGCTCGTGTCGATCGACGATTCCGGTGCGGTGCGCGCCATGGTCGGCGGTTACGATTATTCGACCAGCCAGTTCGATCGTGCTTCGGAGGCACGCCGCCAGCCGGGCTCGGCGTTCAAGCCGTTCGTCTACATGGCCGCCCTTGAAGCCGGCCGCACGCCCGACAGTATGCGCAACGATGCGCCGATCAAGATCGGCAACTGGACGCCCGACAATTACGGCGGCAAATATTTCGGCAGGGTGACGCTGGCCACCGCACTTGCGAAATCGCTGAATTCGGTCGCGGCCCAGCTGACCATGGAGGTCGGGCCGAACGCGGTTGTCGAAGCCGCGCACCGCATGGGCATCCAGTCCGACCTGCAGTCCAACACCTCGATCGCACTCGGCACCTCGGAGGTGACGCCGCTGGAGCTGACCTCGGCCTATGTGCCTTTTGCCAATGGCGGCTACAAGCCGGACATCCATTTCATCCGCCGCGTAACGACCACAGATGGCAAGGTGCTTTACGACAGCGGTGGCGGCAGCGCGCCGCGTGTCGTCAAGCCCGAGATCGTCGGCATGATGAACTCGATGATGACCGGTACGGTCGAGACCGGCACCGCCCGAAAAGCGGCTTTCGCCTGGCCGTCGGCCGGCAAGACCGGCACCAGCCAGAATTCGCGCGACGCCTGGTTCGTCGGCTACACCGCCAATCTCACCACCGGCGTCTGGTTCGGCAATGACGACGGCAGCCCGATGAAGAAGGTCACCGGCGGCGCACTGCCGGCGCAGGCTTGGCATGAGTTCATGGTCGCCGCGCATGAGGGCGTGCCGGTGCGGCCGCTGCCCGGCACGTGGAAGTCGACACCGGCCGACACCATCGTGCCCGACGAGATACCCTCGGCAAACAACACGCCACCGGCGCCGGTTCCGTCCGTAGCCGTTGGCCGGCAGGCCCCGGCCGCACAGGCCGCTGCGCCTGCTGCGACGCCGCCGGCGCCGGTCCGCGCGGCACGTCCCGCGCAGACGGTCGATGCCGATGGCCTTTCGATGCCGGAAGACGACAGCGCCACCGCGTCGATCAAGCACCCGGTGCCGCCGGGCAGCGTCGGCGGCCCGCTCAAGAAGCGGCAGACCTCGATCCTCGATATTCTTGGTGGTGGCTGAGGGGGCGGCGGCTGAGCGGCAACTCGCCTCTCGCCACCTCGGCCGCGTTCGGCTACATCTCCGCCCTGGAGACTACAAAATGGCTGAACTCGACCCCAGAAAGACCATCGTGCTAACCGGCGCCAGCCGCGGCATCGGCCACGCCACCGTCAAGCGTTTTTCGCGCGAGGGCTGGCGCGTCATCACCTGCTCGCGCCAGGCTTTTGCCGAGGATTGCCCGTGGCCGGCCGGCCCGGAAGATCACATCAAGGTCGACCTCGCCGACCAGGAGGATGTCGGCATCGCCGTTTCGGAAATCCGCCATCGGCTGGAAGCGCATGGCGGCCAGCTACACGCGCTGGTCAACAATGCCGGCATCTCGCCGAAGCTCAAGGACGGCAACAGCCGGATGGACTCGATCGACACGCCGATGCATGTCTGGCGCGACGTGTTCCAGGTCAATTTCTTCGCGCCGATCATGCTGGCGCGTGGGCTGTTCAAGGAATTGGCCGCGGCCAAGGGCTCGATCGTCAACGTCACCTCGATCGCCGGCACCCGCGTGCATCCCTTCGCCGGCACCGCCTATGCGACATCGAAGGCCGCGCTTGGCTCGCTGACGCGCGAGATGGCGCATGATTTCGGCCCGCACGGCATCCGCGTCAACGCCATCGCGCCGGGCGAGATCGACACCGCGATCCTGTCGCCGGGCACGGACAAGATCGTCGAGACCATTCCGCTGCGGCGTCTCGGCACCACGGCGGAAGTCGCCGACATCATCTTCTTCCTGTGCTCGCAGCAGGCATCCTACGTGACCGGCTCGGAAATCCATATCAATGGCGGCCAGCACGTGTGAGCGAGCAGACCGGCCGATATGAGCGGTTCGCTGAAACCAACATTGTTGGGTCGCTGCTGATTTATGAATGGGCCGCAACCCTGAGCATTCGCCAGGCATGCGAGATCCTGGATCGCATTGCTGAGATTATCGGCTCTTCGCCTGATATAGCCACGGTTGTCGATGACAAAACGGGCAAGGATTATCTCTACAGAAATTTTGTCGAACGCGGCGTCATAGACAAGAAGAGCTGGGAATCGGTCGGTTGTCTGTGGAAGCGCAGCCCCGATGTATTGTCGGATTTTGCGATAGAAATTGGCTGCTCGGTCGATCGTTTCAGGCTGTTCGATATTCACATTGACCAGGCCGCAGTCCCCGATTTGAAAGAGACCTTTCAGAGAATCGTCAGATATGTCAGCGATGAACTGCAACCAATCTATGGGTTTGGCCTCTCGATGCCATATTTTTGGGGGCCGAGAGCGTTTGCGCGAGGGTCGGCATCTTCTCGTTTCGCGACCGTCGACAAGACGTTCTATGGCCCGCCGGCACAAATGAGCGAGCAATCTTTCGCATTTGGCCGAACATTCCGTGCTGATAGCGACAAACGAAATCTGACCGAGAACCTTCGCGACGTGTTTCCGTTCAACCTGTTGTCACGTGGGCATCTGGACCGCCACTTGGACGGCAAGCGACTGGAGACCTGGATCGAGGAGAACGCCTACGGCGTTCTGCGGCAATTGTCGCCTATCACTTGGCAGTGGGATGTTCCGCCCGAAGACGTTCAAAATATCAGAAAACGTGTGATCGAGGCAGGCCTCACGATTGTGAAAGAGTAGCGCTCCTGGCGGTCTGGCCGGCTTGCACCGTCTCGGTATGCCCACCAAGCGCCCCTTCCACGATCCCACGGGGCGATCTCGCGCTCGCCCATGATCACCGTGTCGGCGCGGAGCCCCTTAAGATGCTCGACATCGGCGTCGGAATCAATAGCGGCCAGCACGTGTGAGCCGGTCGACTTTCAAGCTAGGGACTGCTTATTCCGGCTATGGTGAGAACAGCCTTGCCGCTGATGCTGCGCTGTCGCAGTGCGTCGAGGGCTTGGGCGACGTCTGTCCACGGCACGGTCAAGACCACGCGCGTTTCAAGCCGGCCAGCCGCGACCAGCGCGAGCAGCGAGGCGATGTCCGCGCCAATGCCTGAACCGGAAGTGTAGTACGCGAAAGTCTGAAGCCTCGCTCCCTCGTGATCCGGAACGAACTGGCGGAATCCGATGGGCGTGAGTTCGCCGCTGCTCGATCCGAACATGACAACGGTCCCGCCAGGTGCAACGCATTCGATCGCGTGTGTCAGGCTTTCGCCGCCGACCGACTCGGTGATCAGCGAGAACAGGCCCTTGGCCAACGCGATCGACTCGACAACCTGCTCGGCTCCAAGACCGCGGAGATCCTCAGCATGTCGGGCGGCGGCGATCGCGGTCACCGAGGCGCCCTGCTCGCGGGCGATCTGGATCTGGAAACGACCGACCGCACCGCTTGCGCCGGTGATCAGGACCTGCTGGCCGGCCAGATCGCCGCCGAGGCGCAGGGTGCGCAGCGCCGTCGTGCCCGCGACCGGAAGCGTGGCTGCGGAGACAAAGCTGACGTAATCCGGCAGGACGGCGAGACGGTCGGTTGAAACGGCGACACGTTCGGCCCAGCCGGCCTGGTCGACCAAAGCCGCAACCCGGGTGCCTACGGTTGGCCCGGAGCCATCGGCTGCTGCGCATTCGACAACCCCAACGATGTCCTGGCCGGGTATCCAGCCGTTCGGTCGGATGGCGAGCAGGCGCAGTTCACCGCGGTTCAACGAGGTTGCGCGGACCGAGACAAGCGCCTCGTTTGCGAAGGGCTGAGGCTCCTCCAGCTCGGCGAGCCTCAGTCTGGTGGCGCTGGCGGGAGATGTGACCAAGGCGAGCATGGGGTCATACCTTCTTGCTGGTTTGTGGAGGCATAGCGTCTGGCGGCGCTATGCCTTGCGGGTTCGACTTCGGAGCACCAAGCCTAATCTTCGATGGCTTGGCACACTTGCGCGGAGGTCGCCGCCTCATCGGCCGGCGATGGGCACGCGGAGCGTCGACGCGATCAGCCTGACGCCCGCTATACGCAAACCGGAATTTATAGACTCAGCCGGCTGAATAATTTAGATATTATGGCAACTGATCGCTAAAAACCGTCAATCATGAGACAGCCTCTTCGCTACCCATGGCTCGATTTCGACGTAGATGACGTTCTCGGGCCGGCAATCGCCGTGCGCGTTGACGTTACCGAGACCAAGGCAGAGGTGCCCGACCACCGGCATCGCAAAGGGCAACTCGTCTTCGCACTGGGAGGCGGCGTCATATGTCGCGTTCCCAATGGCCTGTGGATGGTGCCGCCTCATTGCGGGGTGTGGATTCCGGGTGACATCGAGCACAGCAATATCGCGACCGCCAATGCCCGGATTTTTTTCGTCTACATCGAGCCGGGAGCCGCCGATCTGCCAAACCGGTGCTGCACGCTTTCGATCTCGCCACTGCTGCGCGAACTGATCATCGAGCTGTCCGATAGCGTCGGGGATGACGCAAGGGACGGGCTCTTGACCAGGGTCCTGCTCACCGAACTGCCTCGCATGCCGATCCAGCAGCTGCATCTGCCGATTTCATCCGAGCCGCGCCTGAGGCGGATCGCCGAGGCGTTGGCGGAAGATCCTGCCGACCGCAGCACCTTGGCAGAATGGGCCAATCGTGTCGCCCTCAGCGAGAGCAGTCTCGCACGTCTCGCGGTGAAGGAGACGGGACTGACCTTCGGGCGCTGGCGCCAGCAACTGCATTTGATCGTCGCAATGCGAGAGTTGGCCGCCGGCGCGAGCGTGCAGCAAGTTTCGGGCGATCTCGGTTATGAATCCGTCACGGCCTTCATCACCATGTTCAAGAAGGCGCTTGGGAAGCCGCCGGCAAAGTATCTCAGCAATCTCGTGCAAAACGGCGGTTCAGCATTCGTCGCTTGATAGGCGCGCTTCCAGACGATCTCATTGCCAGCATCCGTGAGCATGCGGGCTTGGGGTCCAGGACTTAGGCCACGGACGGCTAGGCGGCCTCCGGCCGTAGCGCTGGCTTGTGCCCCAACACCTCTTCGACGATGCCACGAGCGATCTCGCGCTCGCCCATGATCACCGTGTCGGCGCCGAGCCCCTTGAGATGCTCGACCTCGGCGTCGGAATGGGCGCGGGCGATGACGTTGATCTTCGGATTGGCGGCCCGCGCCCGCAGCACGATCTGGCCGGCCTCGAAGGCATTGGGGATGGCCAGGATCAGCCGCTTCGCACCTTCCGGATTGGCCGCGGCGAACACTTCGGCATTTGCGGCATTGCCGGAGACGATCTCGATGTCGTCGGCCTTCAGCCTGGCCAGTGTCTTGTCGGCATCCTCGATGACGAGGAAGGGCAGGGCGGCCTCTTTCAACGCTGCGCCGACGAGACTGCCGACACGGCCATAGCCGATCAGGATGGCGTGGTTGGCGAGCGCTGTCCTCGGCGGCGGCCCGTCTTCCCCGTTGGTCGTCGCTGCAACCGAAGCCACCTGGCCCGGTTCCGTCGCCGGACCGACCGGCTTTGCCTCGACCGGCGGTGCCGTCCTGGCGGCGCGCCGCTCAAGCCATGGCTTCATCCAGTCGATGGCGAGGAACATCAGCGGATTGAGGACGATCGACAGGATGGCGCCGGCAAGGATCAGGTCGCGGCCCTGTTCGGGCAATAGTTTCAGCCCGACGCCGAGTTCGGCCAGGATGAAGGAGAATTCGCCGATCTGGGCCAGGCTCGCCGAAATCATCAGCGCCGTGGCCAAGGGATAGCCGAAGGCAATGACGATGACGAATGCCGCCAACGATTTGCCGATGACGATGATGGCAAGCGTCGCCAGGATCGGCCAGCCATTACTGATCAGGCTGAACGGATCGAACAGCATGCCGACCGAAACAAAGAACAGCACGGAAAAGGCATCGCGCAGCGGCAGCGATTCCTCGGCGGCGCGATGGCTGAGCTCGGATTCGCTCATGATCATGCCAGCGAAGAAGGCGCCCAGCGCCAGCGACACCCCGAACAGTTTGGCTGCACCGAAGGCGACACCGAGCGCGATGGCCAGCACGGCGAGCCGGAACAGTTCGCGCGAGCCGGTGTGGGCGACGTAGTGCAGGATCCACGGGATCACCCGGCGGCCGACCACAAGCATGACGACGACGAAGGCGGCAACCTTGGCCAGCGTGATGCCGACGACGCCCCAGATGCCATAACTGGCCGGCAGCGACAGAAAGCCGCTCGCGTGGGCGTCAGCCTGCTCCTGGCCGCCGAGCACGCCGGCAAGGGCCGGCAGCAGCACCAGCGCCAGCACCATGGCCAGGTCCTCGACGATCAGCCAGCCGACGGCGATCCGGCCGCGTTCCGTCTCGATCAGGCGCCGTTCCTGCAAGGCGCGCAGCAGCACCACGGTCGAGGCGACCGATAGCGCCAGGCCGAAAACCAGGCCCGCGCCCATCGACCAGCCGAGCATCCAGGACAGGCCGGCGCCGAGTGCGGTGGCAAAGCCGATCTGGACGATAGCGCCGGGCACGGCGATGGCGCGCACCGACAGAAGATCTTTCAGCGAGAAGTGCAGGCCGACGCCGAACATCAGCAAGATGACGCCGATTTCGGCCAGTTCATTGGCAAGGCCGGCATCGGCGACGAAGCCGGGCGTGTTCGGCCCGACCAGCACGCCGGCTACGAGATAGCCGACCAGCGGCGGAATGCGGAATCGGTTGGCGAGAGCCCCGAAGACGAAAGCCAGCCCCAGACCGGCGACGATGGTGGCGATAAGGGGCGTGTCATGCGGCATTGTCTATGGAGCGCCTTTCAAACCAGAGATGTCGGGTGTGCGCCGCCCGAAGCCGCCGCCTGTTTGCAATATGGTGGAAGGGGTGTCGACGATGCAACCCGCAAGCGCGCAAAATCGACTGCGAGAGGCGCAGAAAACAAATAGCCGTCAGAATTCACGCAGATCATGTCGCCGCCTGATCGAAAAGGGCAGTGATTTTGCTGCCCTGCATGGGTTTTGGTGCGGGCGGCTTTAATCTACTAAATTGGTAGAATTTAGAAAAAACTGTTTTGCGATATTTTCGGTCGGGCGCTAAAAGAGGCGCAAATCAAGGCCTGCGGCAGCAGCTTGAATCCGCTCCATGTGCCAACGAGGAATATTTTTCTCTTGGGTAGAGAGCATTCAGAAAAGCGATTGCATCCCGACGAGCGATGCGCGAGTGCGTTCCTTCTGGTTTTTCGCGCCCGCGCGTAGAACTGCAGGCCTGTTCAGGATTACGCTCGCGTCCATGCCGCACACTGTTCCCAAGCTCAATGCCTTCCCTGTCTTCCTGCGGGTCGAGGGGCAAACCGTGGCCATCGTCGGCGGCGGCGACGAGGCGCTGGCCAAGGCGCGGCTGATCGGGCAGTCGAGCGCGGTCCTGCGCATCATTTCCGAATACGCCGAGCCCGACCTGTTGGCCTTCATCGTTCAGGCTGGCGCGAACCATGTGGCCGCCACGTACGACGCGTCGCAGCTCGAAGGCGCGGTCATGGTGTTTGCCGCCAGCGGCGACGAGGAACTCGACCGCCGCGTGGCCGCGGACGCGCGCCGTCTGGGGATCCCGGTCAATGCGGTCGACCGGCCGGAGCTGTGCGATTTCTTCACCCCGGCGCTGGTCAACCGCGCGCCGGTCGCCATCGCCATCGGTACGGAAGGGGCTGGACCGGTGCTTGCCCAGATGCTGCGCAGCCGCATCGACCAGCTGCTGTCGCCGTCGCTTGGCCCGCTGGCAACGCTTGCCGCGTCGTTTCGCGGTGCTGCCGAGAAGCTGCTGCCGAAAAGCAACGCCCGTCGCCGCTTCTGGAGCGACTTTTTCGGCGGCGCGCCTGCCCATGCCGTGGACGCAGGCCAGCTGTCGCAGGCGCATGACGCCGCCGTCGATCTTCTGCTTTCAAACACGCCTACGTCGGGCCATATCGCGCTCGTCGGTGCCGGTCCGGGCGCCGAGGATCTTTTGACCCTGCGCGCCCACCGTCTGCTGATGGAGGCCGACGTCATCGTCCATGACGCGCTGGTGCCGGAAGCGGTCGTTGCCATGGGACGCCGCGATGCCGAGCGCCTGCCGGTCGGCAAACGCAAGGGCTGCCACACCAAGAGCCAGGCCGAGATCAATGCGCTGCTGGTCGAACTTGGGCGCCAAGGCAAGCGTGTCGTGCGGCTGAAGTCGGGCGATCCACTGGTGTTCGGCCGGGCCGGAGAGGAGATGGCAGCACTGCGTGATGCCGGCATCGCCTATGAGGTGGTTCCGGGCGTTACCGCGGCTTTCGCCGCCGCTGCCGATTTCGAATTGCCGCTGACCTTGCGCGGCGTTTCCTCGTCGATGGTGTTCACGACCGGACATGACCTCAAGGGCAATTCGCTGCCGGACTGGGCCAAGCTTGCCATTTCGGGCGCGACCGTCGCCGTCTATATGGGCCGCTCGGTGGCGGCCGAGGTTGCCGGCCGGTTGATCGAGGCTGGTCTGTCGCCCGACACGGCGGTGGCCGTGGTCGAGAATGCCAGCCTCGCCAATCGCCGCCGCTTCCACGGCACGCTTGCCGACCTGCCGTCGCTGGAAGCGCGTGCCGATCTTTCCGGCCCGGTCATGACCATCATCGGCGATGCGGTTGCCGGCGCCAACTTTGAACGGTCGGAGCCGCTCGCGGGACACAGGCATGCAGGCGTGTCCGCAGCTGCCACTGAGGGAGTTCAACAATGAAGATACTGACCGCCAATCGCCTCAGTGACGGCATTGCCGTCTGGTATGCCGATGGCGGCTGGGCCGAGACGGTAGACCATGCCGACCTTGCGCACGACAAGGCGGCCGAGGATCGGCTGGAGGCGATCGGCGCCAAGGCGTATGCCGACAACGAAGTGGTCGACGTCAATTTGATCGACGCCGATGTCGTCAACGGCATCGTCGAGCCGGTGCGGTTGCGCGAGAAGATCCGCGCCGCCGGCCCGACCATCCGCAACGATCTCGGCAAGCAGGCTGCCAAGCAGGCGACTTGGGCAGCTTAACAAGACACCAGGCATGGGCGGACGCGCCCTGAAAGACGAAGCATGTACCGTTACGATGAGTTCGACCACGATTTTGTCCAGGCCCGTGTCGCCGAGTTCAGCGACCAGGTCCAGCGCCGCCTTGCCGGCGAAATCACCGAGGACCAGTTCAGGCCGCTGAGGCTGATGAACGGCGTCTATCTTCAGCTGCACGCCTACATGCTGCGCATCGCGGTGCCCTATGGCACGCTGAACGGCAAGCAGTTGCGCATGCTTGGCCACATCGCCCGCAAATACGACAAGGGCTACGGCCATTTCACCACGCGCCAGAACATCCAGTTCAACTGGCCGGCGCTGTCGGATATTCCAGCGATCCTGGCGGATCTGGCAAGCGTCGAGATGCATGCCATCCAGACCAGTGGCAATTGCATCCGCAATGTCACCGCCGACCATTTCGCCGGTGCCGCCGCCGATGAGGTCGCCGATCCGCGCCCCTATGCGGAAATCCTGCGCCAGTGGTCGTCGGTGCATCCCGAATTCTCGTTCCTGCCGCGCAAGTTCAAGATCGCGGTGACAGGTGCCGAGCGCGACCGCGCCGCCATCCAGACCCACGATATCGGCCTGCACCTGAAGAAGAACGCCGCCGGCGAACTCGGCTTCGCCGTCTATATTGGTGGCGGCCAGGGCCGCACCCCGATGGTGGCCAGGAAGATCCGCGACTTCCTGCCGGAAGCCGACCTTCTGTCCTACTGCACGGCGATCCTGCGCGTTTACAACCTGTATGGCCGCCGCGACAACAAGTACAAGGCGCGCATCAAGATCCTCGTCCACGAGACCGGCGTCGAGGAAATCACCCGCCAGGTCGAGGCCGAGTGGCAGGAACTGAAGGACGCCGAACTGAAGCTGCCGGACGCCGATATCCGCGCCATCCAGGCCTATTTCGCGCCTCCGGCGCTCACCGACCGGCCGGACGGCGACGCAGCGGTGAAGCTTGCGCGCCTCGATTCGAAGAGCTTTTCCGATTGGCTCGACCAGAACGTGGTGACGCACCGCCATCCCGACTATGCGGCGGTGACCGTTTCGCTGAAGGGCATCGGCGAGGTGCCGGGCGACGCCTCCGACAGCCAGATGGAGGCGGTCGCCGACATCGCCGAGAAATACGCCTTCGACGAGCTTCGTGTCAGCCATGAGCAGAACCTGATCCTGCCGCATGTGGCGCGCGCCGATCTCAAGGCGATCCATGACGCACTGGTCGACATCGGGCTGGCGACGGCCAACTCCAACCTGATATCGGACATCATCGCTTGCCCGGGCCTCGACTATTGCGCGCTGGCGACGGCGCGATCGATCCCGATCGCGCAGGAAATCTCGCGCCGCTTCGGCTCGCTGGAGCGGCAGCGGGAGATCGGCGAACTGAAGTTGAAGATCTCCGGCTGCATCAATGCCTGCGGCCATCACCATGTCGGTCATATCGGCATCCTTGGCGTCGAGAAGAAGGGCTCCGAGCTCTATCAGGTGACGCTGGGCGGCTCGGCCGACGAAAACACGTCGGTCGGCGAGATCATCGGCCGCGGCTTCAGCTCGGAAGAGATCACCGACGCCATCGAGCAGATCGTCGAGACCTATCTCGGCCTTCGGCTCAACCCGCAAGAAAAATTCATCGACGCCTACCGCCGAGTCGGTCCCGCGCCGTTCAAGGAGGCGCTCTATGCTGGCGAAGCCAAGGCCGCTTGACCAGATCGTCGACGTCGTCGATGACGGCATTGCCGCGAAAGCGGCGGGGCTCGATGCGCTTTATGGCCATCTGACCCCGCTCGAGATCATTGAACGCTCGGCCCACGAACTGTTCCACGACGAGATCGCCGCGGTGTCGTCGTTCGGCGCCGATTCGGCCGTGCTGCTGCACATGATCTCCAAGATCGACCGGACGCTGCCGGTCATCTTCCTCGACACCGGCAAGCATTTCGAGGAGACGCTCAGCTATCGCGATGCGCTTGCCGCCGATTTCGGGCTGACCAACATCCGGGTGATCAAGCCCGAAGAAGCAGCGCTCGAACGGATCGACCCGACGGGCAATCTGCACCAGAGCAATACCGACGCCTGCTGCGACGTGCGCAAGGTCGAGCCGCTGGCGCGTGGCGTTGCACCTTTCCGCGCCTGGTTCACCGGACGCAAGCGCTTCCAGGCCTCGACCCGGGCAGCGCTTCCGGTGTTCGAGGCGGTCGGCCCGCGCATCCGCATCAATCCGCTGGCGCACTGGACGACATCGGACCAGGCGGACTACATGCGCGCGCATGCGCTGCGCGAAAATCCGCTGGTCGCCTATGGCTATCTGTCGATCGGCTGCTTCCCCTGCACGCAGCCGGTGCGGCCCGGCGAGGACGCGCGCAGCGGCCGCTGGGCCGGTCATGCCAAGACCGAGTGCGGCATTCACCTGTCGGGACTGGAGAAGTCGCTGACCGACGCATCGCTATAGGGTATGTTGATATTCAGCCGGCCTGCAAAGGGGGGTTTCCTGCGCTTCCGGTGCTCGGCTTGGCCTGAGCCAAGTTTCAACACCCTGGGATTCTTTGGGCTTTAGGAATTTTTGATGACCGAACCGACCACACCGGAGACCCGCCTCTGGACCCGGACGGGTTTTCGCGAGGACGAGTGGGCTCATGCCGAAAGCGCGGACGCACTGTCCGGCAATGGCCGCTTCATCCTACCGCTGCAGGCGTTCCTCGCTCTCGATCCGGAGGTGCGCCGGTCCGCCAGGGAGCGGCTCGGTGTCGCGCTGCAGCCCGGCGACCAGCTCGAGAAGATCGCCGATCTGCTCGACCAGCTGTCACTGGTGGCGCTGGCCTTCCCGGCCTTCAGCGATGGCCGTTCCTTCTCCAAGGGCGAATTGCTGCGCAGCCGCTATCATTTCGAGGGTGCGGTGCGCGCCACGGGCCAGGTGCTGGTCGACCAGTTGCCGCATATGCTGCGGCTCGGCTTCGACGAATTCGAGATATCTAACCCGGTGCTGTTGAAACGGCTGGAAGAGGGCCGCACCGGCGGGTTGGGGCTCTACTATCAGCCAACTGCCATGCCGGAGCCCAAGGGACCAAAATATTCCTGGCGACGTTCGCGTCAGCTGACGCAGCGGTAATTCCACGCGTCTTTACATCGGTTGTGATCGGGCCTTCTCTTGGTCATCCGGACGGAAACATCCGCCTGATGTGAATGAGTCTCGGATCGTCCTTTGCGTGTCCTTTGGACGCGCGGCGTTCCAACCGGGAGGAGATCATGGATTTCGACTATGTCATTGCCGGTGGCGGGTCCGCCGGCTGCACGCTTGCCGCGCGGCTCTCCGAAGATCCATCGAAAAGGGTTTGCCTGATCGAAGCCGGCGGCGAGGGCACGAACCTGCTCATTCGCGCGCCGGCAGGCGTCATCGCGCTGTTGCCGGGCCGGCCGAAGATCAACAACTGGGCCTTCGAGACGGTGCCGCAGCAAGGGCTCGGCGGCCGCAAGGGGTACCAGCCGCGCGGGAAGGCTCTGGGTGGCTCGAGCGCCATCAATGCCATGCTCTACACACGCGGACACCGCGGCGACTATGACGAATGGGCCGATCTCGGCTGCGACGGCTGGTCATGGGACGAGGTGCTGCCTTATTTCCGGCGCGCGGAAGGCAACCAGCGTGGCAGTGATGCCTTGCATGGCGGTGACGGACCGCTGCGGGTCGCCGAGCAGCAGGAGTCGCGTGCGCTCTCCAGGGCCTTTGTCGAAGCCTGTGGCGAGAACCAGATCCGGCGCAACGATGATTTCAACGGGGTCGAACAGGAAGGGGCGGGACTTTATCAAGTCACGCAATTCTGGGGTGAACGCCGCAATGGCGAGCGCTGCTCGGCGGCCGCCGCCTATTTGCATCCGGCGATGAGCCGGCCAAACCTTACCGTTATCACCGGAGCACACGCCACGGGCATCGTCCTTGAAGGCAAGCGGGCTGCCGGTGTGCGCTACCGCGCGGGCAAGATTGAAACCGTTGCGAAAGCCGGGCGCGAGGTCATCGTCTGCGCTGGTGCCTTCGGCTCGCCACAGCTCTTGATGCTGTCCGGGATCGGCCCGGCTGTCGAGCTTGCAGCGCACGGAATTCCGATCGTCCATGAAATGCCCGGCGTCGGCAAGAACCTGCAGGACCATCTTGATTTCATCATGGGCTGGACATCGAAGAATACCGACATGATGGGCATCGGCCTGCGCGGTCTGCCTGGCCTGCTGCGGCATCTGCGGCGCTGGCGCAGGGATGGCGGCGGTATGATCGCCACGCCCTACGCTGAGGGCGGCGCCTTCCTCAAATCCGACCCGGCGATCCACCGTCCCGACCTGCAACTGCATTTCTGCATCGCCATCGTCGATGATCATGGTCGCAAGCTGCATATGGGTTATGGTTTTTCCTGCCACGTCTGCGTGCTGCGGCCGCATTCGCGCGGCGAGGTCGGGCTGTCGGCGCGCGACCCGCTGGCGCCACCGCGCATCGATCCGCGTTTTCTGTCCGACAAACGCGACGCCGAGCTGTTGCTCAGGGGTGTCAGAATGATGCGCGGCATATTGGAGGCGCCGGCGCTGGCCAAATACCGCGCCAAGGAAATCTACACCGCCGGCGTATCGAGCGATGCCGAGCTGATGACCCATATCCGAGCCCGCGCCGATACGATCTATCACCCGGCGGGCACCTGCAAGATGGGCATCGACGACATGGCGGTGGTCGATCCGCAGCTCCGCGTGCGCGGCATACGGGCCTTGCGGGTGGTCGACGCCTCGGTGATGCCGACGCTGATCGGCGGCAACACCAATGCGCCGACCATCATGATCGCCGAAAAGGCAGCGGATATGATCAAGGCGGTGGCCTGAAGGAGTTCTGGTCGAACCAGTGGTGCTATTTTCGCCTGTTTTGAAGCGATCTATGGCCATGCCATCCCCGGCCGACGGGAACTGGTCTTACCAACGGGGGATTTGTGCTTTCCCTTTCGCATTCCTGCCCTTAGGATAGGTCCATTATTTCATCATCCGAAATAAATGTGGCGACAAGGGAGGAACCGGGAATGGCTGGCAAGAAGATATTGATGCTCGTTGGCGAGTTCAGCGAGGAGTACGAGATTTTCGTCTTTGAACAGGCCATGCATGCCGTTGGCCATACGGTGCATGTCGTGTGCCCCGACAAGAAGGCCGGCGACATCCTGAAGACGTCGCTGCACGACTTCGAAGGCCACCAGACCTATACGGAAAAGCTTGGCCATGACTACATCCTCAACAAGACCTTCGCCGAGGTGAAGCCGGACGACTATGATGCCGTCTATGCGGCGGGCGGGCGCGGGCCCGAATACATCCGCATCGACAAGCGGGTGCAGGCGCTGGTGCGGCATTTCCATGAGGCCGGCAAGCCGATCTTCACCATCTGCCACGGCGTGCAGATCCTGATCGCCGTCGACGGCGTGGTGCGGGGTCGGGAAGTCGCAGCGCTTCACTATTGCGAGCCGGAGGTGACGCTGGCCGGCGGCATCTACATCGACGTCGCGCCGACCGGCGCCCATGTCGACGGCAATCTCGTTTCAGCCAAGGGCTGGCCGGGCCTGTCCAATTTCATCCGCGAATGCCTGAAGGTGCTGGGTACCGAGATCCGCCATGGCGAAATCCTGATGCGCGAAGAGCGCCAGGCGGCCTGATCGCGAGCAATTCCAGGAAAAGCGGTTTTCCGTCCGGGATTGCGTCAAAACAAATCCAGGATTTCCCGAATGTCGCCGCGCCGTATGGTGCGGCGGTTTCTTTACGCCGCCGCCAGCGCCTCGCGGAACGACACCAGCTTGCGGCGGTTTTCGTCCCACAACGCCAGTTTGACGCAGCGCAGGCTGTCGAGCAGCGTGACGCGGCCGATGCCGCGCAGTTCCGGATAATCCCGCAGCACTTCCTGCAACCGGTAGCCCGGCACCTTGGCGGAGAGGTGGTGGACGTGGTGGACGCCGATATTGCCGGTGAACCAGTTCAGCACCGGCGGCAGGTCGTAGTAGGACGATCCGTGCAAGGCGGCGTGCTGGAATTCCCAGTCCGCATCCTTTGCCCATTCCGTCTCCTCGAACTGGTGCTGGACGTAGAACAGCCAGATGCCGGCCGAACCGGCAAGGATGACGATCGGCAGATGGACAATCAGGAACGCGCCGGGGCCGACGAACCAGATGAGGATAGCCGCCGCAACCGCGATGCCAAGATTGGTGGTCATTGACGACACCCAAGGCGTCAGGCCGCCACGCATCATGCCGACAGGCAGCCTTTGCTCGAAGATGAACAGCCAGATGGGTCCCAGCCCGAACATCACCAGCGGGTGGCGATAGAGACGATAGGCGAGACGGCCTCGCCATGACAATTGCCGGTATTCGGCAACGGTCAAGGTCCTGATGTCGCCCATGCCGCGCTCGTCAAGATTGCCAGCGCTGGCATGATGGGTCGCGTGGGCGCGCCGCCAGCAGTCGTAGGGCGTCAGCGTCAGGATGCCGAGCGCGCGGCCGATCCAGTCGTCGGCATAACGATTGGCGAAGAAGGAACCATGGCCGCAGTCGTGCTGGATCATGAAGATGCGCACCAGAAACCCGGCCGCCGGAAGAATGAGGACCAGACCCCACCAATGACCGTAGGAGTAGGCGGCCGAAGAGAGCGCCCAGAGCGTGACGAAGGGAATAAGGGTGATGGCGAGTTCGAGCGCGCTGCGGCGCCTGTCCGGCTTCTTGTAGCGTGCCAGAATCTTCAGCCACGCGCGCTTGCTGTTGGCAGCCGCCTCAGGGGAAATCATGTTCATCAGGAATCATAGGCGGGGTGTCCCGCCACCGCAAGACAGGGATCACGCAAAATTACTGTGCGTAATTGTCGCGTGGCACGGCGGTCGACCCGGTCAGTCCCAACTTAACCAGTCGACGATTCACCCTGGAGCGCCCGGGTTTTCTGCTTTGGGGCGATCACTACTCCCGATCGAGGATGGGGCAGCCGCGCTCGGTTCCAAAAGTCACGCGGACGCGGTCGCCATACTGTCTGCCCCGGACGGTGATCTCGCGGCGGCCGATGGACTCTATCCTTGCCCGGCGGATGCCCATCCGTTCCGCCTTGTCGAGAGCGCGGTCTTCCGTGCAGCCTCGTGAGTGACGACGGTCGCGCCAGTCGTTGCTGCGGACATCGCAATCGTCGTAGTTGGGATCGCAATCTGGCAGGAGCTTCAGCCGCGGGCCATGTTTGCCCACTTCCAGCTGCAGACTCTCTGCCTGTGACGGAAAGGCCACCAATGCAACGGCGCCAAGGCCGACAAGCGCCGACAGCAATGAGGTGATCGAAACCTTGCGCACTACGTCCTCCATGTGAATCATAACGCATCCATCACTAGATGGTTCGGCTCTCTCAGGCTATTGTCGATGGAGGGTTGTTGCCAGATCGATCGTTGCGTTTACTGCCTGCGCCAGCCGGCGTCGCTGTCCTCCACCCCGTCGAGGCGGTCGAGCAGCTCCCTGAGGCGGTCGGGAATGTCGGTCTCGGTGCGGAAGGCCGGCAAGGTACGCAGAAAGCGCGTCACCGCCTCGGCACCGAACTGGCGCCTGACCTCGGTGGCCAACCGTTCTCCCTTTTCGCCTTTGTTGCGGGTCATAATCTCAAAATCCTGTGTCAGCTTCGAAACTCCTCCAGCAGGGGAATGGTTCCCGCACCACGCCTTTGTGGCAAGCAAAGCCGTCATTTAAGGTAAAGCTTGAATTAAAATCGAAAGACCGTGCCGTTCGTTGTCCTGCCCTGGTCAAGGGCCTCTACCATCGCTTACCCCTTGATTTTTGGCCGCCAAACCTCGATATCGGGCTCAAAATCCATATCATTCGAGATTGACGGGAAACGGCGATGAGCGACCAGGCAAAAGACGAACGCGCACCCGATGAAGTCGAGGCGACCGAGGCCAATGCCGAGCGCACGGAAGGCAGCATCGATGGCGACTATAAAGCCCTTGTGCGGCTGCTGAAGGAAAATGAGGATCTGAAGGACCGCGCGCTGCGCGTCGCGGCCGAGATGGAAAACCTGCGCCGCCGCACCGCGCGCGACGTGCACGACGCGCGCACTTACGCGGTGGCGAATTTCGCGCGCGACATGCTGTCGGTGTCGGACAATCTGCGCCGCGCGTTAGACGCCATCCCGGCTGAAGCCAAGGCATCAGGCGATGCCGGCTTCAAGGCGCTGATCGAAGGCGTCGACCTTACCGAACGCGCCATGCTGTCGGCGCTGGAACGGCACGGGGTCAAGAAACTCGCGCCTGAAGGCGAGAAGTTCGATCCCAATTTCCACCAGGCGATGTTTGAAGTGCCCAATCCTGACGTCCCGGCCAACACCGTGGTCCAGGTCGTCCAGCCGGGCTATTCGATCGGCGAGCGGGTGCTGCGCCCGGCCATGGTCGGCGTCGCCAAGGGCGGCCCGAAGTTTGCCGCCGAAGCCCCAGTCGAGCCTGGGCCTGTCAATGAGCAGGCTGAGAAAGACGCCTGACGAGAGTGAGTAGCGAATAGGGGTAGCGAATCGGAAATAGTTGATAGCGGCCAAGTGGCTTCGTGCTATTCCCTATTCGCTACTCCCTTCTTGCTATTCGCTCACTCATGAACCCCATCGCGCTTCTCGACTATGCCGGCGTCGCCGTCTTTGCCGCGACCGGGGCGCTTGCTGCTTCACGCAAGCAGCTCGACATTATCGGTTTCCTGTTCCTGGCCAGCGTCACCGGCATCGGCGGCGGCACGTTTCGCGACCTGATCCTCAACGTGCCGGTGTTCTGGGTGGGAAACCGGGACTACGTGCTGATCTGCGCGGTGGTGGCGGTGGTGGTGTTCTTCACCGCGCACCGTGTCGAATCTCGTTACAAGCTGCTGCTCTGGCTCGACGCCATTGGCCTTGCCGCGTTTTCCGTGATGGGCGCGGCCAAGGGGCTCGCCATCACCGGCTCGCCAGCGGTGTCGGTGATCACCGGCATGCTGACCGCTACATTCGGCGGTATCCTGCGTGATCTTCTGGCCGGGGAGCCTTCGGTGCTGCTGAAGCCCGAAATCTATGTCACGGCCGCGCTCGTCGGCGCTGCCATCTTTACAGCAGGCGATGTGGCTGGCTTACCGCAGATTGTCTCAGGATGGGCCGGCTTCGCCGCGGCGTTGGCCGTGCGCGGCGGCGCGCTTCGCTTCGGCTGGGCGTTTCCGCCCTACAAGAGCCGGCCCGGCCGGCGACCGGAAGATATTCCGTGAAAAGAGGGAATAGCGAATAGGGAGTAGCGAATAGCGGTTGTTGCCGCGCAACTCCGGCCACGACGTCCTATTCGCTATTCAGCTACTCACGCAGCGAAGCGCTGGGCTTCCCCGCCGTAGTAGTTGACGTAGCGGGCGCCGATTTCCTTGACCGGCATCACGACGAACACGTCGACCGTCGAGAATTCGCGGTCGATGACGCAGCCATCGCCGATGCGGGCGCCGACGCGCAGATAGCCCTTGACCAGCGGCGGCATCGCCGCGATCGCCGCCTTGGCATTGACCGCCTCGATCGGCATCAGATCCATCGAACAGTAGCGCCCGGACACCGCGCACACGTCCCAGGCCGAATTCGTCCGGCAGTGGTGGGCGAGATAGGTAAGCGCCTCGGCATGCGCCGCCGGCACAGTGCCGTGGAAGGACGCGCAACCGGTCATCACACCGATTTCGTAGTGGTTGATATAGGCCCAGATACCTTGCCACAGCGCCTCGATGGTGCGCTTCGAACGATATTCAGGCAAAACGCAGGAGCGGCCGAGCTCGAGAAAACGCTGGCCGGGGTGACGGGCGATAAGCTTGGTCAGCTCGAATTCACCTTCGGAATAAAAGCCTCCAGCGGCGGCCGCGATTTCTTGCCGCAGCAGGCGATAGGTGCCGACGATACGGCGATGTTCGGGACCGGAAAGCGAAGTATCGAAGACGAGCAGATGGTCGCAGAGCGGATCGAACCGGTCGGCGTCACGGCGATCCGGCGCCTGGAACAAATCCTTCCTGGCGCCGAGTTCATCGTAGAACACCCGGTAGCGGACTTCCTGCGCGGCCGCGATCTCGGCCTCGTTGCGGGCGAGCCGCACTTCGAGATTACCGATACGGCCGAGTGCTGCGCCCTTTATGACGGAATCGACGTTACGCCCGGCAAGCAAGGCGCTGCTGGCGTTCGGCCGAGTGTCACATTCCGGCATAACTGTATGCACGAGGATTCTCCTTCGAGCCATCCCTCTTGGCACGGGGATACGGTGTAGGTGCAACAGGATTGTGACAGTACCGTGATACGACGTCGTGGGCAATACTTCGTCGGCTGGCGAATACGGTCAACCGGCTACGTTACGCCAGCGGGCGGGTTGGATGGGCTGTCGAAGTTCCTGACCTTCGGCTCGCGATCATGCCTTAGGCCGCGACCTGTCCCTCGACGGCATTGACCAGCGCGTCAGGGTCGAGTGGCTTGGTAACGAAGCCGCTGGCGCCATGGGCAAGCACCGCATGGCGGGTCTTTTCCTGGCTATCAGCCGACAGCACCATGATCGGCACCGGCGGCACGGCGGTTTCCTCCTCGTAGCGGCGGATGGCAGCAATCGCGTCCAGCCCGTCCATGACCGGCATGTGAAGGTCCATCAGAACCACGTCGAAGCGATGGTTGTGCCCGGCGCCGGTGACAGCCTCGACGGCGGCCTTGCCGTTGCCGACCACCTTGACGCGATGTCCGGCCTTCAGCAGGGTGGCGCGGGCAAGCATGGCGTTGATGTCATTGTCCTCGGCGATCAGCACCGACAGGCCCCGTTGGCGGCTGCCGAGGGTACGAAGCGCAGGCGCGTGGCGGTTTTCCGGCTGCGGCGGGGCGAGGGCGAGAGCATTGCTGCTCAACAGCACACGCAGAAGCGTTCCGCCCCGCACCGGCCTGGCAAGGAAGGTCGCGTAACCGCTGGCGCGGAACTCGCCAAGCATGCCGCGGTCGGTCGGCGCGATCAGCGTGATGGCCTCGCAGTCGGCGAAACCGCTCTGGCGCAGGCGCTTGAGCAGCCTTCCATCGCTCGCTTCCATCGCCGCGTCGACCAGGAGCATATCGCAGCCGTCGGCGAAGGGCGCGGCCTGCGCGACGGTCGTGGCGACATCGACCGCGCCGCCATTGGCGCGGATGGTGCGGGCGATGGCATCGGCCTCGACGGCATTTTTCGACAGGATCACCGCGCGCTTGCCCGAGAGCGCGTTCTGCCTGCCCTGCGGCGCTTCGGTGGCCGATATTGCCGGGATTTCAAAGACGAACTCGGATCCCTGACCGAGCCGGCTCGATACTGAAATCGTGCCGCCCATGGCGGCCACCAGGCGTTTGGAGATGGCGAGGCCGAGGCCGGCCCCGCCATGCGTGCGCGTCGACGTGCCGTCGGCCTGCTCGAACTCTTCGAAAATGCGCTCCAGGTCGTCTTCGTGCAGACCTGGACCGGTGTCGGCGATGGTGAAGCAGATGCGGTCGGTGGTTTCGGTGCGCGCGCGTGCGATGCTCACCAATACACCGCCGCTGTCGGTGAACTTGATGGCATTGCCGATGAGGTTGAGCAGCACCTGCCTGACCTTGCCCGGATCGGCGGTGATCAATTGCGGCACGTCGGGTTCGACATGGCAGCCCAGCCCGATATCCTTGGCGAAGGCGCGGGCAGCCAGCAATTCGACGATGTTGTCGGCGATCTCGCGCACCGACATCGGCTGCGGCTCCGGGTCGAAACGCCCCGCCTCGATCTTGGAGTAATCGAGCAGGTCCTCGATCAGGGCGAGCAATGCGCTGGCCGAGGTCGAGACGGCGCCGACATAGGTTTGCTGTTCCGGCGACAGCCTGGTGTCGGCCAGCAATCTGGCCATGCCCATGATGCCGTTCATCGGCGTGCGAATTTCATGGCTGACCGTGGCGAGGAAGCGCGATTTGGCCTGGCTGGCGTATTCGGCCCGCTCGCGAGCGGTGATCAGCGAGGATTCGGCGCGTTTGCGGGCGGTGATGTCGCGCGCGATGGCGCGGTGCGAAACGGCGCCGCTGTCCTTGTCGCGCACCGACAGTTCGATCCACGAAAACCAGCGCGGACCGCTCGGCGTGCGGATGGAGACATCGGTGGAACTCAGGCATTCATGATCGGAAAAGGCAGCATCGGGAACGATGCCGACATCGATGCCGAGTTCCGCCAGGGTCTTGCCGGCGAGGTCGCGTTGATCGCTTTCGACGAGGTCGGCGAAGATCTTGTTGGCATAGACGATGTAGCCATCGCGGTCGCGATGAATGACGAGGTCGCCAAGTGCGTCGATCAGGCCGCGAAAGCGCTCCTCGCTCTCCTGCATTTCCCACATGCGGTCGGCCAGCGTCTCGATCTCGGCGCGGCTGCGGGCGGTGGTCTCGTCGAGCAGGACCGCCGTGCGGTGTTCGCTCCGCCTGACGCGCAGATGCAGGGCAACGCCGGCTAGGCCGACTGCCAGCAATGCGACGCTGATAAAGATCGGTGCTCCGGTCAGATGCGCAAGGCCTGCCAACACGACGATGGCGGCGAAGGCCAGCAACGGAAGGCCTTCGCGCCCGGCGGGTTCGGGCTCTGGCACCAGCGGCGGCGCGGCGACGAAGCGCCGCGTTGGCGTCGGCGCCGCATCGACGTCTTCGCCCGTGTCCACCTGTTGGCTGCCGGATTCCGCGATCATGCGAAACCCTTGCCAGATAGAGATTATGGAAAATTGCGGCGGATCGTTCGAATTTTAGCGGATGAGTGCTTTTCGCCCCGGCGGTGGTGGATTTGCCGGCACACGTGGCAATTCCGTCCGCCTTCTCAGGGCAGTCGAGCGGCTCACATATCCACGACGACGCGCCCGCGGATCTTGCCGTCGACGATGTCATGCGCGGCATCGATGATGCCGTCGAAACCGATGGTCGTCGACAGGCTGGCAAGCTTCTGCAGATCGAGGTCGGTGCCGATGCGCCGCCATGCTTCGAGGCGGACTGCCTTCGGCGCCATCACAGAATCGATGCCGAGCAGCGAGACGCCGCGCAGGATGAAGGGGGCGACGCTCGTCGGCAGGTCCATGCCGCCGGCCAGGCCGCAGGCGGCGACCGCACCGCCATACGAGGTCATCGACAGCACGTTGGCTAGCGTGTGGCTGCCGACCGCGTCGACGCCGCCGGCCCAGCGCTCCTTGGCCAGCGGCTTGGCCGGCTGGGCAAGCTCGTCGCGCGATATCACTTCGGCGGCGCCAAGGTTGATCAAATAGGGGCTTTCGGCGTTGCGGCCGGTGGAAGCAATGACATGGTAGCCGAGGCTGGACAGGATCGAGACCGCTACCGAGCCGACGCCGCCGGCCGCCCCCGTCACCACCACTGGGCCGCGATCGGGCAGGATGCCGTGCCGTTCCAGCGCCATGACGCAGAGCATGGCGGTATAGCCGGCGGTGCCGACCGCCATCGCGTCATGCGGGCTCATCCCTTGCGGCAGCGGCACCAGCCAGTCGCCCTTGACGCGGGCGCGGCCGGCATACGCGCCGAAGTGGGTTTCGCCGACGCCCCAGCCGTTCAGGATGACCTTGTCGCCGGTGCGCCAGTCAGGATGGGAAGACGAGATGACGGTGCCGGCGAAATCGATGCCCGGCACCAGCGGCCAGCGGCGGATCACAGGCGCCCTGCCGGTGATTGCAAGGCCGTCCTTGTAGTTCACCGTCGTCGCCTCGACCGCGATGGTGACATCGCCTTCCATCAGGTCGGCCTCGGTGAGATCGGTCACGGCTACCGACTGCTTTTTCTCGGCGTCACGCGAAACGAGGATGGCTTTGAAGGTTTCGGGCATCTCTTTCTCCGCGATCTTGTTTGGCGACATGGACTCTGCGGCGATGGCCGCACGGGGTCAATCTTTGGAAGACTTGGCATTCGAAGGTCTGGCCTCGCGCCGCCAGCCGAACAGTTCATCGAAGACGACCAGTGCCGCGCCCACCGAGATGAAGGCATCGGCCAGGTTGAAGACGGCGAAGGACCAGACCGGCGTGTGGAACAGGATATAATCGATGACATGGCCGTATATGGCGCGGTCGATGAGATTGCCGAGGGCGCCGCCGACGATCAGAGCAAAGCCGGTGCGGGCAAGGATCTGGGACGGCGCGATCCGCGTCGCCAGGAACAGCACGAATGCAACGACCGCCAGCGAGATGACAATCAGCCCAGTGTCGCCGAAGGTTGAGAACATCGAGAAGGCGATGCCGGTGTTGTAGGTGCGAAAGAGCGCCAGGAACGGCACGAGATCGAGCTTTTCCTGAAAGGGCAGGCCGGCCTCGACCAGGTGTTTTATCCACTGGTCGAGCGCTATGGCCGCGACGACGAGCATCGCGTAGGGGGACCATGATTTCACGGGCGGGCAACCTTCATTGCTGGTCCACGATTGGTTCGAGCTTCAGCGCGCCGCGCCGGATCTCGAACAGCATTATACCGGTGGCAACCGCAAGATTGAGCGAATCGGCGCGGCCCGCCTGCGGAATTCTAAGCAGCCTGTCGCAACTCGCCGCCAGGTTTTCGGGCAGCCCCTGCTGCTCGTTGCCCATCATCAAAAGCACCGGGCCGCGGGAAAAATCGATAGAGCGGTAGTCGACCGCGCCTTTCAGATGGGTGCCGGCGACGAGGCCTGAAAATCCGCCTCGCCAGGCAAGAAAGGCCTCGGTCGTCGCCTTGGCCACTGGAACGGCAAAGATCGAACCCATGGTGGCGCGCACCGTTTCCACCGAAAAGGGATCGGTGGTGTCACCGACCAGGATGACACCCTTGGCGCCGACAGCATCGACGGTGCGGATGACGGTGCCGAGATTGCCGGGATCGCGCACCCGGTCGAGCGCCACCCAGACATCGCCATTGTCGGCGCGGATATCCTTCAAGGCCAGGAATTTTTGGGAGAAGACGCCGACCACCATTTGCGGATTGTCGCGGCGGGTGATGGCGACGAGCACCTTTTCCGACACTTCGAGCACCGTGCCACCGGCGGCAACGGTGCGTGCGGCGACCTTCTCCACCGCGGCGTTACCGCGCCCGGCCTTGGCGAAAACCAGTGTCCTTATCTGCCAGCCGAGATCGAGCGCATCGATGACCAGCTTCAGCCCCTCGGCCATGAAGGCATTCTGCTGGTCGCGGAATTTCTTCTGGGCGAGCGCCTTGATGTCCTTGACCAACGGGTTGGCGAGGCTCGTGACTTCCTTCACCAGCCCGGGTGCGCCTGCATGCCGCTCGTTCATTCAGGCCACCCAACGCGAAAACAATGAGGTCGAAAGGGCCCGGCCGGCGGACTTTTCACGGATGATGAGCTCTCCGGATTCGACCGTGCCGCCCATCCCGGCAAAGGCGTCGCGCATCAAGGCATGGATGGCGAAGAAGGAGGCGCGGATCGAATAGGCGGTCAGCACCACGGCGAGTGGTTTCGGAGTCAGGATCGCGCGGCAAAGGTCGGTCAAATCAGGCAGGTCCTCGAACAACTGCCAGACCTCGCCCTTGGGGCCGCGGCCATAGGCCGGCGGGTCGAACAGGATGATGTCGTAGCGGCTGCCACGGCGTTCCTCACGCTCGGCGAATTTCACCGCGTCGTCGACGATCCAGCGGATCGGCTTGCTGCCGAGCCCGGCCATTTCCTGGTTTTCTCGGGCCCAGCCGATCGCCTTCTTCGAGGCATCGACATGGGTGACCTCGGCGCCGGCGCGGGCCGCCACCAGCGAGGCAAGACCGGTATAACCGAACAGGTTCAGCACCTTGACCGGCCGCTTGGCCGCCGCGATCAGCCCGGCCATGTGGTCCCAGTGCGAGGCCTGTTCGGGAAAGACGCCAACATGGCGAAACGAGGTGAAACGGCCGAGATAGTCGATGCCGTCATGCTTCATCGGCCAGGTCTCGCCGAGCGGTGTCTTCGGGAACCGCCAGCGGCCGATGCCTTCCTCGTCGGTATCGCCGGTAAAAATGGCGTCGGCTCGCTCCCAGTCCTTTGCAGGCAAGGCCTTTTGCCAGATCGCCTGGCCCTCGGGCCGCACGATGCGGTAGGGGCCGTATTGTTCGAGCTTCTGCCCGGCGCCGCTGTCGAGCAGCGCATAATCGGCATTCGGCGCCACTTCGAGGATCACGGGGAGATGCTCGGTGGGCAGGGCGCCGTCGCGGCGGGCCAGAACACGCGGCGCCGGTTTCGGCTCGGGGCGGTCATCGGCTTTCGCCTCGTGCGGCCTGGCGTCCGACCTTGCTGGGCCACGTCCCTGATGCGGGCGCGCCTCTCCAACTCCGCCCTTCGCGGGCGGTCGGTTGTCGCGGCGTTTGTCGCGAAAAGATTTCAAACAGCAGCATCTCCGAGCGGCGTGGCCGCTTTTGGCATAGGGCAACCGGCTTCGCAACCAAGTCCGCCGCGCCGGCCCCTCCGGTTTGTGTCGGCCGACGATGGACCAATGTCAAAGAAACAGGCAAATCTTCGACATGTCCCGCTCCGAACGCCTGCTCGACCTGATCCAGTCCCTGCGCCGGCACCGCCGGCCGGTGAGCGGGCAGGCGCTGGCCGATGAACTGGAGATTTCGATCCGCACGCTTTACCGCGACATCGCCACGCTGCAGGGCCAGGGTGCACCAATCGAGGGTGAGGCGGGACTGGGCTATGTGCTCAAGCCCGGCTTCATGCTGCCGCCGCTGATGTTCAGCGACGAGGAGATCGAAGCCATCGTGCTCGGCTCGCGCTGGGTCGCCAAGCAGCCGGACCAGCGTCTGTCGGCCGCTGCCGCCAACGCGCTGGCCAAGATCGCCGCCGTGCTGCCGGATGATCTGCGCGAGGATCTCGATGCGAGCACGCTGCTGGTCGGGCCTCCCGCAGCAGTCATCGAGGGCATCGACCTCGGCCTGGTGCGGCAGGCGATCCGCAACGAGCGCAAGCTCGGCTTTTTGTACCGCGACGCCGGCGGCGTGGCCTCCGAACGGGTGGTCTGGCCGTTTGCGCTGGGGTTCTTCGACAAAGTGCGGGTCGTGGTGGCGTGGTGCGAGATGCGCCAGGATTTCCGGCATTTTCGCGCCGATCGAATATCCGGCCTCAACGCCACCGATACGCGCTATCCGCGCCGTCGCCAGGCACTTCTGAGGGAATGGCGGGCAACGCTCGACAAGCCCCGTAGTTCGTGACGACTGCTGCCAGAATCGGACAGTAGCTCATTCTATGGTCGCCAAGTTGAAACACTGAACCTTGGAGAGCAGACATGATCGCCCCGAATTTCGTCATCCTCTATGTCGACCAGCCGCAGCAGAGCGGCACCTTCTATAGCGCGCTGCTCGGTCGCGAGCCCGTCGAAAGTTCGCCGACCTTCGTGCTGTTCGTGCTCGATGCGGGCTTCAAGCTCGGCCTCTGGTCGCGCCATACGGTGGAGCCGGCCGCAGCGACGGCAGGCGGCGGCGCCGAAATCGTCTTTGCGCTGGATACGCCGGACGCAGTCGATGCCGCCCATGCCGACTGGGCCGGGCGCGGGCTGAAGATCCTGCAGACGCCGACCGACATGGATTTCGGCCGCACCTTCGTCGCGCTCGATCCCGACAATCATCGCCTGCGCGTCTACTGGCTGTCCGATGGCGAACAGACCGATGGGGGACAAAAATGAGTGCGCATTGGATCGCGGTGGCGTCGGCCGAACATGTCCGGCGCGGGCGCCAGGGCGGCTTCATGCAGGTCAATCACGGCAAGGCAGCACCCCTGCGCCGCGTCAAGCCCGGTGACGGCATCGCCTATTATTCGCCAACCACCATTCTCGGCGAGAAAGACGGCCTGCAAGCGTTCACGGCAATCGGCACGGTGCGGGAAGGCGAGCCCTATCAGGGCGATATGGGCGCCGGCTTCACGCCGTTCCGCCGCGATGTCGCCTGGGCAAAGGCCGAGGAAGCATCGATCAAGCCGTTGCTCGACAGGCTGGACTTCAGCGCCGGCAAGTCCAACTGGGGCTATCAGCTTCGCTTCGGCCTTTTCGAGATCAGCGCGCATGATTTTTCGCTGATCGCCGAGGCGATGGGCGCCAAATTGGAGGTGGCGGTGAACTAAGCCACGAGCGCCTTGTAGACGGCAATGCCGGCGGCAAGGTCCTCGAGTGCTGCACCAACCGACTTGAACAGCGTGATCTCGCTGGCGCTCTCGCGACCCTTCTTCTGACCGCGCGTCAATTCGTGCAGGTCGGCGACAATGGCGTCCGGCTTCAGCACGCCGGAGGCCAGAGGCTGGACGATGTCGCCAGCCTCCTTGGAGGCGCCGGCGCGGGTGTCGACATAGACGCGGGCAAGCGCGATCGCGTCATCATCGCTTTCGCGCATCGTCGGGGTAAAGCCGCCGACCAGGTCGACATGGGTTCCCGGCTGCAACAACGCGCCCTTGATCAGCGGTGTCGTGGTGATCGTCGCCGAGGAGACGATGTCGGCCTGCCCAAGTTCGGCATCGAGATCGCTTGCCGCGCTGGCCGTGAAGCCTTCGGCGCGCAGATCGGCGGCGACCTTCTCGGCATTGGCAGGGGTACGGTTCCAGATGCGGATGGTCTTGATCGGCCGCACGGCGCTATGCGCCTTGGCGAGGAAGGGCGACAGCGCGCCGGCGCCGACCACGAGCAGCCGCGAGGCGTCCTCGCGGGCGAGATAGGAAGCAGCCAGCGCCGAGGCGCAGGCGGTGCGCCACTGCGTCAACCTCTGGCCGTCGATCAAGGCTTCGGGTTCGCCGGTGGCGCCATTGAGCAGCAGATAGAGCCCCATCACCGCCGGCTTGCCGATGGTGTTGTTGTCAGGCGAAACGGTGACGATCTTGACGCCGATGTGACCACTGGCCGACGTGCCGGCAGCGTTGAAGTCGGTCCATGCCGGCATCAAAAGCAGTGTCGAGGCGGCGCCGTCGGGCCGTTCGACCGAGTGATGATGTCTGACCGGCTGCACCGCACCGTCACGAAACGCGGCGCGCAGCGTATCCACGAGTCCGGAAAAGGTCAGCGCATGATCGACCTCGGCGGCCGAAATGGTCAGCATGGAAAACTCCGCGGAGAGAAAACCGCCGACCGGCGGTTCAAGTGGTTGGCTTCGGCAAGGCCGATGCCTGGGCTGACACTTGGGCAGATCCCTGTGGTGCCGCCGGCGCGCGGCTAACCGCCTGGCGCAGGCTCTCGGCTTCGACGCCACGCTGGCGCGCCAGCTTGCGGTAGCGGCCCTGCTTGACCCAGGTTGCCAGGCTGCCAACGACCATGCCGATGGCGAGCGCCAAAAACAGGAAGATGAACAGCGGCAAGGTCAGCGTCAGCTTTGGATTGCCGGGGTTGAACGGGTCCAGCGTGAAGGCGACCAGTTCGCGATTGGCGACGGCGAGCGCGATCAGGATGATCGCCAGGGGCACGAAGACCACGATGAGCATGAAGCGATTGAACATGATGTTTTCCGTCGGAAAGGCTGTCTGGCGCTGACGCCGCGCCTATTTGCCGCCGTTCAGCCTTTCGCGCAGCTCCTTGCCGGTCTTGAAGAACGGCACCCATTTCTCCTCGACCTCGACAGACTCGCCGGTGCGCGGATTGCGGCCGGTGCGGGCGGGACGGTTTTTCACCGAAAAAGCACCGAAGCCGCGCAGCTCTACGCGATTGCCTTCGGCAAGAGCGTCGGTGATCTCATCGAAGATCGCGCCGACGATGTTTTCGACGTCGCGCAGGAAAAGATGCGGATTGCGCGTGGCAATAATCTGCACAAGTTCGGACTTGATCATCAGACGGGTCCCCGTGAAAGCAGTACGGTCAAAATTATGAGGATGATTTTATTTGCTTTTTCACTTGCCCCAAACGGCATCTTAAGGGTGCCAGACGGAAACGAGACCGTCAAGAAACAAGCGGTCGGCGCCGAGTTCATGAATGACATCGCCGCTGTAGGCGGGCAGGCCGAGCGCGCTGCCGATGGTTTGCGCCATCGCTTTCGAGAACAAAAAGCCGCCGCGCCGTTCCGTATCCTTCCACTCGACGACCTTCAGTTTGGCATCGACGCCCTTGGTCGCCAGCCAGTCGACCGCCTCGGTCTCGCCGCCGACAGCATCTATCAGCCCGTTGGCGACGCCCTGGCGGCCGGTGAAGATCGAGCCATCGGCGAGCGCCAGCGCTTGCTCGCGGGTCATCTTGCGGCGCTCGGCGACAATGCCAACGAACCAGTCGTAGCTGTCGAGGATGAGCTTGCGGACCATGGCGCGCTCGTCGTCATTGGTCGGCTTGAAGGGAGATGGCGAGGCTTTCAGCGGCGAGGATTTCACTTCCTCCAGCTTGACGCCGAGCTTGTCCATCAGGCCGCTGACATCAGGATACTGGATCAGCACGCCGATCGAGCCGACGATTGAGGTCTTACGGGCAACGATGTGATCGGCGGCGCTGGCGATCATGTAGCCCGCCGATGCGGCAAGCGTGCCGACTTCCGCGACCACCGGCTTGTCGGCGGCCAGCTTGCGCACCTCTTCATAGATCGATTCACCGCCGACCGTGGTGCCGCCAGGCGAATCGATCGACAGGATCACGCCTTTCACCTTCGACGACTGGCGGATGGTTTCCAGCCGCTTGATCAGCTCCTCGTCCTCGGTGATGGTGCCTTCGATCTTGACCTTGGCGATATGGTCGACGGCCGAGCCGGTGAAATCGTCGCCATAGAACCAGGTTGAAAGTGCAATCACCCCAAGTGCCACGATGCCGATGGCGGCAATCCGCCAGAATGTCAGCTTGCGCCGCAAGCGGCGGCGGTCGATCAGGTCGTCGGCTCTCAGTGCCATGGTCAGCCTTTCAGTCGGCGGGAGGAGACGCTTTTAGACCATCATCTTCCCATCTGGAAGCAATTCTCTTTTTCCGGCGCGACAAGACAATCCGCGCGGACGGTCGAGATGGCCATGCCGGACGCGCGATCGGGCAGGTCAGGGCGGGCTCCGCCCCTCTCCAGGCACAGGTCCGTTCACGTATTTGTGCAATCACGACGAGGTCTGGCGGCGAAGATCGGCAGCTGATAGATTTTACGCCGCGTGTCTGTTTCTGCTATGTAGAACGGGCAGTTGTGCGGATCTCATTTTCATCTGTACAAACGCGGCTGTCACATTTTTGCAGTTTTCATGGGCTTGTGCTTGCTTGAAGGCGCCGGCGTCCCACCTATAGGCGGTGCTCGCGGGTGGGCAAGGGGTTTAGAAGAAAGCGTTGAATGTTAGCGCGACCGAATGAATCGACCAACGCCGAGACGGAGTTGGCTCCCCCGGCGGACGTCCGGATGCGTGGCGATGCTTTCGACCGCGCCCAGCGTCATTCGCGCCGTGTGCGCGTTCTCAAGTTTGCCGTGCCGCTGGCCGCGGTCCTGATCGCTGTCGCCTTCCCGGTCTATTCCTATCTGGCCGCACCCGTCTCCGTCGCGGTCCAGGCGGAAGGTACCGCTTTTTCCAACGGCAAGCTGGTGATGGCCAATCCCAAGCTCAACGGTTTCACGAAGCAGAAGCAGCCCTATTCGATGACGGCTCTCCGCGCCATCCAGGACGTCAGCACGCAAGGCATCATCGAACTGGAAGGCATCGACGCCAAGATCCCGGTCGGACCTGACAATATCGCGGCGATCAAGGCCTCGCACGGCACCTACGATCGCAACGGCAATACGATGAACCTGACCAGCGACGTCGCCATCACCACAACGGACGGCATGCAGGCCAAGTTCAAATCGGTCTTCCTCGACATGGGCAAAGGCACTATGAAGACGGGAGATCCCGTCGATGTCAGCCGTGAGGGGTCACGGATCACGGCGGATTCGATGTCGGTCCAGGACAATGGCAAGGTTCTGGTTTTCGAGAACAAAGTGCGTGTCAACATCGATTCCGCCGCCTTGAAGACGGCAGAGGGAAACAGCGGAGAAATCAATGCGGCTCAGTAGTTCGACGCGGCTCGCGGCTGCAACTTCGGCGTTGCTGCTGCTCGGGCTGGTGCCGTCATTGGCGCAGTCCACCAGCCAATCAGGTCTGAAACTGTCCGGCGACAAGCCGATCCAGATCGAAAGCGACAAGCTGGAAGTCCGCCAAGCCGAAAATGTCGCCATCTTCACGGGCAATGTCAGCGTCGTCCAGGGGCCGACGCTGATGAAGGCCGGCAAGATGACGGTGTACTACGTCAAGGACCCCAATGCCGGGGCCAAGGGCACGGAAGCCGCGGGCGCGGCGATGACCGGCTCGGCCAACATCGACCACCTGGAGATCTCCGACAAGGTTTACATCAAGTCGGACGCGCAGATCGCCACCGGTGACCAAGGCAGCTTCGACATGAAGAGCCAGGTTCTGGTGCTTTCGGGCAAAAAGGTCGTCCTGTCGCAAAACGACAATGTGCTGGTCGGCTGCAAGCTCGTCGTGCAGATGAAAACCGGCCTGGCCCAGGTTGATCCATGCGCTGGGCAACGCGTCCAGATGTCGATCACACCGCCGCCGAAATCGGGAGCGGCGAACCCCTGATGGCCAGCCTGTCGTCGCTGACGGCGCGTCTTCCGGGGCGGGCCGCCGGCAAGCTTTCGGCGCCGGCCACGGTGACCGTCGATAAGGGAAAGTTCAAGGGGACCCTGATCGCAAAGGGTCTGACCAAGAGCTACAAGGGCCGCAAGGTCGTCAGCGGCGTCACCATCGGTGTGCGCGCGGGCGAGGCGGTTGGACTGCTCGGCCCCAACGGCGCCGGCAAGACGACCTGCTTCTACATGGTCACCGGCCTGGTGCCGGTGGACGAGGGCACGATCGAGATCGACGGCTTCGACGTCACCTCGATGCCGATGTACCGTCGTGCGCGCCTCGGCATCGGCTATCTGCCTCAGGAGGCATCGATCTTTCGCGGCCTGAGTGTCGAGCAGAATATCCGCGCCGTGCTCGAAGTGGTCGAAAAGAGCCGCAAGGAACGCGAACGCAATCTCGACGAATTGCTCGAGGAATTCCACATCAGCCATCTGCGCAAGGCGCCATCCATGTCCCTTTCCGGCGGCGAGCGGCGGCGCCTGGAAATCGCGCGTGCGCTGGCAACGCGCCCGGCCTACATGCTGCTCGACGAGCCTTTTGCCGGCATTGATCCGATCGCCGTCGCCGATATCCAGCAACTGGTGCGTCACCTGACGGCGCGGGGCATCGGCGTCCTAATCACCGATCATAATGTGCGCGAAACGCTTGGCCTGATCGACCGCGCGTACATCATCCACGCCGGCCAGGTGCTGACCCATGGCCGGGCCGACGAAGTGGTGGCAAACCCGGATGTCCGCCGGCTCTATCTCGGCGAGGGCTTTACGCTCTGAGCGTGAAATTTGTTTCCTGACACGATTTTTGGTCCCCTCACCGCCCTTTTTCTCCGATTTTGCCGCCAGATAACGCTCCGGTAAGTGAGTTTTGCTAGCTTTTGCCTTGACAAGCAAAAGCTGGGCCAGTTTCTATGACCGGCTGCAAAAATTCCTGTCCGGAAGCCCGGATGCGTAGACGAGGCGTTTGAAACCAGACAATGGCGTTGGCGGCGAAACTACAGCTACGACAATCGCAGTCGCTGGTGATGACGCCGCAACTGATGCAGTCGATTCGGCTGCTGCAATTTACCCATACCGAGCTCGAGCATTTCATCGATGACGAAATCGAGCGCAATCCGCTGCTGGAGCGCGCCGAGCCGCCGGACGATGCCGCCAGCGACCAGTCGCAAAAGATCGAGGCGGAACCACAAACCGCGGCCGCCGACGGCGACTGGTTCGAAAACGAGACGCAGTGGAGCGCCGAGGCGATCTCTGACAAGCTCGACACGTCGCTGGAAAACCTGTTTCCCGACGATCCGGGGACGAGCGAGCGGCTCGGTCCCGACCTGACGGCGCAATGGAAATCGGCTTCCGGCAATGGTGTGAGTTCCTCATCCGAGGGCATTGATGCCGGCGACATGGCGGCCGCGGCGATCACGCTGCGCGACCATGTCGGCGAACAGGTGGCGCTCGCCTTCGCCGATCCGGCGGCACGGCTGATCGCCGCCGACCTGGCCGACGGCCTCGACGAGACCGGCTATCTGCGCGGCGACCTGGCCGAGATCGCCGCCCGCCTCGGCACGGACGCCGCTGCTGTGAGAAAGGTGCTGGCGGTGTGCCAGACTTTCGAGCCGGCCGGCCTGTTTGCCCGCGACCTTGCCGAATGCCTGTCGCTGCAGCTTGCCGTGCGGGACCGGCTCGATCCGGCGATGAAGGCGCTGGTCGCCAATCTCGAACTGCTGGCACGGCGTGATTTCCATGCGCTGAAACGGATCTGCGGCGTCGACGAGGAGGATCTGCTCGACATGCTCGCCGAGATCCGTGCCCTCGATCCCCGGCCGGGCATGGCGTTTTCGGGCGGCGCCAGCGACGCCATCGTCGCCGACGTCGAGGTGCGTGCCGCCAATGACGGCAGTTGGACGGTAGAGCTCAATGCCGAAACGCTGCCGCGCGTGCTGGTCGACCATATCTATTTCGCCCAGGTTTCGCCGCAGGCGAAGAACCAGGCGGAAAAGGATTTTCTCGCCGAATGCCTGCAAAACGCCAACTGGCTGACGCGCAGCCTCGACCAGCGGGCAAAGACCATCCTCAAGGTCGCCTCGGAGATCGTTCGCCAGCAGGACGCCTTCCTCGTCCATGGCGTGCGCCAGCTGAAGCCACTCAACCTGCGCACGGTGGCCGATGCCATCGGCATGCACGAATCGACCGTCAGCCGGGTCACCGCGAACAAATACATGCTGACGCCGCGCGGCGTGTTCGAACTGCGGTACTTCTTCACCGCCTCGATCGCCGCGTCGGGTGGCGGCGATGCGCATTCCTCGGAATCGGTGCGTGACCGCATCAAGCAGCTGATCGATGAGGAAAAACCCGTCGACGTGCTTTCCGACGATGCGATCGTCGACATGTTGCGCGAGAGTGGCGTCGATATCGCCAGGCGCACGGTCGCCAAGTACCGGGAAGGCATGAATATTCCCTCCTCGGTGCAGCGCCGGCGCGAGAAACGGGCGCTGGCCAGCGCCGGGCGCTGACACGGTTCAATTTTCCACAGGCCAGCACTTCATTGACAAGCCGCGGCGAAGTGGCTAGAAGCCCGCCCGCATGAGTGGGGCTAGATGCCCGCGTGTGGATGGTCCGTCACGACGTTGGCCTCGGGACGGTCAAAAGGGCGGCTTGTGATCAACCGGAAAGTTCGGATTTAAAATCGGCGCGAGTGACGCCGCAAAGCTTGTGCGCACGGACCACGAGTATAAACTCGGGCGAGTTTGAAGCCTGAGCAAGGAAGGTCAGTTTTCAGATGAATCTGCGCATATCGGGAAAACACATGGATATCGGCGATGCGTTTCGTACACGCATCAACGATCGTGTCGGCGAAGCGATCGGCAAATATTTCGATCGCGGCTTTGCCGGACACGTCACAGTCATCAAATCAGGTTCGCGCTATTCGGCGGATTGCATGATCCGGCTGGATTCCGGCGCTTCGCTGCAGGCCACCGGCGATGCCCAGGATCCGACGGTTGCCTTCGAGGCCGCCGCCGATCGCCTGGAAACGCGGCTGAGGCGCTACAAGCGCCGGCTGAAATCGCACAATTCAGGCGCCGCCAATGGCGATCCGACCGACATTGCCTACACGGTGATGGCGCCGCTGGCCGATGACGACGAGGATATTCCGGATAATTTCGCGCCGGCCATCGTCGCCGAATCAACCATGACGCTGAAGACCATGTCGGTGGCGTCGGCAGTCATCGAGCTCGACACCAAGGACAGCCCGGTCTTCGTCTTCCGCAACGCCGGAAACGACCATCTCAACATCGTCTATCGCCGGCCCGATGGAAACATCGGCTGGATCGACCCGTCCACGACCAAAGTCGCACAAGCGTGACGACCAAGGTCGCACGGGGATAAGAGCCGGCCGCACGAGGGGTGAGGACTGGTGACGGCAGGCGAACAAGGGATTTTCAAGCATGGATCTGAGCGATCTAATCAACGTTCCGGCGATACTGCCGGCGTTGAAGGCGAACTCCAAAAAGCAGCTGTTGCAATTGCTTTCCGAACGGGCAGCGGCGATTTCCGGCATTCCGGAGCGGGAAGTGTTCGACACGATCCTGCAGCGTGAACGGCTGGGCTCGACGGGCGTCGGCAACGGCATCGCCATTCCGCATGGCAAGCTGGCCGGCGTGAAGCGCATAGCCGGGGTTTTCGCCCGGCTGGAGACGCCGGTCGATTTCGAATCGCTGGACGATCAGCCGGTCGATCTGGTGTTTCTGCTGCTGGCGCCGGAAGGGGCAGGCGCCGACCATCTCAAGGCGCTGTCGCGCATCGCGCGGGTGCTGCGCGACGCCGACACGGTGGCCAAGATCAGGGGGACGCGTGACGCCGCGGCAATCCACGCGCTTTTGTCGGATACCCAGGCCTCGCACGCGGCCTGACATTTTCTGATTGGAACATCCAGCCAAGGGCCGCCACGGGCGGCCCTGTCCATTTAAGCCCGGCCCGCCGGGTTTAGTGAATGGCGACCGTGGTCAGGTCGTTTTCCATGGCGCCGGCCAGCGCGCGGTCACGCGCATCCGAAAGCAGGATCGGCTGGCCATTGGCGGCAAACAGCGCCCACAGTTCCATGCCGGGCGCGATTTCACCGAGGTTCGGGAAACGGCCGAGCAATTCGTCGCTCGAGACCTTGCGCAGATAGGCGACCGAGCCCTCGCCGAGATGGGCGAATTCGCCGCTGGTCATGGTGAGATTTTCATCAGTTCTGGTCATTTCAAAGCCTCCTTGGCGCGAGGACGCCGCTCAAGGCCATCCCGCATGAGAGCCATCGGTAAAGATCAGTCTTTCACCGATATGTTTATTTTCCGTACCAGCCGTTCGGACTCCGGCCGATCAAGATCGATCGACAAAAGGCCGTTCTTCAGTTCCGCCGCGATCACCCGCATGCCGTCGGCCAGCACGAAACAGCGCTGGAACTGGCGCGCGGCGATGCCGCGATGAAGAAACTCGCGCTCGGTATCGTCGGTCTGACGGCCGCGCACGACCAGCTGGTTTTCCTCCGTGGTGACATCGAGTTCGCTTTCGGCGAAACCGGCGACCGCCAATGTGATGCGCAACCTTTCGGTCTTGCCGTCGGCGCCGCTGAGGCGTTCGATGTTGTAGGGAGGGTAGCTGTCGCCGGACTTCGCCAGGCGCTCCAGGGTCTTTTCCATGGCGTCGAAACCAAGGAGAAGCGGGCTGGAAAACGGCGTCATTCGGCTCATGTTACACTGTCCTCTGTAGAGCGACATAAAGTGGAAAAACCCAGATGGCATTTTTCCCGGTGGTCTTGATATGGTCCGCCCCGCGACCAAGTTCAAGCCATCAAAAGACCCGCCCAAAAAGACCAGGTCGTGGACTCACAGGAATGATCGACATGGCGCTTGAAACGGCCAGCAGATGCAAGGAGAAGCGCGCAGGTCGGGATTGTCTTCCCCGGTCGAGTGTTTCGACTTGGCAGTTCGCAGCCGCTTCGGCGTCATCCCGGATTCATCCCAAGTCCACGGCTTCGCCAAACAAGGAATTGAAATGCCTCAATTGCGCAAGATCATCATCGACACGGATCCCGGCCAGGATGACGCCGTTGCCATATTGCTGGCGCTCGGCAGCTCCGAACTGGAGATCGTCGGCATATCAGCCGTTGCCGGCAACGTGCCGCTGAAGCTTACCGAAAAGAATGCCCGCAAGGTCTGCGAACTGGCCGGCCGGCCGGACATCAAGGTCTATGCCGGCGCCATCCGGCCGTTGATGCGCGAACTGGTCACCGCCGAGGAAGTGCATGGCAAGACCGGTCTCAACGGGCCGCAATTGCCCGAACCGACGATGAAGCTGCAGGACCAGTATGCCGTCGATTTCATCGTCGAGACGCTGATGAAGGAAGAGAGCGGCACCATCACGCTTTGCGCGCTCGGCCCGCTCACCAACATTGCGCTGGCGCTGATCCGCGAACCGCGCATTGCACCGCGCATTAAGGAAATCGTGCTGATGGGCGGCGGCTTCTTCGAAGGGGGCAATGTCACGCCGTCCGCCGAGTTCAACATCTATGTCGATCCGCAAGCCGCCGACGTCGTGCTCAAATCCGGCATTCCGATCGTGATGATGCCGCTCGACGTCACCCACAAGGCGCTGACCACCGCCAAGCGCACGCAGGCCTTCCGCGAACTCGGCACCAAGGTCGGCACGGCGACCGCCGACATGCTGGAATTCTTCGAGCGCTTCGACGAGGAGAAATACGGCACCGACGGCGGGCCGCTGCACGACCCCTGCGTCATCGCCTATCTGTTGAAGCCGGAGCTGTTCAAAGGCCGCACCTGCAATGTCAGCGTTGAAACCACCTCGGAACTGACCATGGGGATGACCGTCATCGACTGGTGGGGCGTCACCAAGCGGCCGAAGAACGCCATGGTGATGCGCGACATCGACCATGATAGCTTCTTCGCGCTGCTGGTCGAGAGGCTGGGGCGGCTTTAGGGCCGACTTTCACCTTCTCCCCTTGTGGGAGAAGGTGGCCGAGCGAAGCTCGGTCGGATGAGC
>NZ_JBWKME010000189.1:0-58314 GCF_056431085.1 Mesorhizobium waitakense | reverse complement strand
TCTTCATTGCGGAAAAATTTCAGAGTGGGGCTGGACTGTCAGGATATTTAGTCGAAATCGCCGCAGCCTTTGTCTGCAGCAGTCTCGGCATCGAGCCGACCGTGCGCCACGCCGGCTATATCGGCTCATGGCTGAAGGTGCTGCGCGAGGACAATCGCGCCATCTTCAGCGCTGCCAGCCGCGCCTCGAAAGCCGCCGATTTGCTGCTCGCTTTCCACCACGATGAAGCCGAGCCGCCGCAGGAGGGGATCGCGGCATGAGCGCCGTGCGCTTCCCATCCCCTCCAGAGCGAGACGACGCCGCAAGACGAGCAAACACTCGTCCCCGGTGTCCGCCCGATCACCGCGCGACTGGCTCGACCGCCTCATGGAGGCGGCCGCGTGCCGCGCAAAAGCCGCTCGATATCGGCCTCTGGTGAGGCGGATCAGGGAAAGGTCCAGCGAACCTTTCTCCCGCCGAATGCCCGCAATCAACTCGACCTGTTCTGAAAAAGGAGTTTTTGCCATGATCCTGATCACCGACGACCTTTGCGCCCGGCTTCTCGCCAACGGCGCGGCGCAAGTTGAAACCGACCATCAGCCGGTCGTGAAGCTGTTTGATCCGGCAGGCGCGGCGACCTGGCTGTTGACCGAACTCGACCCCGACGGCGACACGCTGTTCGGCCTTTGCGACCTCGGGTTCGGGTACCCCGAACTCGGCAGCGTCAGCCTTGCCGAGCTTCAAACCGTCAAAGGTCCGCTTGGCCTCGGCATCGAGCGCGACCTCCATTTCGAGGGCCGCTTCCCGCTCTCGGTCCATGCGCAGGCCGCGCGCCTCGCCGGCCATATCACCGAGGCCGAACAGCTTCTTCGACAGGCAGCAAGCGTACTCTCGAAGCGCCATTTTGAGCTTTCGCCCGACGTGGCGAGAGAGCGCCGCTAGGCGCAAAACCGTCCCTGCCGCGCCGCTTGTCGCGCCTCGCGTCAGGACAATCCCAACCGAAGAAAAGGAGAAAAACCATGCAGCTTGCCCACATTGCAATCGACCGGCTCAACATTTCCGCCGTCAACATGCGCCATGCCAGACGCGCCCCGGACGTGTCCGGCATTCTGCCCTCGGTTCGCGCGCGCGGCGTTCTCGTGCCGCTTCTGATGCGGCCCAACGGCGCGCCCGACATGTTCGAAATCGTCGCCGGACGCCGGCGTTACTTCGCCGCGAAATCCATTGCCAACGAGCGTGGCGAAGCCGAACCGTTGCCCTGCGCCATCATGGAAGACGGCGACGCCGCCGATGCGCTCGAAGCCTCGCTGATCGAAAACATCGCCCGCCTCGACCCGGATGAAGTATCGCAGTGGGAGACGTTTTCGCGGCTGATCAAGCAGGGCCGCACCGTTCCAGACATCGCCGCCACCTTCGGCATCACCGAGCTTGCCGTGAAACGCATCCTGGCGCTTGGCGACCTGCTGCCGAAACTCCGCGAGGCCTATAGGCGCGACGAAATCGACGCCGAGACCGCGCGCCATCTCACCATGGCCTCGAAGGCGCAGCAACAGGACCGGCTGGCGCTTCTTGCCGATCCCGAGCAATACCCGCCGCGCGGCTTCCAGCTGAAGCAGTGGCTGTTCGGCGGCCAGTCGATTTCCACCAAGGTGGCGCTCTTTCCAATCGAGGATTACCCCGGTCTGATGGTGTGCGACCTGTTCGGCGAGGATAGCTATTTCGCCGATGCCGATCTGTTCTGGGAAAAGCAGAACGCGATAATTGCCGCCAGACGCGACGCCTATCTGGAAGCCGGCTGGGCCGAAGTGGTGGTGCTGGAACCCGGCCAGTATTTCCACTCATGGGACCACGAAAAGACGCCGAAGAAAAAAGGCGGCAAGGTCGTCATCACCGTCTCGCATCGCGGCGAAGTCGAGTGTCACGAAGGCTGGCTGTCGCACAAAGAAGCCCGCCGCGCTCGCGGGAAAGCCGATGCCGGTGAGGAAGCAGACACGCCCGCCAAGCCGTCACGCCCCGAGCTTTCTGGCCCAATGCAGAACTATGTCGATCTGCATCGCCACGCCGCCGTGCGCGCCGCCATGCTCGATCATGCGGGCACAGCACTGCGCCTGATGGTGGCCCATGCCATCACCGGTTCGGGTCTCTGGCACGTGCGGCCCGGACCGCAACGCGCCGCCAACGAGGCGGTGGCCGCGAGCCTCGCGAACGGCAAGGCCGAAGCCGCCTTCGCCGAAAAACGCCGCGCGGTCCTGGCCCTGCTGAACATGGCCGATGAGAACAGAACCGTCGCCGGGGGAAAAAGCGACGATCATGCCACGGCGAGCGTCTTTGCCCGCCTCCTGGCGCTTCCCGACGAAGACGTGATGCGCGCGCTCACCATCGTCATGGGCGAGACTTTGCAGGCAGGAAGTGTTGTGGTCGAGGCGCTCGGCAACCATCTGAATGTCTATATCGGCGCCTGCTGGCAGCCGGACGAGGCCTTCTTCGACCTCATTCGCGACAGGGAAATCGCCAACGCCATGCTGGCCGATATAGCCGGCAAGCACGTCGCGGACGGCAATGTTTCGGAGAAGGTCAAGACGCAAAAGAAGATCATCCGCGACTTCCTTTGCGGCGAGAACGGCCGCCACAAGGTCGACCAATGGCTGCCGCGCCGGATGAAAGTCCCTGCCGAAACCTATACCGGTCGCGGCGGCTTCCGCACCGCCGATCAGTGGGCGAAAGTCCGCGCGTTGTTCGGCTCCGAATGACCCCTCTCGCTCGGGCGGCGGCACCTCCCTTTACCGCCGCCCACGCGACGTTCCGGTCGGGTGGATTTCGGCATTCAGCCGTCCCTGGCGGTTCGCAACCGCAGTAAGATCCGACCGCCAAACTCCTCGCCATCGGCCAATGATCACCACACCCGCATGGCTGGCAGAGCGCCAGCGCTGATCGGCCCCAGCTGTCGTCGGCACGGCCTCCGAGCGTCCACGGCCCCACCTTGCCGTCGTCTGCTTGTTGCATGCAGCGCGGTCAGCGCGACCTGTCTCCATGTGTCTTCAGGGACCATTTCCCTGCGGCTGGCTTGTCGACCTATGGGCGATCCGGCCCGCCCGAAACCCTCGCCGCCAGCTTTTTTCCCCGCCGCCTGCGGCGGCTTCCTCGCGCCGCTTCGCTTCAAAAAAAGCCGTCCGCTCGGGTCCTTCGCTGTCGCTGCGGCCCTGAAGGGTTCAGGCGTTCCTGACGCGCCCATCACGGTCCGCCATCGCAGGGGAATGGTCCCCGGCGAACAGCAAAAGGAGACTAACATGACCGCGATCGGCTACGTCACCAAGCAGGACAACGGCGGCTACAAGGGCCAGCTCAAGACGCTCAGCGTCCGCGCCGACATCGACATCGTGCCCAACCAGGCCAAGGGTGCCGAAAACCATCCCGACTTCCGGGTGCTGACGCAGGGCGTCGAGGTCGGCGCGGGCTGGATCCGCACCGGCGAGACCTCCGGCAAGGACTATGTGAGCCTGTCAATCGCCGCCCCTGAGTTCGGCCCGCGCAAGCTCTACGCCAATCTCGGCCGCGCCGCCGGGCAGGATGACGACGAAACCTACGCCATCATCTGGAACCCGGTCGACTGATCGGCAAGCCCCAGGCCCTCGCGCCCCAGCCGGCGCGGGGGCTCCTCTCAAGGGGCGGCGAAAACCCATGGTCCGACTCTTCGCCCGTCCCTGAAGCGCCCTCACGCGATCATCCTCCTCGCTTCTCCCACGCGAACGAGGATGATCATGGACGACGAAAACGAGCGCGCGGCCCGCGCCAAGAAGGGCAGCCCGTTCCTCAATACAGCGCAGGCTGCTTTCTATATCGGACTGTCCCAGCGCACCCTGGAAAAGATGCGGCTCACCGGCGGTGGCCCGAAATTCCGCAAGCACGGCCGCTATGTCCGCTACCACATCGACGAACTCGATGAGTGGTCAAAAGGACGCCAGCAGGACTCCGACGCTCAGCATGGAGGCCGGTCATGAGTCGTCCCCCCATCCGTCTGATCGGCAGCCGTTTGCGGCGAATTCGGGTCCGTAAGGCAATCGCCATAGCTGCGATTGGCGTCGGCCTCATCGGCTTCACCGCCTTCGAAAAACCATCGCCCTGGCTGGTCTGGAACGCCTCGGCCAGCGCGCCGCTAGGCCTTTATTTGGTCGCTTCGGCAGCACCGGCGCGCGGCGATCTGGTGCTTGTACGGACCGCGCAAGCGGTCGCCGATCTCGCCGAAAAACGCGGCTATCTGCCCCGCAACGTGCCGCTGGTCAAGCGCATCGCTGCACTGCCGCACGAGCATGTCTGTACCTTCAACGAAGCCATAATCATCGGCGGCGCGATCGTCGCGCGCCGCCTCGCAACCGACATTCAAGGCCGCGCGCTGCCATGGTGGAACGCGTGTCGAAAGCTCGTCGATGACGAGGTCTTCCTGCTCAATGGCGAGACGCCCCGCTCCTTCGACAGCCGCTATTTCGGGCCGGTCCCGGCCTCGAATGTCATCGGGAGGCTGGTGCCGCTATGGACCGACTGACCCTCCTGATGCTGGGCATGATCGCCCTTGCGCCATGCGCCTGTTCCGCCTCGACCGGCGCTGAGCCGGTCGCCATCTCCCATAGTCCGCAGCTTCAAAAGTGGCAGAAGTTCGTATCGGAAGCAAGCAGGCGCTTCCGTATTCCTGAAACCTGGATCTACGCCGTCGTCGATGCCGAGAGCGACGGCAAGACCAGGCTCGATGGCCGTCCCATCACTTCGCGCGCCGGCGCCATGGGCCTCATGCAGGTCATGCCTGGCACCTATCAGGACATGCGGGCCGCGCACGGTCTGGGCACCGATCCGCACGATCCGCACGACAATATCCTGGCCGGCACCGCCTATCTGCGCGCCATGTATGACCGCTTCGGCTTCCCCGGCCTGTTCGCCGCCTACAACGCTGGACCGGTACGCTATGCGGCGCATTTGAAACGCGGAACACCGCTTCCAAATGAGACGGTTGCTTATCTGAAAGGGCTAACGGCGGCCGGGGTTTCGGCCGCCGACATGGATCAGTTCAAGGGCAAATCACCGCGTGCAAAGGCACCAGAAGCTCCCTCCGGAGGATCGCTGTTTTTTCTGCGGAACGGCGAGCTGGCGCGCAAATCGAACGGCAAAATTCTGGTGCCGCTCGGGAAGGATCACCTTGGGACAAGCAAGCCGGACAGCCGGTGAGGGCTGGCGGCTGCGGGTCGGTGAGGGCGGCTGGGCGGGGGCAGAAGCAGGGTCGGCGGAAGGCAAGATAAAGGTACCGCCTCCAGGCGGCAGTCAAGTCTTTGTCTGCACATCGTTTTTCCAAGAGGCTGCTACCGACCGCAGGAGGCTGGGGCGCATAAGCGCTTGATCTCACTCTTGATTAGCTGGAGGCCGGCATGCAGGACGATGAGTTCACGCCGAAGCTAGGCAAAATCCGGTCTAACGGCTCGAAGGCAGGCAAAGGCTACGCTGGACAGGTCAGGGCGGCGATCAACAGAGCAGGCGGCAAGCCCATGCGCGGCGGCCGCTTTACCGGAAGCCGGGCAGGGCGAGGCGGGGCGGCTGCTGCATTACTCAGATCGCGCGATCGATACGCTGCCTTCCGCCAGCGCCGGGTGATGGTCAAGGCGCGCATCGTCAGGCTAGCCGGCAAGGGGCAGGACGGGGCGCGTGCTCATCTGCGTTACATCCAGCGCGACGGTGTCACCCGCGAGGGTGAGCCGGGCGAGCTCTACGGCGCAGACAAGGATCGCGTTGACGGAAAAGAGTTCCTCGATCGCGCGGATGGAGACCGCCATCAGTTTCGCTTTATCGTGGCGCCCGAAGACGGCATTGAGTACGACGACCTGAAGCCGCTCACGCGGCGGCTCATGGCGCAGATGGAAAAGGACCTCGGCACTAGGCTCGATTGGGTCGCCGTCGATCATTTCAACACCGGCCATCCGCACACCCACATCACAGTTCGCGGGAAGGATGACCGCGACGAAAACCTCGTCATCGCGCGGGAATATGTTTCGAGCGGAATCCGCGAGCGGGCGGCCGAGCTGGTCAGCCTCGATCTTGGTCCCCGCACCGACCGCGAGATCGAGCAGCGCTTGCGCCAGGAAATGGACCAGGAACGCTTCACCAGCATCGACCGGCAGCTGCTGCGCATGCGCGACGATGACGGTTTCGTCTCGGCGGCCGGCCGCGACGCGTTTCGCCAAACGTTGCACCAGGGCCGCCTGCGCAAACTGGAGCGCATGGGACTTGCCCAGGAGACCCCTCCGGGCCGTTGGCGCCTGGACGATGAGCTTGAAGTGACGCTGCGCCGCATCGGCGAGCGCGGCGATATCATCAAGACCATGCATCGCGAGCTGACCGGAAAGGGGCTCGCCCGCAGTGCCGCAGACTATGTCGTCCACGATGCGGAACTGAAGACCGAGCCTGTGGTCGGCCGTGTTGTCGCTCGCGGCCTGGCCGACGAAATCAACGACCGGCACTACTTGATCCTCGATGGGATGGAGGGCAAAAGCCATTACATCGATATCGGCAAAGGCGAGGCGACGGAACCGACGCCCGACGGGTACATCGTGCGTGTCACGCCGAGGAACACCGAACCTAGGCAGGTCGACCGCACCGTTGCCGATATCGCCGCGACCAGTGGCGGGCGCTACAGTATTGATATCCATCTCAAGCATGATCGATCGGCCACCGAGCGTTTCGCCGAAACGCATGTCCGTCGACTGGAGGCGATCCGGCGTGCTACCGGCGGCGTGGAGCGTGAGCCGGATGGCACTTGGATCATCGCGCCGGACCATCTGGACCGTGTCGCGGATTACGAGCGCCAGCGGGCCAGAGCCGAGCCTGTGATCGTTGAAAAGCTGTCATCGATCCCGTTGGCGCGACAGGTTAGCTTCGACGGCGCCACCTGGCTCGACCGCGAGCTGGTTTCGGATGCGCCGGAGCCCTTGCGCAATACCGGCTTCGGCCACGAGGTCGGGGAGGCGCAGGCCCGCCGGCGGCAGTGGCTGATCGCTCAAGCGCTCGCGGACGAAGAGCAAGGGCGTATCGTCTACCGCGCCAACATGATTTCGGTCTTGCGTCAGCGAGAGTTGAACCGTGTTGCCGGTCAACTGTCGGGCGAGCTCGGTCTGCCCTATGTCGAAGCCCGGGCAGGAGATCGGATAGAGGGCACATTGCGCCGATCAGTTGAGTTAGCCAGCGGCAAATATGCCGTCGTGGAGAAATCGCGCGAATTCACCCTCGTACCGTGGCGGCCGGTGCTCGAACGATACTTCGGCAAGGAGGTTTCCGGTATCGTGCGCGGGGAGGGGATTTCCTGGACCATCGGCCGGCAGAGGAGCGGGCCGAGCGTTTCGTGACATGGCGGCACGGATTCATTGCCTGTGCGCCAGAATGGGTGCCCTGCCGGAAGGAGTACGCCAGTCGTTGGTGGCGGCATAGATGCCGCAGCATCTAAAAGACTGATAATGCAACATTATCGTTCGTTTTTATCGTACGACAGGCTGTGCGTTTTTATACAGATATAGTGGTATAAAGCGCACCACCGATTTATCATCCGTGGCATGATTCGTGCCGATCCTTTGCCTGTTGTCTCACCGCCCCCATCGCGCGTGCCGGCCTGGGCGTTGCCGGGCGGACCCGCCGATCGTGACACCGATGCCGCATTCTGTGCCGGCGCCGCCCTGAATTCGCTCGATAATCTGGTTCGCTCCGAACCGGCCTTTGCCGGCGCCTGGCGCCAGCGGCTGGCACTGAAATGCGCCGCCGCGGCCGTGCGTCTTGCAGGCCGCTCCGAGGACGAGGCGGCGCTGCGCGACGCCTGGTATCTGCGTCCTGCCGACGGCGATCCCGGTCCCGCCGGCAACCTTTTGGCCGCGTGGCGGCAGCTGGCCTCGCGGCCGCCGGCGATCGACGCCGAAAGATTGAGCGACGTGGTCGCGCTGCTCGGCCTGCGCTGGGACGACGGTTTTGCTGATCTTCCGGAAGCGATCGACGAGCTGGGCCGATCCGGCCGCCCGGCGCCGTTTGCCGCCGCGGCGATCGCCACCCAGATTGCTGCCCTGTCGCCGACAGCGGAACTGCTGGCCTGGTGGTGCGCCGATCTTGTGCTGGCGCACAAACTGCGCTGGGCTAAACCGGTGCCGCTGCTGATGGCCCAAGCGTTTGCGCCTTCGTTCCGAATCGGTGACAGCCGCGCTAAACGAATTCGGCCAGGACAGCAAAAGGAATTTGAGCGCGCCGTGTGCCTGGCGCTGGCGCAGGGCGCGGCCGACGCTTGCGGATTGGCCGCGGACCTCTCCCGGCGCTGCGAGCGGCTTGTGGCGGTCGCGCCAAAGCTGCGGGCCAAGGGGGCAGGGGACGTGATCAAAAAACTGCTCGACGACGATGCCGTGTCAGGCTCGCTGACCACCAAGACCCTGTCGCGGTTCGGGGCGCGGCGGCTGTTCGAGCGGCTGCAGACATTCGAGGCGGCACGGGAGCTGTCCGGTCGCGACTCCTTCCGGCTGTTTGGATTGTGACGATGGTCGGATCCGCGGCACGCAAAGGGCAAAACAATCAGCAGCCGACGCTGCTCGATACGGAACTCGAGCACCTGCCGCCGGAACTGCGCTGGCGCGAATGGATGGGGCGGGTCGAAGCGGTGATCTTTGCCTCAGCTGAGCCGGTGACCCGTGAGACGCTGGCGCGCGTCGTCGGCAGACACTGCAATATCGAACTGATCATCGACGACGTCCGCGCCGAGCTCGCTGGCCGGCCCTATGAGCTGGTCTCGGTCGCCGGCGGCTGGCAGCACCGCACCAAGAAGGCCTTCGGCGATGTCATTCGCACCGCCACGGGTCAGGGCGATGTTTCGCGTCCGCTATCACAGTCGGAGGCGCTTGTGCTGATGTGCATCGCCTACTTCCAGCCCATCACCCGCGGCGAGCTGTCTTCATTCTTCGGCAAGGAGGTGTCGCGCGACCTGATCGGCATCCTTCGATCGCAGGAACTGATTGCCTCGGGGCCACGCTCGCCGCAGCCCGGTGCGCCCTATACCTACGTCACGACGAAGGCGTTTTTATCCCATTTTGGTTTCGACACGCTGCGTGATCTGCCGGATTTCGAGGCGCTTGAAGATGCCGGGCTCCTGTCGAAGGAAAAGCTCCTGGCCGGCGATATTCCAGCCGGTTTGGCTAACAGGGAGGGCGACGACGATGTCGTTGAGGACCAGGTGTCGTGAGCGGGCGTTGTCGCGTTGCGACCACAGAGACAGTTGATGACTCACGACCAGGACGACTGGTCGTGCGGCAGCCGGTGATCGGGATCGTGAACCGCGACATGATCGCCGTCGACAAGATTGGCCGGAAAGATCACCAGATTGGTGCCGCCGGCGTGACGCAGCGACGGGAACAGGATGCCGCGAAGCCCGGCAGTGATGATCAGATTCGCGAGCTTCCACGATGGCGGGATCTTCTTGTCAATGCGAGCGGCCTGGCGCCAGGCACAATCCCATTCCTGCCAGGCGCCGTCCCAGACATTTGGGTCGAACCCTTGCGAAAGGTCGGCCACCTCGCCGAGCGTGATCTTGTAGGCGGCAAGCGTTGCCGGCGGGACGATGCTGGCGCCCTGCTTGTATTCGTCAAGAGCCGTCTGCGTCGAACGGGACAGATAGAGCGCTTCGACGCCTGGCCGGTTGAAACGTCCGCCGTCGATCGCTGCTCCCGCGCCACTGGTGGGCAGGAAAGCCCATTTGGGTGTCAGATAGCGATGGAAGATCTCGTCCGGCCCGACGCGGGTGACCTTCACCCGCGCGCCCCGTTATCGAGATCCCGGATGAAGGCCAGGACTGCTTCGACTTGGCCGTCCGCGACGAGTTCGGCCGCCGTGCGGTGGCCATAGTCCGCGATGGGCTCGTTGCGATACCAGTAGATCGCCTTGTCAACATTGCCGGTGAGTTCCGTCGCCGCCGAGATCACTTTCACCATCTCGCGCATCCGGCCCTGCAGGCGTTCCGATGAGGGATTGCGGAGCGTGTTGCGATGAACCCCGGTCAACTGTGCCAGATTGGCCACCTTCACGCCAAGCGCCTGCGACAGGCGCTTCGGCGAGATATAAGGCGTACGCGGCTCCTGAAGGCTGTCGACAAAGCCTGAGACCACTTTCGATTGTGCGAGCTGTGCGTGGGTCATGACAAATCTCCGACCTCCTCATAGGCACAATATATGCACATTCCAACGCATAGCAAGTGAACAATGGCTTGGCGCCTTCCGGCGACCTGTTTGTCCTTCCTCATCCTGGTAGCGGTTGCCGGCTGACGGCAGCAATGCGCGCCACAATCGGGCATTGAGGCTCCGAGATGGAGCCCGCGAAAGCAGACACTCACTTTCGAATTTGTCGAAGTGCAGGAGGAAGCCAAGTCGCCGCAGAAAACCTGCGGTATCCGCCGAAAAACATCGCTTCGCCCTCGATTGACCTCCGGCGTGACTAAGTAGCGACCAGTTCGGCGATTTTGGCGGCGACTTCCGCCATCGACTCTTCGGCAGTATTCAGCCCGGCTCGGGAGGCTAACAGGAGGCTGACCTGCTCAAGCTCTTCATAGGTCGTTCCGTGTACAACCGGGACGAGCCGCTCTCGCCGGAGTAGCGCCGAAAGCTCTTTGTCTGCGATGCCTTCTGCCGGGAGGCGTCGCAACATAGCTGGGGTCACCAAAACGATACCGACGCGCGAATTCACCAAGCCCTTGTCGATCGCCCGCATCATCGGCACCCCGAGGCCAAGGTCTTTCTCGCTGAACCACACGCGAACACCGCGCGCTTCGAGCAGATCATGCAGTTCCTTAGCGGATCCCTGCCTGTCATCCCACGCGTGACAGAGAAACACGTCTCGAAGGTCAGGCTGCGACGCCGCTAGGTTCTCAACGTTCTCGCGAACCGGCGTGAGCGCCTGCACTTGTTCAGGCGTGTACCACACAGCCGAACCGGCTCCCGACCAGCGCGGCTTTGAGGTGCGGCGCCCCGACCCGCCGCTGCTCCTTGAGGAGGAGTATGAAGGGGACGAGTATGATCCGGAGCTGCTATAGCCGCTGCCGTACCCGCGGTAACCGCTATAGCGGCCATAGCGGCTCCCGCATGCAGGACAGTCGGCTGCGGCGGCCGATGAGCGATGGCCCCTTACTGGTGCAGTGCATCTAGCCATGTCTTTTCTTCTCCTTCACCAATCCGCAGCTCGCTGAGCCAACGCATTCAGGGGCGGTATGTGAACATCCCCGATCGCAGGGCCGCATCTCAGGGGGCATTGCTTTGCCTGCCCTCCTGCGCGATTCTCTGTCATCAGAATATGCTCGGAGTGAGCAGCTACCGTGTCAAGGTACTTCCCCGTTCTCAGATGATTGAAGCAGTTGCAAAGCGGGTGAGCTCTGATGATATTGCGAGAAGGTTTGGGACTTCGTCTGATCTCGTTGACTACCGCCTAAAACGCCTGGTCTCTGGCGGGATCATGTGGGGAAGAAGGTCACACTGGCGCGTAGGTCGTCCAACCTTATCGGACCCCAACATCATGTCCGCTGTCCCTGAGGCCTGAGCTGGAAGCCGACCTTCAGCTTCCGGCCCTAAGGCGGCCGTCATCGCAAGTGATTGCTTGAGCAAGGTTCGCTTTGACGGTCAGTAAAAGACGGCAGTCAAATACGCCACTAAACGTCCGCTCCCGCTCGAACTGGAAATACTTCTGGGCGAGTTCTCAAAAGAACTCATCCCAGCTATGCTCAGAACCGGAGGGCGGGGCAAACGGGATGAGGTTGCCGTTTCATTGGACGATGGCAGTCGCCTTGGCGACAGTGCTGAGTGTTGCAGGCACCGCAGCTGCCCAGGATTCCCGATATTCTGCGCGACAGGTTCAACAGGCCCTTGCTGAACATGGGTACAATCTCGGGACCGCGGACGGAATTTGGGGACGTCGGTCCATTAGTGCACTCAAGGCTTTCCAGAAGGCGAGCAATCGTCCTCAGACTGGTACTTTGGACCAAGCGACGTCAGCGGCGCTTTTTCCGCAGCCGCAGGCGACGCGTGACCCGTTGGCACCCATAGCCGCGGATGTGCACCCGTCGCCTTGGGAGCAGCCTGGTGTTCCGACGAAGACAACTCCACAGACAAGTAACGGGGAAGCCGGGCAAGCTCGTAGCGATGTCCACCCGGCGCCGCCTTTGCCGGCGCACACCGAGGGGGCTTCAGCCAAATCCGATCGTTTGGCGCCGGAGCCCAACAAGGTCAGAGAGGGGCCAACCACCCCAACGCCGCGTTTGACCTATTTGGGCCTGCTAGGGATCGCAGCCGCGTTCTTCTTCCTGCGGAGACGCCGAAGAAATTCAGCCGCGGGGTCGGTTCCAACGGCATCCGAAAGCAAGCGCAGCGAACCTGAACGCATTCCCAACCGGTCGGCCAGAACCGATAGGCATCGCCTCCATGTCCCGACCGTTCGCATGGTTCCAGCCAACAATGCTGCTGGAAGACAGCCAGTCGAGCAAAAGCCGGTCATGCCTGCGGAAATTGCGGCTTCTCTCGCGGCACACAACGCCGCCGTCCACGATTTCATCCGTCAGAGACGAGCGATCCGACTGCCCAAATCAAGGGCCAATCCTTCAGCCGGGCAGCCGTCCGTTCCCGCAAAAACGGGTTGGCAAAGCATTGAAACCACCAAGGTCATTCCGGCAACGACTACAAACGAGGGATCGCTCGCATCGCACAATGCTCAGATAACGGAATCCATTCGACAACGCGGTCCTGTTCTCATTCCCCCTACGGCCCCAACGGATCAGACGCAGCCGTTGGGTTCCGAAAGCAAGGACAGCCAACTTGATAGCGGTCTCGACCAATCGGCCAGAAGCAACAGGCACCGCTTGGTTCGGAACGATCCAAGCGTTCCAGCCGATATTGTAGTTGGAAGACAACCGGTCGAACAGAAACATGCATTGCCATCAGATATTGCGACTTCTGTCGCGGCACATAATAGAGCTGTCGACGACTTCATCAGACAACGCGGAGCCATTAGATCATCCAAACCAGTGCCCGATCCTTCAGCCGCTCCCGCAGAAGCGGATTGGCAACGCATTCAGAACACCAAGGTCGCCCCCGCAGCGCCAACAACCGAAGGATCGCCCGCATCGGATAATGCTCAGGTTTCGGATCCCATTCGGCAGCGCGGCCCTATTCTTGTTCCCAACACGGCCCGGACGGACCACCCGCGGTGGTTCGACCGGCTACCCGCAGTGCGAGCGAGCCCCGCCGCGCGCCAGTCGGCATATTGGATTCCTGCGAATACAGCAGCAACGGTGGGAAGCCATGACATTCCCGGCGGCATGATCTATGTAGGCGAGCACCTGCCGAGGCAGGGCAGTTCAACCGACCCGGAGAACTGCCTGATCGACCCGAGATTGACCGTGGGCGCTCACGGCGATCCACTGGGTCAGACGATGGGCTACTGGCCGTCCTACTCGCGCATTTCGCCCGCGGCGCGAAAATCCTATCTGGACTGGCTCGCCGGATCGCGATCCGATTCCGACGCCTATATCGGATACGTGTTCCTCTATTTCTATGGTCTCGAACGCCGCCTCATGCTGGAGGAAAGCCCGCCCGACGCCGATGGTGTCGTTGTCGAGGTTCGCCGACTATTGCAGGTGTATGGAGGGAATGGTTCGTTCAAACGTTATGCTGGTGAGTTGCTTTCGGCTTACCAGCTGAAATCGGCTCAGTTGCCGGAAAAGCTTGATCTGGAGGTCGAGGAAAATAGCTACGAGATCCCGATAATGCTGAAGGTCGCCCTGGGGATGCGGGTGCGCAGCGGAGAGGCGATCGAGCCGGACCTTTTGTTGGCTTACGTTCTTGCCGACCCCGAAACGAGGGTGCGAACGCCGGCGCGACGGGCACAGACTCTCTTGCGAGAGCTGTTCGCGGAAGCGGTGGAGAAGCAATATCCAAATGGCGTGCGCGTTTCGGCCGCCGGAGTGCGAAAACTGAAGGTCAACTACCGTGCCTGCAGCGGGACGTTCGATCTTGCAATCCGCCCCTTTGGCGGTGACCTCCCGGACATCACAAACCGCAGCGAACCGATAGGCGGTGCACGTCGCATCTTCGACGACTGCACGGATCGGCTCGACAACTACAGCCGCATGCTCGGCCGTTCGGAGGGACTGAGGCCTAGCCTTGCGGCTGTGGCCCAGCTACCGTTGGGTTTGCGCTTGAAGTATGCTGAAGAGCTTCCTGGTCAGCCTTTGAGCCGGCTCCAGGAACTGGTGAGCGATGGTGCTCTGGTATCCATTCAGCAACTCGCCCAACTGGCCGGGATCGAGCCTGACAAAATTGCCACGCGGGCCAAGCAGAAGGAACTGTCGGGAATTCTGGCCGCCCTCGGCTATGGCAACACCGCCGACCCTTGCTTTTCTCTGAAGTCCTCAAAGCCAGACGCACTGGCAATGGTCTTTGCCCTGGAGCGCGAAGCTGAAGCCGATCCCGAACCGGGCCAGCACTACCGCCCCATGCAACTGTCAATCATGCTCGGCATGGTGATTGCGTTCGCCGACGGTCTCCTCCACCCCCTGGAGGAACGCAGGCTTTTCGAGAGGATAGACGAGGCGCCCGGTCTTTCGAGGGACGAACGTGTCCGCCTCAAAGCCGAGCTCAAGGTCTGCGCAGCCGATGCCGGCCGCGTAGTGGACTGGACCAAACGCATAGGGGACGTGCCAGCGGGCCGCCGCGAAGATCTCGCCGATGAATTGGTGGCTGTAGCAGCCGCAGACGGAACCCTTCACGCGCGAGAAGTGTCGCAGCTCGAGAAGCTGTTCCGGCAGATGGGTCTGGACGAAAACTCGCTGTATTCGCGACTGCATGGCAGTGTCGCGCCGCAGAAAAGGCCGCGCGACGGAAATGATGATCTTCCCCTGGTTATCCCCGCCGGGATTCAGCCGCCCGGCATTCCGGTGTCGCCGGCGTCTGCTGGCGCGCCTGCGACGCGCGTCGACATCTCGCGTCTCGAAGCGATCCGACGCGAAACCCGCAGCACGTCCAGCGTCCTTGCCGATATCTTCGTGGACGAAGCAGAGCCGCCAATCGAGCTTCAGCCCGCGATCGAGGAAATCGAGACGTCCAATGGGGATGCGCGCTTCGACGGACTGGAGCGACGCTATGCGTGGCTTCTGTCGCAACTGATCGAGCAGGAAACCTGGACGGCTTCGGATTTTGAGCGTTTGGTGCGCAATGCCGACCTGATGCCGGGCGCGGCGAAGCAAATACTGAACGATTGGTCGCTCGACCGCTTCGACGAACTCGTCCTGGATGGCGAGGACCCTGTCATCGTCAACGCCAGCCTGTTTTCCGAGGCTACTCCCCAATCTCCGTCGCTTACCGTATCCGTCGAAGGAATGTCAGCATGACGACAAAACCTCCACCTATCAAACCAAGAGATCGAGACACCATTATCAGCGCCTTGCGTGCCGGTGTCGTACCGCGCATCGGTCTTCAGCATATTCAGGTGGGGCGCCAGCGTGAGATCGAAGCGCTGATCCAGGACATAGAGCGGATCGGCAACGGCGGGTCGAGCATCCGTCTCGTCATCGGCGCCTATGGTGCCGGCAAGACTTTCTTCCTCTTTCTCATCAGGCAGATCGCACTTCAGCGCAAGCTTGCCGTCTGCCAGGCCGACCTTTCTCCGGATCGCCGCATTCACGCCACCGGCGGGCAGGCGCGTACGCTCTATGCCGAGCTCGCCACCAGTCTCGCGGCCCGCACGGCACCAGACGGAGGGGCGCTCAGAAACATTCTGGAAAGCTACATACAAAAAGCATCCGAACGCGCTTCCTCAAGCGGGACGACTATTGAAATCGCCATCAAGGAAGGCCTTGGCGATCTTCGCGAGATGGTCGGTGGCTATGATTTCGCAACCGTCATCGTTGCCTATGCGCGGGGCTACGAGGAAGGAAACAGCAATTTGCAGGACGCCGCGCTGCGTTGGTTGCGCGGCGAATACACGACCAAGACAGAGGCGCGAGGCGATCTGGGCGTGCGTACCATCATCGACGACGCGTCCTTCTACGATGGCCTGAGGCTGCTCGCCCGTTTCACAAGGCTCGCTGGTTTTGGCGGCCTGTTGGTCTGCCTCGACGAACTCGTCAATCTCTACAAGCTGCAGAGCGCCCAGGCCCGCAAACAGAATTACGAGCAGATCCTGCGCATCTTCAACGATGTCCTGCAGGGCACGACGCAGGGCATCGGTTTCATTCTGGGCGGCACACCGGAATTTCTGCTCGACACGCGGCGCGGCCTTTACTCGTACGAGGCCTTGCAATCCCGCCTTGCGGGGAACAGTTTTGCCGGCAATGGCCTGGCCGACTATTCCGGTCCGGTGGTCAATCTGCCGAACCTGACGCCGGAGGAACTCTACCATCTCCTGGAGCGGCTACGCGACGTCTTCGCGGCCGGCGATCAGGAAAAATGGCTGGTGCCGGACGAGGCACTCCATGCCTTTATGGACCATTGCGCCAACCGGATCGGCGAGGCTTATTTTCGGACTCCGCGCAACACGGTGAAAGCCTTCGTCGATCTGCTCGCGGTCCTCCAGCAAAACCCCGGCACAGATTGGAAAGACATGCTCGGCACAATGGACGTCGCGGAAGATCGAGGCGGTGCAGGTGACCAGCCAATCGATGACGCCGAAGGCGGAGCGGACGACGAGCTTGCAACCCTCCGCATTTGACACGCTTTCCGAGCCCGTCAGGCGCTGGATTTGGCAGCGGAAATGGCCGTCGCTACGGGATGTCCAGGAAAAAGCTATTCCGGCCATACTCGCGGGCGGCGATGTCGTGATCTCCGCACGCACTGCCGCCGGCAAGACTGAAGCCGCCTTCCTGCCGTTGTTGACCCGGCATGCCGAGCACGCAGTCAGTGCCGATGGGTTCGCCATCCTCTATGTCAGCCCGTTGAAGGCGCTGATCAACGATCAGCACCGGCGGCTGGAAAGCCTGTGCGAAGGGAGCGGCGTCCTCCTGCACAAATGGCATGGCGACGTGTCGGCGGACGCCAAAACACGTGCACGAAAGCGACCGTCGGGTGTCGTGCTGATCACCCCGGAATCGCTTGAGGCGTTGCTCGTCCGCAGGGGCGGGGAGATTGCGCAGATGTTCTCGCGCCTCGATGCGGTGGTCATCGATGAGTTACATGCATTCATTGGCACCGAGCGAGGCATGCAGCTGCAGTCGATCCTGAACAGGATCGAAGTGGCGACCGCGCGAGACCGCATCGATCGAATTGGGCTGTCGGCAACACTTGGCGACATGAGCCTGGCTGCCGAGGCGCTGCGGCCCGGCAAGGGCGCTAGCGTCACGATCGTGGAAGGCAAGGACGAGGGAAACGGGGTCCGTTTGCAGATCCGCGGTTACCTGCTGGACGGCACCGCTCCAGGCGATCTCACGGCTACCGCAGACGATAGCGATCCGCCGGTAAAGCCGGCCGAACCTTTTGAACAATCGACGGTCCCAGCGGCGCTTGCGTCCGACTTGTTTCGTGTGCTGCGCGGCCAGAGCAATCTTCTGTTTGCCGGATCTCGCGCCAATGTCGAGGTCTATGCCGACATGCTGCGTTCGATGTGCCACGAAGCGAGCTTTCCAAATGAGTTCTTCCCGCATCATGGCAATCTCGCAAGGGCCATGCGCGAGGAGGTCGAAGCGCGGCTTCGAGACGATCCGCGCCCGACCACGGCGGTCGCGACCACCACCCTGGAACTCGGAATCGACATTGGCGAGGTGGAGACAATAGCCCAGATCGGGCCGGGTTTTTCGGTCGCGTCACTTCGCCAGCGTCTCGGCCGATCCGGCCGTAGGGCCGGAAAGCCCGCAACGCTGCGCATGTTCGTCATCGAGCCTTCCATCGGTAAGGGACGACATCCAATCGACCGGCTTCGCCTCGATCTGGTTCAGTCGATTGCGATGGTCGAGTGCCTGCGGGCTGGATGGTGTGAGCCGCCATTGCCAGCTGGGCTACATCTTTCAACGCTCCTCCATCAAGTGATGGCACTGATAGTGCAGACCGGGGGCGTAAGCCCGACGGTGGCCTGGAAACTGTTATGCGAGCGCGGCCCCTTCCGAGCCGTGGACAGGACGCTGTTTGCCGAATTGCTCCGGTGCATGGCCACACCTGAAAACCGGTTGCTAGAGCAATCTCCGGAAGGCTTGCTCATGATCGGAGAGACCGGGGAAAAGATCACGGAATCGTACGAATTCTATGCTGTTTTCGCCACGGAACGAGAATATCGGATCATTCACGATGCACGCACGCTCGGCACCTATCCGCTAAGCTCTCCGCTTGCACGGGGCGAAACAATCATCTTTGCCGGGCGCCGCTGGCAAGTCATCGAAATCGACGATCGCGCCCGGGTCATCATGGTCAAGCCGACACGAGCTGGAAAGCCACCGCATTTCAATGGCAAGGGGGCGGCCGTCCACGATCACGTGGTGGCAACAATGCGCGCGGTTCTCGCATCCGATGAGGCGTACCCCTATCTCGATCCTGCCGCCAACCGGCTGCTGGATGAGGCGCGGAGTTCTTTCCTCGACCTGCAGCTGGATAGCCGTTCAATCATAGCGCATGGGGAGGGCGTCCTGATCTTCCCCTGGGTCGGAACCAGGAAATTACAGACGCTAACCCTGGCATTGCTGTCGCGCGAGTTCAAAGCATCGCATCTCGGGCATGGGATTGAACTTCAGGAATGCGAGGCCGAGAAAACCATCGAAACTCTGCAGGACATAGCTGATTTGCCGGCGCCAGACGGTAAAGAACTTGCTGCACGACTGGCGCAACCGGCATTGGCAAAGTTCGACACGTTCCTGAGCGATCACCTGATGACATTGGTCACAATGGTGGAGAGAATCAGCGCCAAGGACTTGCCACTGATCGCCGCCAACGCACTGGGAATCGATACGACGCATGAAGTCGCATAACCGCCGGGATCGGTTGCTCGCACTCGGCGCCGGCAGCCTTTCGCATATGTCGAAGGCTGCCAGAGAGGACGCATCGGCAATTGACCGGGTTCTGCGTGCGCCAATTGCCGCCACTCAGCGGCACACAAGAGCGTCTCGTTTGGGCCGATTGCTGACTGGCAGGTTCCGAGCGGCTTCGGTAGGATACCTGCCGTTCCTACAGCTAGAAATCCATCGACCGATCGCGACCAATCCGCGCCATTCGGTAGTGAGTACAAGAGCGTCCGCTCTCGCAGAAAGCGCCTTGCAACACTGCAACACAATGAAAGCGGCTGGTCGGCGATGCGGCCGATTCGGATGACTCCCTTTGCTCGGCGAGTCCTGAGGGACAAAAGCTCTCGAATCTCGGTAGCTAGCTGGTAAGACTTAGAAGCTCCTGATGGTTCGGAAATTCCTCTAATGCAGCCTGTAGGAGGCTATGATGGGAGATCCCCGGCCCACCGCCGCCCTGGGAAAGGGTGCGAAGAGCGGCGAACCAAGCAGCGCGTCCCGTGCCACCGAGTTTTAATCGCGAGAGCTCGCCACCGGCCCGGAGCCAGATGTCCTGGTCCGTCGGCCCGGCTGGATAGAGATCGGCCATAATCTGCTCGATATCCCGCGCGTCCTCGCGGGTGGGCGCACCACCACCCGGAGACTTACGGCCACCCAGCGCAAGGGCGACCGGGAAGTCGTCCTCAAGATCGGACGCCTTGAAGATTGGATGCTGCCTGCCTGGCACGGCTTGGCGGACCTTCTCCGAAAGATGGTTGAAAAGACCAAAGACCCTGATCGCGCCGTCGGTATCAGCCGGCGCGCTGCCCCGGAGACCGTCAAGCAAGGCGGTTGTGAAGACGCTGTTCCGTTGTCCGCGAAGGACGAGGGAGGTCTCGCTGGCGCGAGAGGATGCGAGCACAACGCGCCCTGTCCCCTGCGATAGACGCTGGAGCGACTTCTCGTCGAAGCCCTCGACTAGGTCCCCGTCGGGACCAGCCTTCAGCGTGACCGCGCCTCCGGCATGACATGCATCCATCACGACCAGCAGGCGGGAGGCCTTGATCGCGGCGAGAGCGGTCGAAAGTTCGGTTTCGCCGAGCGTCGTGGCGAGCGCGTCTGACGTCCTGCAGTCGTATGGGATGAGCGCGCTCGTCGCCGCGTCGCCCGTGCCGAAGCGGGCGCCGTGCCCGGAGAAGAACACGGCGACGGTATCGTCCCGCTTCGCAGTGGCGGCGAGGTCGGCAAGGGCTTTGCGAATGCCATTGAGCGTAGCCTCCTCGTCGAGGAGAACGGTAACGTTGCCGTTGGGGTAGCCGCAGAGATCAGGCGACCGCAGGACGTCGGCAATGTCTCCGGCGTCGTTCAGTACCGCCTGCGGAAGAGGGGGCACTTCCTCGTAATTCGCCACACCTATGATCAGCGCGCGTCCCTGTTCGAACTTCATGTTGTGCACTCCGATGAAATAGTTCTAGCTGTGACTGCGGTTTCGGAAGAGTGGGTCGTCGGCGAGGAGACGTAGTCCCGGATGACCCTCGTAGTCACGCCGCATCTCCCCGATCAGCCGGGCGACGTTAGGTGGCTTTCCCCGCTGCATGGCGCGGATCGCGTCGTGCCACCGCCACATGCCGGTGCCGCTGTGAGTCAGATCGGAGTCGCGCCCTCCGGAGCGTTCCCAGAGGCTGTGATGGTCGGGACCGGTCGGGTAGAGATCGGCGGCGAGCTGAGCGAACGATTCCCACTTGTCAGCGTCGTTGATGGGCGAGAGGTTCAATAGCCATCGGTCCCAAATGCCGATGAGGTCGAGGCAAACGCGCAGAGCCGGATTGAGGTCCTTGCGGCCTGATCGCTGGAGGGAGATGAGGTCGTCGACAATCTCGCGACGCCTCCGCGCGACGACGCGGTGGCCGAGCAGTTCCGCACTCTGCTGAGCCAACGGATTGTGCTTCCGCACGGTGGCGCCAATCCAATGGCGGAAGCGCGCGTCGTCGAGGCCGGGGAGCGCGGCTACCACGCGGAGCCCGGCCAAGAGCGGACCGTCAGCGAGGCGCGCGAGCAGCCGATCTAGCTTCGGATCGCTCAGAATACGCTGCTCCAGTTCCCGTTCGACGTCGGGATCGTGACCGTCTTCGCCGGCATGCTCGAACCATGCGTCGGCGGTGGCTGCAAGTAGAAGGTTGCGGAGCGATCCCTCGACGTGCCGCCAAAGCTCCGGCCTTCGGGCGAAAGAGGACAGGTCGGCGAGCGGCGTCTCTGACAGTCGCTCCGGGATGCCGGGTGGCACGGGGCGACCGCCAATCAGGTCGAGGAGGATACGGTCAAAGGCACCACGCGGGTCCGTCGGTCCGCGCCATGCTGTGGGATTGATTTCGACAGCAATCGCCCAAATCGAGCGGTTGGCGGCGACAGCGAGATCTCGGTCTGTCAGCAGCGGAGGTGTCGCAGCGACCTGCTCCCCCGCAATGCGCACTATCCGCGGGTCCCCGATCTCCGCCGCGCAGTCGAGAATCTCGTTTTGGGTTGCTCGGCGCAGAGCGAGCCGCATGGTTGTCAGGTCTGTGCCAGGTTGAATCTTGCACTGTAGGCGGGCGGCTTCGAGCGGCGGCAGACCCGCACTTGCCGCGACCGCGTGGAGCGAGAGGAGATCGTGCTTCGACGCGTAGCGGATGATTGGGTCGGCTGCCTTCCGGTCGAGCTGCGCTGGTGCCGCTTCGACCAACAGCGCCTCGACGGCGCCGTCGGGTTCCGCGAGCGCGAGGAGCCGAGTCGAGATAGTATGGTCCGCCGTCGCCCACCGCCAGAAACCGGTCGCGAACACGCCGGAGGTATTGCGGGAGGACCGGCTCAGCCCGTCAGCGACGGCATGGCGCCACTCGGCGCAAGCGTCACTGTCGAGAAGCGCGTCGCGAAGGACGAGCAGCACGTCGGCGTCCTCGTCGGACGGGTACGCGTATTTCTCGGACCATGCATCAACAGCCTTCCAGAGCCTTCGGGCCGTGGAGAAGCCGGTCAGCTTCAGGTTGCGAAGCGGGAGGATGTCGGATGGCTTGGCCTGTGGGAGCGCTTCGACTACCCGGTCGACTAGCGCGCGCTTGTCTGCTTCCCCGCGGCTTGAGTCAGGCGAGAGGCGCTCGACGAGCCTGACGGCGGCGAGTGCCCGCGAGATACCGGCGTCGTCGGCTGACGCCATCCGGTGAGCCTGTTCAAGTAGGGGCAGTTCGTCGAACGTGGCGAGTTCGGCTCCGATACTGTTCGCGAAGGCCCGGATTCCTGCCCCGGACTCCGAGCCGTCAATCACCGCAGCGGCGAGCGGCTTCGCATCGCCCGTTCGGCCGACGATGCGGTGCTGTTGCCAGCGGCCGATTAGCGAGATGGGGGTGCAGACGATCGTCGGGCCCGGGCTCTCGACGACGTCGCCGGGACCGAAGCTGAGCCGGAAGGAGAAGCTACGCCGCAGCGCGGGCCACATCCGTCCCCAGAGGGCTGTAGCTAGCTCCTCGAATCCGGAGGCTCCAATACGCACGACCGGCCCCGCCGCGCGGATGACCAGCGCGGCCGCGGTGTCGGCGAGGTCCCGGCTGGCAGGCGGCACGTCGCCCCCTGTCTCTATCTCGAGCGGCACCGCTTCGGCGGGAGTGAGATCGGGCGAGGCAATCAAGCGTTCCAAGAGGGGGCGCAGATCGTTCGTCGCGACGATCTTGTCCAGTGGTGCGATGAGTGCGTGGGTGAGCACCATCCCGGCCCGGCTAGCCGAGGTATCGTGGAAGGTCTTCGCGAGGATGTAGAGGTTCTGGTGGGGGAAGCCAGAGACGTAGGGCGACCATTCCGCGCCGGGTGGCGCGGTGTCGGGAAGATCGAGCCGGTTGGCGAGCTCGGCCGCCTGCCTCCGATCTCCGCTTGCGGTCCGTAGGCCGTGTCCGTTGCGGACGACGCCGTATATTGCTTGTTGGACAATCACACCGATGACGTCCTTCTAGGCGAACGTGCCGAGCATGGCGTGGATCGGCGCAGTCAGGTCGTTGGATTGCGTGCCGTCGGACGCGATCACATAACCGAACTGCTCCGGACCTTGGGCCACGTAGTCCATGTCGCGCGACGTCGGGCTGAGAGGCCTCTCCAGCGCTGACAAGCCCATAATGAGGGGGCTCTGCCATACTGAGCGGACGAAGGACGAAAAGAGCGGAAGCCTAGCGTTGAGAGCTTCCTCGGGCGTGCCATCGAATGCAGCCTCGTCCCAACAGGTGAGCAAGACGCCGAGGCGGGGCATCCGGTCGGTCAGGCCGCTGAGGCCGCCGGCGAAAAGCAACATCTGGATGAGTTCGACTAGCCTGGCCTGATCGGACGGATGCACCTCCTGGTTCTCGACGAAGATTCCGCGAAGGTCGCGCAGCGGCTTGGAGAAGATGTCGTCCCCGATCCGTGTCTGCTGGAGACGGATCAGCAAGAGCCATGCGCCTGCGTTGTCGATGCGCTTCTGCCATGCGGCGGGCACGCGGCGCGACTCAATAATGGTCTTGATCTGCTCGCCGCCGTAGTCTGGCCAAACGAGGTCGGCTCGACGGCCTTGGGCGTCGGCGACCGGCCACACACTGTCAACGTAGGTCGCAGTGGCGGTGTGCCCAGCCGCGCGCCCCTCATTCAGGCTGTCGAGCGCCGCCTCGAACGGTTCGATGTTGGTGGCGGCGCCGTCCATGCGCAGGAGGTCATCGCCCTTCATTAGGCGTCGGAGGAGCTGGGCTCCATAGTGGGTCTTTCCCACGCCGCTCTCTCCGACGAGAAGGATGGGTGAGCTTAGAGCGGTCATTTCGGCCTCGCGCCGTAGACAAAGAGGGGGTCTTCAGAGGTGGCCGGCGGCGGCGGCAACTCCACGGTCGAGCGCCGCACATCCACGGCCCACCGAAGCAGATCCACGAGGCCGGTTCCCTTGTTGAGGGCCGGATCGCCAACCCTCTCGTCAACCACGCTGACCGAGAACTCGGCGGCGTCGGGCATGACGTCAAAGACGGCCTTGCGTACGGCGATTTCCATCGCCTGCGCAATCTCGACGTCGGCCTTCGTCCAGACAAGGGCCACAGGACGTCCCCGGAGTTCGGAACCGAGGCGTCGCGCGAGAAGCTGGAGTGAACCTCTTGCCGATCCCATGGCTTCGCCCGATAAGGCTTCGCGATCCGCCACCACGAGGAACGCGTCGGCATGGTCGGATACCCAACGCGCCCCGACCCCCTCTGGGGAGTTAGTGTTGACAGCCCATTTCTGGAACCATTCGCCCGGCGCGTCCGTGAACAGATAGTCGACGGGGTGGCCACGGTTCTCGTCGCGGAGCGCGAGGTGCAGCATTCCAGGCGCGCGGCCGCCACGGCTCGTGGTGTGTGGCGGGAAGCGAGGCGGGTGTCCCGGAGCCCAGCGCATCGCGCCGGCGACCGCCTCCCAGCCGGACAGGGAGTACGAGCCTGCGAACCGGCGGCCGCCGAGATCGGCGAGGCCTCGCCCAAGGAGCAGGTACCATGCGCCGAGCAGCGTCGTCTTGCCGGCGTTCTGCGCGCCGACAACCCCAATGACAACCGGACGCGCGCGGCCCGAGACGAAACCTAGGTCGGCGAGTCCGAGGGCGCTTCCGGACCAAGGAAGCAGGACCTCGTCAGATAGATCGTCCGCAGGTGCGTCAGTTCGAGCTATTCCGTGCCAGACGGGACACTTGGAGAGATCCGTGTGGCCGAGGTCGCAGCCCGTATCCGGGACGAAGCAAGTCTCCCGTGTGCACTTGTCCATGCGTCAACCCTTCTTGGCTCGACGCTTCGGCGGCGAGGCGTCCGAGGCGGCCTTCGACGCTTGCAGTTCGCGGAAAATCCAGCCAGCCCATGCGACGGCATCGAGGCGAGCGTCCGCCGGAACGCCGGTCAGTGTCTGGAAAGCTTCCTCAGAGCGTGCCCTCGCGTGATCGGGATGACCGATCAAGGCGAGCAGTGGGCCACGTCCGTCGGGAGCGCCGACCAGCTCAGCCGCCGCCGATCTTAGTGGTGCGAGGCTAACCTCGTTCTGCGCCTCAGCGACGAGTTCACGGATCGCCCGGTCCTTGCCGCCCTCGGTCCCAGATAGTCCAAGCACCGCCTCACCCAGGAAGGCGACGACGCTGGCGGGGGAGAACAATGGAACTTCGTTGAAGAGATCGAGCGCCATGTGGGCAGCTGCGACGGTGACGGGAAGCTCGCGATAGCTCTTCCGCGCAGTAGGGGAGAACAAGGCCTCCTTCCACCATAGCAGGCTGGTGCGGCGTTGCAGACCTGCGGTTGCCACACTCATCGCCTTGAGGGTGTCGTCGACGTAGGTCGAGACGCTTTTCGCCAACTGATTAAAGGGACCGGCCAAGTCGGGTTGCGTGATCTCGATCTCGGCGATCGCAGTATCCACTGCGTCGGCGACCGCAGCCGCCGACAGTCGTCCGAAATCATAGACCCATTGCGTTGGGGAGTTTTGGGGCCAATGCGGATTTCCGCCGGTTGCGACATTTCCCTTCTGAGGATCGTGATACTGTGGACCTATGGCCGCCGACATTTCCTTCTGGAGCTTGGTTCGCTCCGTTGTCGCCGCGGCCACGCTCGGCACCTCGATCTTCGGTAGATCGAAGGACATCGGTGCAACCATTATGGATGCCGGAGTAGTCCACTCGGCCTCGGCGCGGAAATCGACCTGCGTCTCGATGCGCGCGACGACGTCCGCCCAGATCTCGCGCTCGTTGTCGACCCGCAGCAGAGGCAGGGCGTTGCGGGCGGAAGCGACGAAACAGACCCCAACGCGATCATCCTCGCCAGCCGCTGTAATAAGGGCGTCAAGCAGCATCGCGCGGATGACGGCGATGGGCGTGGAGGAGAAGGTGTTGCGGTAGGTGGTCCAGCGTGCTTGAAGCGCGGCGAGCGCCTCAACGACAACTGGATCGCTCTCCGGAGCCTCGGGATCGAATGCGATTAGAGAGAAGCTCAGCGCTTTCGATGGCGCCTTATTCAGAGCGATGGCTAAGTCCTTGGCAGCCTGTGAGAGTTTCTCAAGCTTGGTATCTTCGCCTCCAACATTGATGAGCCCGTTGTTCAGAAAGCGTAGGAGTACGGTATCGGCCACTTGGGGATTCCCTGTCACGGTGCTTGTTTTATTCTGTAGCAAAGGCGGATGGCGGAAGCCAACCCGATAATGTGGTTTGTTAGTGTTTCGAGTGTAATCTTCCGAGAAAGCTTACGGTCGCAAATTCACTACTTCCGTTTTCGTTGCAGCGCCAAAGCCGATCAGATGAACACGGACGATTACAATATGGGAATGGCGGCTTCCGGGAGCGCAGTGCCGTGGCTTCTACGGCACAGTTGCGGCGCAAAGCTGCCATTCACGTCGTGAAGAGCGTATGAGGGCTTCGCGAAGGCGACCTTGATTGCTGAGCGCGTGGCATCGAAATTTCTAGTTCTTAGGCTTATCCGGTTTTGCCCTGGTGATGATTGCCTTGGCACGCTCGACAAGCTGCCCCAGCTTTTCGATGGTCGGGGGAGCTTCAGTGCCTGCCTCCGTATGGCTATGGGCTTCCATGATGGCCGAACACATCTCGAATACATCGATGATTTCTTCAATCAGGATCTGATCCCACATGACACGACGAAGTGCTGTCACCATGATGCGGTCGTCCCAACGTTTCACAACTTGCTTGAGCAACAGGTGCGGCACCACCTCCTCGATTGTGCGTCGTAGCTGCCCGGCGCCCTTGCGTACTAAATCTACCCGGGCCGAGCCGAGTAACTGTTGCGCTTGGGCCAAAGTTTCTTCCGCCAGCTTAGTTTTGAGGTACTGGGGCGTGGAAATAGGGGCGTCGTTGAGGCTGACGAATCCAGGTTTATCGTTGGCGCCTCTTTGAAGCCAGTGCATCATTGGTTCAATCTGGGCTTTCTCCGCTGCGCCACAGATCTTGGTGAAGAACAAGAGATCGTGTGTGAATATAATGACCTGCCGGCTCTTTGCCTCCTCAACCAGCCGGCCAGCGATACGTTCCTTGCGCTGATGGTCCTGGGAATTTACCGGATCATCAAAAATTAGCCCGGCATTGAGCTCATTGAGAGCGGCCTCGGTCAGAAAGTCCGCCAAGGCAACGGCCCTTTGCTCCCCCTCACTCAGGATTTGATCCAAAGCGAATTCTTTGATGGCAAGCGAGCGGATCGTCTGCCCCTTTTGGCCTTTGGTGCGAAAATAAACCGGGATGGCACATTCGAGTCCGGAGCATTCATGTCCGAGCCGTGATCGGTAGGTTTCCGCGATGACCCTTGAAAACAGTTCCCCCTCTTTCTCGGTGAGGCGGCGGGGGCTCAAGGCCGGCTTGGCCTTAGAGTCAGCGACCTCACACCATTTGAGATCCGCTACGTATTTTTCGATGTCGTTGAGATTCTTGCTTAGCACTTCGCGGTGACGAAGCTCCACCCTCTCTGCATCGAGCTTGGCGATGGCATCCGCCACACTGAGCAGCTTCAAATCTGCTATATCCGCGTCAATTTTTGTAATCACAGCCTCAAAAGCTGGCGTCAAATCCATGGTGCCGTCGCCTGGAAAGGTCTCTCCTGCTTTTTGCAAGGCTACAACGACCGCATCCCGGTCTAGCTTGAGGCTAGCAACGAGCTGAAGAATCTGATCATTGAGCGAGGGATGCGCGGCCTTGAGATATGTTCGCGCAACCGTGTCTCCGCCGAAAATATCGAGAGCTAGGCTCTCGAAACCTTTGATCTTAGCTTTGATCTGATTGTCCAATGCCGCCAGCGCGGTCCGGTCAGTACTGGTGAGAAAATCCCAATATCGCCCGAAAAGTTCAACGGCCTGATCGCTTAACGGCTGCTGGCAAAGGACACAACTGTCGCCGTCGTTTGGATAATGATCGTGTTCAATGGCAGCCGACTTATAAGCGGCTGCAATGAGTTTCTCCCATTCCGGCCCACCGGCACCTTTCAACTTTTCCGACTTGAACGATGCAGTGCCGGTTGCCGCTACTTTCTTGGCAGTGTCGTTGAATTCCGCAAGTAGGCTTTTCGCCCCGTCGCGCTCCGTCTGCGATAGACCCGCGCGTAGCTGCTTTAAGGTGTCACGCAGAACCTCGACTGGCGTACGGGCTTCCATGAGCCGTCGGATGCTTTCCTCCGGCGAGGTGGACTGCAATTCCAGCGTCAAACGCTGGATTTCCTCAACTCGGGCATCTTCGTCCTTGCCGTACTCGGCTAGCTTCCGTAGAGCCGCCAGGTCGGTTTTTGGCCCCAGTGCAGCAACAGCCCCCGAAGCGGCCGTTACGTTTCCGATGAAAGCGTTTACGAAGCGATTTTGCTTTGCTCGCGCATCGATGGCGGCGGCCAGCTTCTGAGCCAATAGACCATACACCCTCGCCATCTCGGGAAATACGTCAAAACCTGCCGGCTTGAAGCCAAGAGGTCCCGAGTCTGTCAAATGCTTTCCCGCCACCGAGCTGTCGAAAACTGCAAAAGACCTCTTCAGCTCGGCATGCTCCGTCGTTCCATCGAAGACGAGTGGGATTTCGTTCCCAGCATGATCGACCAAGACAATGGTAGCCGAGGCTTTTCTTGGAGCGGTATCGTCATAAATGTCGGGAATGATCGCGTGCCGAGTTCTGCTGAAACACACATTCGTCAGGATGCGCGCAAAGCCGCTTTTTCCAGCACCATTTCCACCATAGATGAGCGTCAGTTGGGGCGAAAAAACCAGCTCGGCAGATGGGGTCAGCGCATTTACGCCGCTGACGTCATGAATTCGCAAGAGCCGGGGTTTTTGGGAGGCGAGCCCGCTCGCTTTGCCGGTTATTGTTGCTGGAATCTCGAGCTTTGGACTTGGTTCGTCCGCCAGTCCGAATCCATGCAGGAAGACACTATAGACCTGCCCGATCTGCTCAGCGGTAAGAACGCCATAGCGCACCGCCCAAGCAAGCGTCAGCTTTTGCCAGGGCGAGAAATCCTTCGCCCAAATCTCCAGCTCATCCCAAACCGTCACCTGAGAGGGCGGGGCCGCCTGCACGTCCTGAACTGTCAATTTGTCTCCCCCGATCAGCCATCATTCCGATAAGTAATCGGGTACAAAGTCAATCTCCAACCGGATCAGGCGATACTATTTCTTGTATCCAACACTTGAACGCCCAGTACATGCTGACTGTGGTTTTTGTGACGCCCTGAACCTAAGCCTCACGTTTCTCCCTTGCCGGGCTCGGCTGAGTTTCAACAATCACGCCCCCAACGCGATAGAAAGCCAATGTAGCGTGTCGTGAAATTCTTCTATCGAGCCTCGGTCGATCACCGGTATGTTCGTGGGCGGAGACCGCTCGATGGCATTTCGATTCGTACACACGGCCGATATTCATCTCGACTCGCCACTGCGTTCGCTGGCGATGCGAAACCCCGACCTTGCCGAACTTGTCGGAGACGCAAGCCGTCAGGCATTTGTCTCGATCGTGGATCTCTGCCTTGCGGAACGTGTCGATGCCCTGGTCATTGCCGGCGATCTCTATGATGGCGATCAGACCTCGATGAAAACGGCGCGGTTTCTGGCGTCACAGATGACACGATTTCACCAAGCCGGCATCAGGGTTTTCAAGATCCGTGGCAATCATGACGCCATGTCGCGAATATCGAAACAGCTCGTGTTCCCAGACACGGTCACGATTTTCGGCGGCCGTCCCCAGTCAGTGCTGCAGACAGCAGGCGGGCTCGACGTCATGTTCAATGGCTTGAGCTTTGCCAGCCCCAAGGCACCGGAAAGTCTGCTGCCAAAGTACCCTGCTGGCCGTGAAGGCGCGGTCAATGTCGGCATCATGCATACGAGCCTGGCCGGATCGCCCGGCCACGACGTCTACGCTCCCTGCAGCGTCGCTGACCTGCACAGCCATGGCTTCGACTACTGGGCCCTTGGGCACATCCATATCCGCCAAGTCCACCCCGGGGTGAGCACCGTGGTGATGCCAGGAATTCCACAGGGCAGGGACATCAACGAGGCCGGAGAGAAATCCGTCACCCTGGTGACGATACGGGACGACCGCACCATAGAGATCGAGGAAAGGCTGACCAGTATCGCGCAATTCGAGCGGGTGAACGTCGACCTGACCGAAACGGTGGAATGGTCCGAAGTTGTCGGGCGAATCCGCTCTGCGCTTGAAGATGTGCGCGCCTTCGTCAGGTCCCGTCATGTTGTGGTCCGTCTCGGCCTGACCGGGGCGTCACCTATATCCTGGGCGCTGATCCGTGACCGCGACCTACTGCTCGCAGAAGCTGAGCAGGTCGCGGAACAGATGGGAGACACCTGGGTGGAGAAGCTCGAACTTAACGTTTCTCCATACGCAGCCGAAGCATCCGAGGGCGTCGCTGATCCGATTTTCGAACTCGCTCAATCCATGCGCGCCGATGCCAGCTCGGAAGCTTTCCGCGCTGAGGCGAGGGCGTTGGTCCAGAAGATGATCGCGGATCTTCCGCCTGACGGGCGTGATTTCGCCGGCAAAGACGAGGCTGAGCTGGAGTTGTTCCTCGACAGGGTGCTTGCCAACGGCGCCGACCTGGTCACCGCCCGCCTCAAGGCCGGTGGGTCAGAATGAGGCTCCGGCGACTTGATCTCGTTCGTTATGGCAAGTTCACCGACAGGATGATCGACTTCGGGCCAAAACCGGAATCCGGTCCCGACCTGCATATCGTGTTCGGCCTGAACGAAGCCGGCAAGTCGACCGCGCTTTCCGGCTATCTCGATCTGCTGTTCGGCATCGAGGAACGCAGCCGCTACAATTTCCTGCACGAATACGGCGCGATGCGCATCGGCGGTGTGCTCGAACTCGGCGGCGCTGAGCACACGTTCACACGCACGAAGCAGCGCACCAACTCATTGCTGAACGCGACTGGCCAACCGGTCAGCGAGATGGCGATATCAGCGCATCTCGCCGGGCTGTCTCGCGACGCATACGAGACCATGTTCTCGTTGGACGACGAAACGTTGGAAGCAGGTGGAAAATCGATCCTGGAGTCGCGCGGCGACCTGGGCAAGCTGCTGTTCACGGCCAGCGCCGGCCTCGGGCACGCAAGCGATACATTGAGCGTGCTGGAGGCCGAAGCGGACAGGCTCTATCGCAAGCAGGCACATGGAACCGAGCTTGCGCTGCTCAAAAAGCGACTTGCGGAACTGAAGTCCGGGAAGGAGGCGATCGACACTTTGGCGTCGACGTTCGAAACTCTCGAGACAGAGCGTCTGGACGCGACGGAAAAATACGACCGCTCCATCGCCGAACGGTCGGTGCTGTCGGCTCGGCTCGATACGATCGCAAAGTATCTTCGCGCGATCCCGATCCTTGCTGATATCCGACGTAAGGAAGCCCAACTGGCCGAGTTGCCCGAGATCGCTTCACCGTCACGGACCTGGACCGGCAGTGTCGCCGACATGATCGAGGCCGACGCCAGTCTGAGAACGCGGCTGTCCGCGAGCGTGGACGAGCTTAAGCGGGTGACGACGAAAGTCGCATCGGTCGATGTGGACGCGGTGATTCTTGCGATTTCCGAACGGGTTCGCGGCCTAGCTGACCGCAAGGTGCGCCACGTCTCAGCCGGCCTGGACTTACCAAGTCGCAGGACGGAGCTGCAAATCCTCGACAATGCCGTGGCGAGTTGCCTTGCCGCCCTTGGAAGGACCTCCGAGCCAGACCCTGCCATATTGCTTTTGCCTGCTGCAACCATTGGTGCCGTTCGCACCATGGTCGAGCAGCGATCCGGGATCGTTACCAGCGTGCGCGTCGCGCGCGACGAGGCTGCGGCAGCTGCTGATGCCCTTCAGGGGGCACGCGAGCGGGTCGGCGAAGAACGGGCCGTGCCCGAACCTGCCAGGGCAAGGCTGGTTTCGGCTTTGTCTACGGCAAAGGGCAGCGGGTACATGAAGGAGATCAAGGCGGCACGCGAAGCCGCCGATGCCGGTGCAATTCTATGGGAGGCCGCGATCGCGCGCTTGCACCCCTGGTCGGGCGACGCTCAGGCACTGGCCAGGGTCGCCATTCCCAATGCTGCGCGGCTTGGCGCATGGAAGGCGCTGGTAGCAGAGCTGAGAAAAAGCAGGGCCGTCCTTTCCGAACGTCTTGTCGAGCACCAGGGCAATCACGATTTGCTGTCAGCACAGCTGGATGCCCTTCGTGCCTCGGTCGATGTGAACGACGACGAAGCGGCCGCCGCCGCTCGGCGCGCCCGGGACGAGGCCTGGGCGCGGCATCGCGATGACCTTACTGGCGAAACGGCGGACGAGTTCGCGGCAGCACTGGCTCGAGATGACAGTGTTGGAGCAGGCCGTCTGGCCAACGCGCGGGAGCTCGTTGAGATTCGCACGGCAAGCCGCAGCCTCGCTGAAACCGCAGCCACCATCACACATGCGCAAGACCAACTTGCACGCAACGGCTCAGACCAGGAGGCCGTGCTCTCGGAAATTCGCGCAGCGGCAAGTGACCTGCTTGGAGAGTGCCAGGAAACTTCTCCCGAACGGCTGATCGAACTGATCGAGGACCGCATTGCTGCCCGGATCGAAGCGCTCGCCGCCTGGGATGAGATCGAGCTTGCCCGCAAGAAAGCCGAGCGGGCGGTTGATGAGAGAGACCAAATACGCCTTGAGCTGAGCGGGGCGCTAACAAGCGTCGGCGTCGGTTCAGATCCTGGCAGCAGCCTGGGGACGGTCATGGCCGTGGCAGAGCTGTTCCTTGAGAGACAATTCAAGGTGGACGCTGAGCGCACCGAGGCGCTCAAAACAGTTGGCGCACGGCAAGAGGATTTGGCCGCCAGGCGTCGAGCCGTCGACGTGGCAGAGCGGCGCGAGGATGAATGGCTGGCCGGCGTTGCCGAAGCGCTCAAGGGGACCTGGCTCGAGAGCGGCATCTCGGCGCCCGGCGTCGGCGGCGTCCTCGATCAATTGGCTGAACTGTCAAAAAGTCTTCAAGACCGGGACGCCATGCAGGTCCGAATGGAGAAGATGGAGGCCGACAGGGACAGTTTCTTGGTCGAGGTTACCGCCGTTGCAGCCCTAGCGGGCGAGGTGGCGGACAACGAAGAACCGGAACAGCTAGCGATCCAGCTTGCCGAGCGCCTGGAGCGCGCTGAACGCACGCGCGAGGCGAAGGCAAATCTCGTCAATGATCTACAGCGCCTGCAGGAAGCGCGTGAAATTCTCGATGCCGAGATTTCGGCACATGAGCGCCGCAAAAACGAGGTCCTGAGCGTCTTTGGCGTGGCCACGCTATCCGAAGTCGTGCAACGCGACGAACTGCTGCGTGACAGGGATCGCCTGCGCACAACCGTGGCCGAACTTGAGGAGCAGGTGTCGTCCGAGCTCGCGGTGGAAGGGTTCGAGCAGGCGCGTTCGATATTGGATGCTGTCGATCTCGACAGTTTTGCAATCGAGAAGGCTGAGGCCGAACAAAGGCTTCGCGCTTCTGACGAGGCGATCCAGCAGCAGCTCATTCGACAGACGCGCGCGACCGACAAGCTGGACGCCATTGGCGGCGACAGCGCTGTTGCCCGAATAGATGCCGAACGGCGCACCGTCCTTCTGGAGATCGAGGAAAAGGCCGTCCGCTACATCGAGCTGAAACTGGGTATCATGTCCGCCGGAAATGCCCTGCGTACCTACCGCGAACGTCATCGCTCCGGCATGATGGCGCGGGCATCCGACGCTTTCGCGCTCATGACGCGCGGCCAGTATTCCGGCCTGACAACTCAACCTGTGAAGGGTGGGGAAGTGCTCATCGCGTTGCAGGGCGATGGGCAATCCAAGGTCGCCGACGCGCTGTCAAAGGGCGCGCGCTTTCAGCTCTATCTGGCCCTAAGGCTTGCGGGGTACTACGAGTTTGCGCAGTTTAGGCCCTCCGTGCCCTTCATCGCAGACGACATCATGGAAACCTTCGACCATGTCCGTTCCGAGGAGGTCTTCAGGTTGTTTGGCGAAATGGCAAATGCCGGTCAGTTGATCTATCTTACGCATCACCAGCACCTATGTGAGATCGCCATGGCTGTTGTGCCGAGAGTAGCGATTCACGAACTTGGATAGTAATGGGTGATTGTGTCGTAACCGCTCTACGTCGATGACGGCGGCTTGCGCTACCCAATCATTTGATGAGGACGTCGAGCTCAGCAGCTACTTGGATTGTTAGTAGCAAGTTGGCCAGGTTGTTGGTCCGAAATATGTGGACATTTTTCGGACATTCTGAGGCTTGGCATTCGTCCGAAATACGTATACATATTTCGGACATGCGTGAGACTCGATCTGACCTGAAGGCTCTCATCCAAGATCACATGGCGACAAGTCCGCCACGCACAGTCTGGACGCCTGCGGATTTTCTTAACCTCAGCAATCGCGATGCGGTGGACAAAGTGCTGCAGCGGATGGTCAAGGCCGCCGAACTGCGGCGGATTGATCGCGGACTTTACGATCGACCAACGTTCAACACCTTGACTCAACAAAAAAGCCCACCCGACCCCCGTGGCGTCATCGACGCGGTGGCGCGGCGTGATCAGATCCGGGTTCTCGTTGACGGCATGACCGCAGCAAATGACCTCGGCCTGACTGACGCTGTACCAGCCGGCATCGTCGTACACGCCGACGCGCGGTTGCGGCCGATTCGCCTCGGCAACCTCGACATCACCTTCCGGCCCACGTCGGCTAGCAAACTCTACTGGGCTGGGCGTCCGGCAATGCGCGTCGTCCAGGCCCTGCATTGGATGCGCGATATGCTAGGCCAAGATGAAGGGAACCAGAAACTGTTACGGCGCCTGCGCCGACTGCTGAACGATCCCGACCAAGGTGACCGCCTCCGTGCCGACTTGGCCGACGGCGTGCCAACCCTTCCCGCCTGGATGCAAGTTCTGTTGAAGCCCCTACTGCAGGACGCCGCTGAGGTATCCCAAGGCCGGCTCCAGCCGAGCGGGACTACGAACCGACGAAGATGACAAGCAGACTCTCCTGCTTTGGTATCCGACCGCAACGCCTGTTGAGACCTATGTCCGTCCGGCAGTGAAGATTGCAAGATGCGTGAGGCGGTCATGCACGGCGCAGGACCGTACAGCATCTCATTGACGGGTGTGTTGGCGAACTCGAAATCGAGGATGTCCTTGGCGAGCGGCAGTTTGGCAAAGCCGATCTGGTAGTGGATCGACCGTGCCCGCTTCTCGGCGATCTCAAACTGTGGGAGATCGCCGGGATGCGCGGCGGCTCGTGCTGCCGCTTGGCGCTCGTTTCGCATGACGTCGTCATAGGTTTTGCGCATTACATAGCGCTTCAAATCTGCCCTACTCAGGCTGTCATAGCATGCGCAGTCGGCGGCTGTTTCATGGGTTAACCATAGAGTCCGCCTGTTCAGAAGCTTGCCATTCTTTCGTTCAACTCCGGCAGCTCACTTGCTTCGAGCGGGTTCTGAAAACGCGCTTCCTCCTTGTAACCATGGGACGTGGCGATCAATATCACACGCGCATTATGCCCGATCTCACCGTCCCTCGTAAGTTTGCGCAAACCCGTGAGTGTCGCGACGCTTGAGAGCTCGAGATAGAGCCCCTCTCGGCCAAGGATCGCCTGATCAGCAGCGACGTTGTCGTCGTCGACCGCGACCGCCAATCCCCCCGTCAGTTCCAGGGCTTGCAAGGTCTGCTGCGTGACGGTGTTGCCGCCGATCGATACCATGTTTGTATCGTCAGGGAATGTGCCAACCATGCCGCCTCCAGAAATTGCATGCGCAATGCGTGGGAACGGCTCTATGGCGTGGACTTTTGGGATCCATTGAAGAAGTCCCGACTCTCTGAGATCCCAGTATCCCTTGGCTATGCCCCAGATGAGGTCTCCGCGAGCGGTGGGCACGAGGATGTCCGTTGGCTGCTGCTCTCGAAATTGCAGGAAAAGCTCGAGCGCTATCGCGCGGTAGCCGTCGACTCCAAAGGGATTGCTCCCTACAGGGGGGATTGTGTAGTTGGTGGCGGGATACCACTCGCCACTTAGGGCTTTGTGTGCAATTAGCTTCCATCGGTCGTCGGAAGTTTGCGTGGCAATGATGCGAGCTCCATGCATCTCGATCGCGCGGCGCCAGTTCGGACTGATATCTGGGGTCGTAACCACGACGCACTCGAGTCCGCTGCGAGCTGCATAGGCTGCCATCGATACACCGGCATTGCCGCTTGATGCTACCGCAATCGTCTTGAAGCCAACATCAAGGGCTCGTTGGGCGATCATGGCCCCCATTCTGTCCTTGTGGGAACCGGTCGGATTGGCAAACTCGTTTTTCGTATGTAGTTCGGCCACGTTTAGAGCTGCGGCAAGGCGAGGCAGATTCGACAGTTGCGTGTTGCCTTCGCCCAAACCGGAGGGTCCGTAGCTTAACCAATCGCTGATCGAACCATGCTCAAGCGATGTGGGCCAGTCAGTGACGTGTGGCGCAATGCTGGACGGCCTACCAGCCCTGAGACAAACAGGGCATCCTTCGAAGTAATCCTCTAGCCGATGAACGATCTTACAGCGGATGCATTGCATTCCGCTGATGTTGGGGTTGATCTTATGCGGCACGGGAAAGTTCTCGGGTGCTCGAAGGTGCCACAACATCCTGCAACAGCTCGATAAGGCAATCGCCACGCTTCGCCAAGGTCGGGAAGCGCTTGCAGACGACCATGCCGCTACAGGTAAATCGGACCTCCTCCGGCATGTTAAACGGTTTGTCGATCGAATGAAGCAGGCCCGCCAATTGCCCTTCGCTGACCTCATCGCCAAGATCAACAAGCGGCTCGAACAGGCCGTCAGAATCGGCGTAGACAAGCAGTTCTGTGCTTGAGCAATCCATCAGCCTGACCGCAGCGGCCACTTCGACGTCATAAGAGTTCAGGATGCCGACATGCTTGAGCAGCCTCAACACCCCTTGCTCCGCAAGGTTCAGTCCCGAGGGATTGAGTGTCGCGCCGCCGCCGAGTTCCGCGGTGATAACAGGCACACCAGTGCGCTCGGCGGCCGCCGGTAACGTGGTGTTGCCGCCACCCCCGCTGCCGTCCGTCAGAAATGCGATCGGAGCACCGAAGATTTTGAGCAATTCCAGCAGTTTTTCGTGCTCCTGCGCCGTCTTTCCGGGACGGATAAGCGCGCAGGGAAGGTAGTCGAGCGAACGCCCTCCCGAGTGTAGGTCGACGACAAGATCGGCCATCGGAAGAAGCACTTCTGTCACGTAGTGGGCAATCATCTCGGTTGCCGTTCCGTGCGCGCGTCCTGGATAGAGGCGATTGAGGTTGCCTTCGTCAATCGGCGAAACGCGGCGGCCAGCCTCAACGGCCGGGAAATTGAGAGACGGTACGATAATGACGCGTCCGCTCACATCGGATTCGCTGAGCTTCCTCGCGAGCCGCATATGGGCAAGCTGACCTTCGTATTCGTCGCCATGAGTGCCCCCGATCAGAACCGCTGTCGGCCCCTCACCATTTTTGATGCAAACCACCGGGATGGGGATCCATCCATATGCGGAGTTGTCCGTCGAGATGGGAAGCCGTAGGCAGTCAACCTGCTTACCTTCCCTGTTATAGTCGATGGGTGACCAAATGCGTGTGGAGTTTGACATTCTCAAACCTTCAGCGTTCTTGATTTAACGGATGACGGGCAGCGTCTCCGGCGACAATGCACTCAGAAATTCGATGCCGTCGTCGGTGACGAAAACGACTTCTTCAAACTGAAAAACAGCGCCGTCGCGCTCGAGCTTCGGTTCGATATGGAAGATCATTCCTGGTTGAATTATCGTCGGATCGGTCCGCGAGAGAGACGGCGGTTCGGTAACATCTAGTCCGCCGCCGTGACCGATCCGCGAGACGTGGCTGTAGAGCTTCCCCAGATTCGCTTCGCGCCACATCTCCTCAAAGATGGTATAGACGGCCGAGCACGTGATTCCTGGGCGGATCTGCCGGGCAAGGTCAATCGTCAGAGAGCGTACATCAGTGTAGGTCTTAGTTTCCCATTCGCGAGGTTCGCCGGCGCGCGCGATACGGTTTCGATCGGCCGGATAGCCTCCATAGGTCGCGCGAAAGTCAGTCCAAACATAGTGACCCTCCTCAAGCTTACGGTCTTTTGCTGTTCGACCGTATGCGAAGTCCCCCTTCGAGAATAACATCGCGATCGGGTCGGCACTTTCTGCCCCGTTGAGGTAGATTTGCGCCTGCATGAGGTAATACAGTTCGTATTCCGTCATACCGATGCGAGCATGCGCAATTGTCTGGTCGAAGGCGGAATTCACGATTTCGAACGCAGTGCGTTTGAGTTCGGCCTCAAATCGCGATTTGATCAGTCGAACCTTCCAGATCGCCTCGGTCGCGCTCCCGACCCTGCCCTTCACCGAAAGCGTGTTGAGAACATCGATCAGAGCCAACGAACCACGGCCAAACATATCCTGACCATAGTCGATGGCAATGTGGCGAGAGCCCTTGGTGTTTTCGCTGATCCAGCCTGCGATCGCTTCAACCGCTTCGGCGAGGTAGCCATCGTAATAGCGGGTCGAGAAGATTCGAGGTTTCATGTCAATCGTCGGCGCCTCGCCAAGGCTTCCGATCACCAAGAAGTCCTGCATGGAGATAATTGCGAACAAAGGACGCGGTTTGGAATCCCAGGACAGTTCCTGGTAGTCCGTAAAATAGTCGACATTCTTCTTGTCAGTAAGAACAATGATATCGAGTCCCGAGGCAGCCATCTCGCGACGGATGTTCGCGAGCCGCTGTTTAAGTTCGGCATCCGTCACCGCCGGAGCAGGGTGTTTAAAAGTCGAGGGGATGTGAAGATACGGAGAGGTCATTTTTTCGGCTTTAACTGGTTTTTGGATTTCGGATTGGGTGGAACATTCAGTGTGCATGCAAGTCGATCGAATGGCGCCTGCAGAACACCAAAAACAGTGACGTCCGGTTTGTTCGTCGTTATCTTGTAGAGGCGACGGAGCATTGGATATCCGCTCGGAACTCCAAAGACTTCAGCAGCCTGTCCGGCAGCAGGTGCCGCATCGATGATGTGAGAAGTCCCCGCTATCTTGAAATCGTGTCGCTCCAGCGCGTTGGTCACAAACTGCTCGCCGAATTCGTCGACGATTTCATGGTCGACATCTGAGGAGAGGTATGTGGCGTCGTAGACAATGGGGACCTCGTCGCCGAAGTAGACCATCTTGCGGACGCAGAGCATCGCCTCGCTTGGGGGCGTGAACACCTGCAAGGTCGCGTCTGTTATTTTTTCCCGCGTAATCGACAATAGCCGAATGGTGGCATTGTCGAATGGAGACATCCACCCGTCGAGTTCCAGGAGGAAACGCTGCTGCTCCTTCACAAACGTGCCCTTGCCTGCAACGGCTGTCAGCGCACCGACCGCTTGCAAATCCCGCAGCGCTCGCTTGACGGTAATCGGACTTACGCCGAACTCCTCACTAAGCATCGCTGTAGAAGGGATCGGAATTACCGGCTGATAGGTGCCATTCCTTATCCGGTTTAAGATTTCCTCGCGCACTGATTCATGCAGCGACGCGGAAGTCCGCAAATGTGTTTGAATCACGTGCCTACTCCATTCTGGGCCATTCAAGAGGGGATCATAGAAGAAGTTCGATTCTCTTCCGTTTTCAATGATGAGTGAAGCACGCTGGTGAACTCAGTTGACATAGCTCGTATACCTAGTATAGAACCTGCTCGTCGTCAACCGTCGTCAACCGTTAGGGGAACGAAAATGCAGAATACAAAACTCTTTAGACGGACTGTCTTGATTGGTGGTGCGGTGCTTGCGATGGCTAGTGCGGCTTTCTCGCCGGCGCGCGCCGAGCAACTGGCTGACCGCGTCCTTAGCGAGGGCAAAATCACCATCGGGATCCACAACCAAGCACCGTGGGGTTATGTCGGAAAAGACGGCAAGGTTGCCGGCGTCGGCCCGGACATGATCAGAGCCGTGCTGGGGCCGCTTGGTGTCAAGGAGGTCGATTTCGTCGCCATGGATTGGGGCGCTTTGATCCCGAGTCTGATGTCCAAAAGGATCGATGTGGTGGCTTCGGGTATGGCAATCACCGAGGAGCGCTGCAAGCAGGTCATTTTCAGCAACCCCGACCTTGCCATCGGTGACGGGGTGATGGTCCTTGCTGGCAATCCGCACAACATTCACAGCTACGCGGATGTCGCCAAGAATCCGGAGCTGATCATGGGCGGCGGTCGAGGCAGTTCCAACACTGAAAACGCCATGAAGGCCGGCATTCCAGAGGATCGCATGGTATTGCTCCAAGATACACAGTCGTCCGTGTCGGCGCTGCTGGCTGGGCGCATCCACGCGGACACGGAATCCATGGGGACGGCGATAAACACCGTCAACGATCCGAAACTGAAGGGTAAAATCGAGCTCGCGAAGCCTTTTACCGGATTGGTGCTGGAAAATGGCAAGGAGGCCGTAAACTACGCGGCCATCGCGTTCAGGCCGGAAGACTCGAAGTTGCGTGATCTCTACAACGAGAGCCTGGAAAAGTTGAAGGCCAAGAACGCGGTGGCAGAGATCCTTGTGAAGGCCGGATTTGCCGAAAACGCGGTGGCGCCCGCGGGGATCACTCCCAAGGTGCTTTTCCCCACCTGCAAATAATTTGGGGAGTTATCTCAGGAAAAGGAAGCAGGGCGAATGAGTCTCGTCGAAATTCTTTCGAGCATATATGAGGGATTTGGCGCTACGGCGAGCGTCACCATTCTTGGCCTTCTTTATGCGATACCTTTCGCCCTGCTCGCCGGCGTTCTACAGCACTTTTCGACGGGTACAACCCGTTGGTGCATCACTGCCGTCATCGAGTTCTGGCGTAGCTCCCCGGCTATCGTCCTTCTCTATGCTTTCTATTACTCGCTTCCGGCCTTCGATGTTTATCTTTCTGCGACCGCCGTCGGCTCAATGGTGCTCGGGCTGAACGCGGGCGCGTACAGCAGCCAGGCTGTGCGCGCCGCGTTGCAGGCGATCAATCGCGGTCAGTGTGAAGCTGGCTTGGCACTTGGGCTCAGTCGTTTCAAGGTTCTTCGACTGATTGAGCTTCCTCAGGCGATCTCCGCCATGATCCCGACATTCATCAACGATGCAATACAGTTGATCAAAGGAACATCCCTGGTTTCTCTCATCACGCTAACAGATATGACCTACCGGGCAAAAGAAATAGCTCAGCTAAGTTACGATCCAGCAGGCATTTATACAGGACTTTTGCTCGCATATCTAATTATTTGCTACCCCGTGACTATTTTCGGTCGCTACCTCGAGAAATCACAACAGCAAAAGAGGGCGCGCTAATGGGCTTCGACATCAACTTCGCGATTGAAATCGTCCCCCGTGTCCTGGAGGGTATCGGCAACACAATTCTAGTTGCGATTCTCAGCTTCATTGGTGCTGCCGCGCTGGGGTTCTCGTGGGAAATGCTGCGGCGCTCTCATTGGTTGATACGGCCGATCGCACAGTTCATTATCGACGCGATCCGGTCTACGCCGGTCCTGGTTCAGATCTACTTTCTCTTTTTCGTTCTCCCGTATTACGGCATCGTGCTGCCGGCGATGTTTGTTGGGATTTTCGGTCTGAGCTTCTATTTCTCGGGCTATCTGTCCGAAGTTTTCAAGGCCGGTATCGACGCTGTCCCCTCGGGCCAGAGCGAAGCCGCCCTGAGCCTGGGAATTAGTTGGGCGGATACGGTGATGTTCGTCGTTGCACCCCAGATGCTCCGCAACATCGCAGCCCCCATGGGCGCCTACTCCATTGCCATACTGAAGACCACACCACTGCTCTCAGTCATTGCCGTTCCGGAAATGCTCGGGAGCGCGCTCGACGTAGCATCGGAAACGTACCGTTACGCTGAACCGATGTTCGTCGCCGGGGTCCTTTTTCTCATTTTGTCGCTCGTCGCGGTCGTCTTTGTCGGGCAATTGGAGCGACGGCTGGGACTAGGGTCTACATTTAAATTGAAGATCGCTTAGGAAGCGATTGGAGGAAAAGCATGGCGTTCCAGCTGGCAGAACGAAACATGAGTAACAGCCAAGCGCTGGCGGTCGGGCATCTCCCTGCAGTGCTGATGGAGAAGGTATCGAAGTGGTACGGGAGCTTCCAAGTGCTGAAGGACGTTGGCCTGGAGGTGGCAGTCGGCGAGCGAATTGTCGTCTGTGGCCCGTCAGGCTCAGGAAAATCGACATTGATCCGTTGCATCAACCAGCTTGAAAAACACCAGCAGGGTAGGATCGTCGTTAACGGGACCGAGTTGCGTCCTGGGATGAGAGGATTGGCAGAAGTGCGCCGTGAGGCCGGTATGGTTTTCCAGCAATTCAACCTCTTTCCGCACCTGACCGTGATCGACAACTGTACCTTGGCCTTGATGCGGGCGCGGAAAATGTCGCGAGATACAGCCGAAAAAATCGCGATGGAAAATCTCGAACGAGTGCGCATACCCGAGCAGGCACGGAAGTATCCGAGCCAACTGTCGGGCGGTCAGCAACAGCGTGTGGCAATCGCGCGCGCGCTCTGCATGAAGCCGAAGATCATGCTGTTCGATGAACCGACATCGGCGCTTGACCCCGAGATGGTCAAGGAGGTGCTCGAGGTGATGACCAGGCTCGCGACCGAGGGCATGACGATGATATGTGTGACGCACGAGATGGGATTTGCGCGCGAAGTCGCAGACCGCGTTGTGTTCATGGACGGCGGCGAAATCATCGAGCAGGGAACACCTGCGCGATTCTTTGATCACCCGGAGCATGAGCGAACCCAGAGGTTCCTCGGGCAACTACTTCACTAGCGCCGCTGTGAGTTGATCGGGCGATAGCAGATACAGGAGATTGAGGTGCGGGATACTGTCTCAAATGCTGCCGGTAATGAAATGGATCGCCTCGCTCTCTATCGTGCGATCGAACGTAAGCTCCTGTGGCTCTCGTGCTGGATCATTGACCAGGCCAACCGTCGTGAGAAGGTGGACGGAATAAAGGTCGGTGGGCACCAGGCCTCATCGGCTTCAATGGTGTCGATCATGACGGCGCTTTACTGCGCTATCCTGCGGCCCGAGGACCGCGTGGCGGTCAAGCCACACGCCTCGCCTGTGTTTCACGCGCTGCAGTATCTTGCCGGCAACCAGGCCCGAGAAAAGCTCGAGAATTTTCGAGGATATGGCGGAGCACAATCCTATCCGAGCCGCACCAAGGACGTTGACGACGTAGACTTCTCCACCGGCTCGGTGGGCCTCGGTGTCGGAATCACGGCATTCGCCTCCATCGTGCAGGATTATGTACACGCGCGTGGCTGGGAAGCGGCGGGCCGGCCGAAGGGTAGGATGGTGGCGCTGGTCGGTGACGCAGAACTCGATGAGGGCAACGTCTATGAGTGCCTGCAGGAGAGTTGGAAGCACGATCTCCGCAATACCTGGTGGATCATCGACTACAACAGGCAGAGCCTGGATGGCGTGGTGCGCGAGGGTCTCCATGAGCGAATCGAAACGGTTTTCCGTGCCTTCGGCTGGGATGTCGTGACGCTAAAATACGGCGCATTGCAACGCGCCGCGTTTCAGGAACCGGGGGGCGACGCCCTTAAAACGTGGATCGACCGGTGCCCCAACCAGCTCTACTCCGCGCTAACGTTCCAGGGCGGAGCGGCCTGGCGCAAGCGATTGCTGGACGAGATCGCGGATCAGGGCGGCGTAACTGCGCTGCTGGAGAAGCGCAGTGACCAAGAGCTTGCTGAACTGATGGAAAATCTCGGCGGGCACTGCCTTTCCACTCTGATCGACACGTTCAACGCTATCGACCATGACCGCCCGACCGCCTTTATTGCCTATACGGTCAAAGGCTGGGGCACGCCGCTTGCCGGCCACAAGGACAACCATGCCGGCCTGATGACCGGGGCCCAGATGGACGTGTTCAAGAAAGCGATGAACATCCGCGATGGCCATGAGTGGGATTTGGCCGAGGGCCTCGGGATTGACGAAAGAGCACTGGGACAGTTCATCACCGCGGTACCATTTTTTGCCGCCGGGTGTCGGCGTCACACTGGGTCGCGTGTTGCCGTCGCAAGCGATGCGATTCCGATAGCTGCAGCAGCGGGAGAGATCGCTTCCACTCAGGCGGCATTCGGCAAGATACTAGATGCAATCGCCAAATCCGACAGCGATTTAGCAAACCGCATAGTAACGACTTCGCCGGACGTCACTGTTTCCACGAATCTCGGCCCTTGGGTAAATCGACGGCAATTGTTCGCCCGCACAGAAATGAGCGATACGTTTCGGGCCGAGCGGGTGCCAAGCGCCCAGAAGTGGACATTTACACCACAGGGCCAGCACGTCGAACTAGGCATTGCCGAGATGAACCTGTTCCTGTTGCTCGGTGCAATGGGGCTCTCTCACTCACTTTTTGGCGAACGGCTGATCCCGATCGGAACGGTCTACGATCCGTTCGTCTCACGCGGCCTCGACGCACTCAACTATGCTTGTTACCAAGATGCTCGGTTTATGATCGTCGGCACGCCCTCGGGTGTGACGTTGGCGCCGGAAGGCGGCGCGCACCAGTCGATCGCGGCCCCCCTGATAGGCATGAGCCAAGACGGGCTCGCCAGCTTTGAGCCCGCATTTGCCGACGAATTGTCAATCATTATGGCGTGGGCCTTCGACTACATGCAGCGGGACGGCGAGGGCGATCCCGATGAGCGCACCTGGCTGCGCGATGAAACCGGCGGGGCGGTCTATCTGCGCCTGTCGACGCGTCAACTAGAACAGCCGAACCGCGCCCACGATTCTGCCTTCGCGCAAGGCGTCATAGATGGCGCCTACTGGTTGCGTGAGCCCGGCCCCAACTGCGACCTCGTCATTGCCTACCAGGGAACGGTGGCAAGCGAAGCGATTGCGGCCGCAGGCATGGTTGCCGACATACGCCGCGACATAGGCGTTCTCGCAGTCACCTCGGCTGATCGGCTCAATGCGGGCTGGCAGGCGGCGATGCGTGCGCGCGCTCGTGGGCATCTGGATGCGGTTGGACATATTGAGCGGCTGCTTGCGCCCTTACCGCGCCACGCTGCAATCGTGACCGCCATCGATGGTCACCCAGCAACGCTCTCGTGGCTGGGTGGGGTCATCGGTCACCGTACGCATAGTCTCGGCGTTGAGCATTTTGGCCAGACTGGCACGGTCACTGACCTCTATCGCCATTATGGCCTCGATGCCGCCAACATCGCCGAAGTCGCTTCAAACCTTACTCCGGGGCGCCGAATTGTCAGGGCGGCGTAAATATCAGAAATTGCCTCCCTCTGCGAAGCCCGCCGCCGGCCGGAGCACCATTCCCGATACTTCTCAGCGGCGGGAGCTTTTCAGCCAGGCTAGCAATGAGGTGCGAGAAAGTCGTGACCAGAACAACGCAGCCTCAACAGTTCGGAATGGATAACCGGGCTCTCGCATAGCGATATTATGCAACTTAGCGCACGATCAAAACCTGCATGGATAATCGATCGGGTGCTCTTTTTGAGCCCATCGGACAACTATTGCGCCTGAAGGAGAATCCAATGCCGCCTAACCTGCGTTCGACGTCCCATCCTGTCACACTGAACGCGAGACCGTTGCCGCCCGCTCCAGCTGTGCCAAGCGCTGAACTGGAAGCACGGCTCAGCCGTGCGCGAACAGAGATGGGTCGTTGCGAGACCGATGTGTTGGTCCTGACAGACGAAAAGAACGTCCAGTACTTCACCGACTACCGAACCCTCTCATGGACATATCATGCCCGGCCCTTATTGGCCGTGCTTACACTCGATCGGTTGCTGGTCTTCGGCAGTCTCGGCGAGGTGCGGCTGATGGAGAGCATGCCACGTCTGTTCTCGGCAATCGCCTATGATGGCTACCTAACCGAGGCGATCGATGCCATTGCGGATCAGATAGCTGCGATGCCGGCCTCGACGCGCCGGCGGATAGCAGTTGACTATGGGCCCGATATGTTAGGTCGCGGATCGCTGCACCTCATTGATCGGTTGAAGCACATCGCATCCGACGGGGCGGTCCAAGGCGGGACCGATATCTTGTGGCGGATTCGACTGGTGAAGACGCCGTTCGAAGCAGAAATGAAGAAGGTCGCCTTCGCTATTGTGAATGACGCCTTCGATCAGGTGATCGCAAATGCCTACGCCGGTATCTCGGAGTTCGAGCTTTGCCAATTGATGCAAGCCCAGATCTATCTTAACGGGGCTGAAAGCGCGGATCCGATCGCGATGCTCTTCAGCGATGGTGACTTCTTCTACGGCCGCCCCCCGTCTGATCGGAAGTTGAGGGATGGTCACTATATCTGGACGGATTTTCGCGCCACGTACGGAGGCTACCCTGCGGATCGAAATCGAATCGCCCGATGTGGCGAGCCATCGGATTGGGAAATTGCGACGTACGAGAGCCTCCGCTCGCTGACAATCGAGCTCGCCAACAGCGTGAGGCCCGGGCAGCGGTGCTGTGACGTTTTCAGTTATTTTCAGCGCCTGTGGAAGGAGGCCGAACTTGGCCAGCTATACGGGCACGTCTCGCGCATAGGCCACGGCGGCGGGCTCGATGTCACGGAGCCGCCATCGATTTCGGAGGGCGACCAAACTATCATAGAATCGGGCATGATTTTCCACCTCGAACCGAAACTCGAGAAGAACGGCGCGGTTTTCCAGTTTGAAGAGGTTGTGTTTGTTCGCGATGGCGGAATTGAGTTTCTTAGTGACCTCTCGCCTGACCGTGTGCCGGTTATAGCGCCCACGGCGAAATGATATAGGCGCCACCATCCGATCTCCCATGGCCTGAGCCATACCAGTCTAAGGTACGTTGAAGCTTAGTCGGTCAAGCTCATTGCTTCAAAAGGTCTATCTGAACCATCGGTGGCGAGAACGATCGCCGCCACGCAACAGTCGTATCAAGATTTCTAGCTCTTGGAGTATGGTTGGCAGCAATAGCAGAAAACGGCCTTGGCGACCAAGGCGATAGCGTCCATTGGGGTCGCAGATGATGTGAGGTCCCTCAATGCGGCACACGAGGACGCATCGGCAGTTCCGCAGCTCCTTGGTGGACGCAGTGATCACGTCCAAAACAGGGAGAGTTCGCAGGGCCACCACGAAGGGAGGGCGATCGCCCCAGCCCCGTAGCGTTAGCCCGCCTTTAAGAGGCCGTACAACTCCTCCAAGGAATTCAGCTGATCCATGGTCATTGTTGTTTCAATGATTTTCGCAGCATTCTTCTCAATCGGCGTGCCCTGGAGATTTCGTGCGAACTTCTCCGCGACATCATTCATACTAAAGGGCCTCCGCCAATGGCCCGGCGGCCAGTCGACGGTCGTTGTATAACTCCGTCCGTCCTTGGTATGGAGGATTATGCTCGAGATATATTGGTCATGCTTCCAGAATGCTGCTTCGGCAATCGGGTCAAGCTCAATTTCAATCCTTTGCATCAGTTCAGATACGCGGGCGCTCGCCATAAGCGACGGGGAATACCACTGTCTCCCGACTTCGATCGAGAGAACCGCCATTGCCGATACATATTCGATAGATAGCTGAGCATCGATGTCGCTGCGGGGGGCCTTATCCGAAAACCATTCGGTTATTCTCGAAAAGCACTTGATGTGGAGTTTCTCAACGTTTTCGGGGTCGATCCTGTGAGCTTTCACAAGGCTCGAAACCCCATCAATTGTCGTGTGAAGGAACGCGCAGCTCGGAAATGGTTTCAGTGACGATTCTTTCGTACGCCAAACCTGTCCTAAGCCGTTCGAAAGCTGAGCGGGATCGAATTGGTCCGACCCGATGATCTTTGCGAACCCCCTTTCGGGGTCACTCAGCATCGCGAATGGACCAACAATGTCGCGACGTGCGCAAAGTGCTGCGTCAATACCGCCAAGCGCCATCTGACCGTAGTTTGCCTTGAGCGCATGGGCAGGCCGACCATATTGGACGTACCAAAGCGGGAGGGACGTATTAGCGGCAGCATGTCCGAGAGCGGATCGGAACTGTTCTTCCGACCCACCCGACACCGCCATAGCTGCAGCTCCGGCCGCTACACCATGCCACGCGTGATACACAGCGAAACGCCGGTAAGCTTCCGGTGTCGCCTGAGTTGCGTCGTGCACCCGCAATCCTGCCTCATACCCGGCTACAACCCCGGTGAGGAACCATTTGGGCGTCGATTTCAGGTGTTCCGCCATAGCGAGTGCCGCAGGTATCACCGTTGCACTCGGATGCCCGGCGGCGACGTCTTCATAGTCGAGCACATCAGACAGCCAAGCATTCACTTTGGAAGCCATGGACGGGGAAAGTAGCAGGTCAGTGCCCGGAACGCAGCAGCCACGCTTGTCCTCTCCAGTTTGGTATGCAGCCAATATCTTCTCACCGAGAGGCGTGTCCGTTCCAGCGACGATACATCCGATCGTATCAAGGGTGATGAGCTTAGCCATGTGCAGCACGTCCGCCGGAATGCTTTCGTACCTGAGTTCGGCTAGGAATCGTGCCAAGCGACCAGCATCGTCGTGAGCGATGCTGCGGGGGAAAAGGATGTGTTCAACTGAGGTGCACGCATCTGCCGACATAGTTTTCCTTCCAGAAAAAGTTGAGTCCCGGCGATGAACCGGAACCCTCTGCTACGCGAGAGCTCAGCGGGCCGCATATTGACATACTAGATATACCAGGTCTACACATTGTTGTGGTGACTGCAGCTCGAATATGCGATCGATGATCGAGTGCGAGCGTCCTCAAGGTCGCGCACTCATTCTGCCCGTTGATGGGTCACCCAGTCGCGAGCCTCGGGAGCACCGGCAAGGAGGTTCATGCCATGCAACAGAAACTGAATGTCGTCCCGTTCGTCAGCGTCGATCACATGATGAAGCTTGTGCTGGCTACCGGCGTCGAGCGCTTCCTGATCGAGCTTGCCGCCTACATCGAAGAGGACTTCCGGCGTTGGGGGTGCTTCGACAAGACGCCGCGCGTTGCCTCCCATAGCGCGGACGGCGTCATCGAGCTGATGCCGACCAGCGACGGTGAAACCTACGGCTTCAAATATGTCAATGGTCACCCGAATAACACACGCTCGGGTCGCCAGACCGTGACCGCCTTCGGCGTGCTCGCTGACGTCGGCAATGGTTATCCGATGTTGCTGACCGAGATGACAATCCTGACGGCGCTCAGAACTGCGGCCATGTCGGCGGTCGCTGCCAAATATCTAGCACCCAAGGGCGCGCGCACGATGGCGATGATCGGCAACGGCGCGCAGTCGGAATTCCAGGCCATCGCCTTCAAGGCGATCCTCGGCATCAACAAGCTTCGCCTTTATGACATCGATCCGTCTGCCACGGCGCGCTGCCAGAAGAACCTTGTCGGCATGGGCTTCGAGATCACCCCTTGCGCGTCGGCGCAGGAGGCTGTCGAAGGCGCCGAGATCGTCACCACCGTCACCGCCGACAAGCAGTGTGCGACAATCCTGACCGACAACATGGTCGGTCCCGGCATTCACATCAACGCGGTGGGCGGCGACTGCCCCGGCAAGACGGAGCTCCACCGCGACATCCTGCTGCGCTCGGACATCTTCGTCGAGTATCCGCCCCAGACGCGCATCGAAGGCGAGATCCAGCAACTCGATCCGGATCACCCGGTGACCGAACTCTGGCAGGTAATCGCGGGTAAGGTGGCCGGCCGCGCCGGCGAACGGCAGATCACGCTGTTCGATTCCGTCGGTTTTGCCATTGAGGACTTCTCCGCCCTTCGCTACGTCCGCGACCGGCTAAGGGAGACCGGGCTTTACGAGGAACTCGATCTGCTGGCCGATCCTGACGAGCCACGCGACCTCTTCGGCATGATCTTGCGGGCGGCAAACGCTGCTCCTGTGGCACTCAAGGCTGGAGCACTTTGATGACGAGACAGTCCGTACAAGCGCCGAAGTCCGTGGTCATGATCCGACCGCATCACTTTATCCCGAACCCAATGACCGCCGTCGACAATGCGTTCCAGTCGAACGACGAGAAGCGTTCCCAATCGGCTATTGCCAGCCGGGCCTTCGACGAGGTGACGCAGATGGCAGAAGGCCTTGCTGCTGCCGGCGTTACTGTTCATGTCTTCGAAGACGATACGATCTCGACACCGGACTCCGTCTTTCCCAACAACTGGTTCTCAACCCATTCGGGCGGCCATGTCGCGATCTACCCGATGTACTCGCCCAATCGAAAGAAAGAGCGTCGCGGTGACGTGATCGAGATGCTGAAGAACGAGTACCGGGTACAGGACGTGATCGATTACTCGGGCCTTGAGAAGGACCATGTCTATCTCGAAGGCACCGGGGCGATGGTACTCGATCACATCGGCCGGGTCGCCTATGCCGTGCGCTCCAATCGCACCAATGAAGTTGCGCTTGAACGGTTCTGCACCCACTTCAACTTCGAACCGATGGTCTTCGATGCCGTCGATCGCAGCGGCAAGTCAATCTACCACACCAATGTGCTGATGTGCATCGGAACGGATTTTGCGCTGCTCGGAATGCAGATGGTCCCGGATGTTCAGCGCCGGCAGGAGATCGTCGCCAGGCTCGAAGAGACCGGCCGCAAGGTCATAGAGCTTTCAGTTGGTCAGATCGAGAACTTCGCGGGCAACGCCATCGAACTGGAGGGCAGGGAAGGGCGCGTCGTCGTCCTTTCGGCGCGAGCGCATGCAGCCCTGGATGAAGGGCAAATCGCGGCGATCGAACAATCCGCGAAGCTCCTGCCGTTCGATGTTTCGACGATCGAACTCGCCGGCGGCTCGGTTCGGTGCATGCTGGCCGGCATCCATCTGTCACGGCGCACGGCGCCGACGGAACACCTATTGTTCGCGGCCGCATAAGCGTCAAGCAGTCACGCTAAAATTACGGGATAACGAAACATGTCGCAGACCAGATCAGTCTATGAGTTCAATGCAGCCATCGTTCGCGAGCCCTCCACCTCCGTTGTCAACGGCCTGCGCGCCGACGATCGCGGCGGCCCGACTTATGAAGGCGTCAAGGCCGAGCACGACGGCTATATCGCGGCGTTGCGTAATGCCGGAGTCGAGGTCACCGTCCTCCAGCCGCTGGAGGCGTTCCCTGACTCCATTTTCGTCGAGGATCCGGCACTCGTCTTTACCGGCGGCGCCATCTTGCTTCGTCCCGGTACGCCCACGCGCGTCAAGGAGACTGCCGAACTTGCGCCGATCCTGCGCGAGATGTTCGAGACGGTTCTCGAACTGCCCGTCCCGGGCCAGGCAGACGGCGGCGACATAATGTATACGCCGAAGGGGTTGCTGATCGGCCTGTCCGACCGTACCGACAAGGCTGGTGCAGAGGCGATTATCGGCTGCATCGAAAGGCTTGGCGGAAATGCCCGGATTGCCGAGACCCCGAAAGGCGTGTTGCATTTTAAGACGGCGTCGTCGCTGCTTGACGACGAGACGGTAATTGCGACGGCGGCACTTGCCGATGCTCCCGTGTTCGAGGGATTCTGCAAGATCGTCGTGCCGGAAGGCGAAGAGCCGGCGGCCAACGTCTTGCGGGTCAACGATGTGGTCTTCGCCAGCGCCAACTACCCGCGTACGCTCGAGCTGCTCGACAAGGCTGGCTACCAGGTCGTGCCGTTGAAGACGGCTGAAATCGAAAAGATCGATGCAGGCCTCTCCTGCATGTCGCTGCGCTGGTACCACAACGGCAGATAGGCCGGCTATCGTGGACCCGGATCTTTGTTCCGGTTCTCTGAATGCGGTGCCGCGAATGCAAAGAAGCGGCATCCATGGACTTAATGGGCGCTCCGAAGTTCCCAACCTCTTCCCGAGGCAACCTGCCTGCCGTCGAACAGGTCCCGACTGGCAGCCACCTTTTCAAAGATGTCTGCGGCCTCGAACGCAGTCACCGAAACGGCGACGCTGTCGTTCCTATGGTCGTTTTGCGAGGGAGAATAATGCACTTTCGTCATCTCCGATATGTCGTTGCGGCGGCCCGGAACGGAAGTTTCAGCGCCGCTGGCCAAGAGTTGGCAGCCGATCATAAGCAAGCGCATCCGCGAACTCGAGGACGACCTGGGCGTCTTACTCTTCGACCGCGCCAGTTCTGGAGCGTGGCTGACGCCCACCGGCGAAGAGTTCGTCGTCGGAGCCCAGCGCATCCTCGACGCGGTCCAGCGCCTTTCCGAGCGCGCCAATGCCAGCCGGCGCCGGCAAGACCGGACGCCTCGTCACAGGCTCCTACAAGTCGAAATGCGAATGCGCGGCGCAAATTGCTAACGGAAGCCGGGCTTTGCTGCGAGGATCGGCGCTGGTGTATTACTCCAAACGCTAACGAACAGGATATCCATCATATCGAAACCAAATCGATCAACCCAGTCTTGTCCCCCTTCAAGCGATAATGCCGTCCAGATTCGATCGGCAGAGGTTCGCATAAAGGGTGGAAAGCCATTGGCCAATGGCTCTTCAGATCTCTAGAGGTGACAAGGAACCTCCCAAAATATGCGTCGAAATATGAGGTCATTCCGTGGCAGAGGCCGGAGCTGTGGGCGATGACATGGTGTTCAACGGGATTCAGGGCGTTTGGATTTAGATAGTCATAGTTCCTGAAATAAATAGCTGGCGAGAGACACACCAAATTGTGCTGCATCTGAGTGACCGTGAAGTATGCACGTTCGGCAAACAGGTTAAAACCGGAAAGATCAAACCCGCATTGATTAAACACGGAATTCTCCTCAAAAGCCTGTACGTCAGTGCATAGAACTCCGAATTGCTGGACTCGATCTGGCATAATAACTGTAGTAGGACTGGCGATTTGGCGGATGTCCTCCGCGATCGCCTCATATCCCTCACCAACGACTCCTGCGTCTAATGTTTCTGTGAAGATGACGTCAGGTGCCGAAGGAAGGTCGCCGTCTAGGATTGCTTGGCTTGAGGACTTTGCAATCACCGTGATGCAATCCTGCAAATCATTGGCGTGGATAATCTGTGGCGCCGTATCGGCAATTCGCTCATCCATCTCGCATGTGAATACCCTTCGAGCCCCATATCTGGCGAAGAGCATCGCCGGAAGGCCGGCCCCAGTTCCGATTTCAACAACAGTCTTCCCTGTGACATTACAAGACGCGATGGCTGCCTCTATTGCTGTATTTCGTGCGGGGTCCCGCATCATTTTGAAATGCCACCTAGGAACTTTCGAATATGCGCCAACGGGTGATTTGATTTCGTTCATTTCGGTACTCCCAGAAGGTGTAACACTCTCATCGTGAACCGCGATCGTGAACGGCCAGATCGGCGTGTGAGCTACAAAGCCCCCACAACACCTCATTCAAACTGAAACACTAGCTGTTTTCGCTCAGGCTCGACCTTTCGACACGGCCATTCCGGCTCGAGAGGGGAGCAGCAATAATCGTGCCAAGCACACAGATGCGCTTGTAGAATATCTGCACCCAAAATCCTTGGGGAGTTGCGGTCCTCCCAAATTTAGCGAGCCACCGTGCCTGATGCTAGAACTTGCATTCGGACCCTAGCATGCTCGGATACCGCTCAAGAGCGTCAATCGCTGCCGGCCGGGGGGCTCAACTACGGCGCGCTTGATGTCCACATTCGCGTGGATGAATTAATTGGGACGGAGAAGACCCTAAGCTATGTCGATGAGGCTACTGCTATGCCACCGAAACCATTGGCAAAAGCTTGATTAATCGGCATAGTTCGCCGGTCGGCATAAACCTGCAAAATGAAAAACATTGATCCGGTCTTCTGGCTCTCCCAGACGTTGACCCGCATCGCTCGAGGCCGGACGTATCGGAAATCGAGGCGCTCATGCCCTGGAACTTCAAATCTGACGCTATCGGCTGACCGCTTACTGTAGACCAATGACCGATCAATCTTGTGGCGACGAGTAACGTCCGCCACAGAGGCTGCCGTTCAAAGTGTCCGAAACAATTGCCTCTTTGTCGGCGCGGGTGAAATTCCGGCGACGCGCACTCCCCGCCAAAATCTCAAATCATGAATAGACACTGTCGTTAGCCTCGTAGTTAGCAACGTGGCGAAACGCCAGCCTCACGAAAACAACTTCAATTCCTCAACGCGGCTCTACCCGTAGGGATACATTGAGTATCGCCAGCTCAGTGGTGCAACGCCAGCCGGTCGAATGGGGATACCGAAACTCCAAAGACTGAGAAGCAAGTGTTGCTGGTTGGCAAGTGATACAAGCGTCGGAGTGTTGGATATCCAACGCTAATCCCGAATGCCTCCCGTGCTTCGATTGAGGCTGGCGCGGCATCTATAAGCAGTCTCGGCCCGTGAAACAGTGTTCCTTGCGCTCGCAATATCTCGCTAACAAACTTGTGGCCGAACTCGTCAACACCCTTGTCAGTCAAGGAAAGCGGCATAAATGAAGTATCAAGCATGATCGGCGTTTCGCCGGCCGATATGATTGTTCGTGAGCAAAGCATTGCTACACTTGGCGGTTTGAACACACTCAAGGCCGGAATTCCAATTCTCTCTCTTGTTACCGAAATCAACTGAACCCTAGGTTTTAGCCTCACGCGCTGAGAGTCACTGAGTTCACTGAGGAAGAGGTCGAGGTTACAAAGAAATCTGCAGCTCTCTCGCACAAAGGTTCCGAGCCCTGGGCTCGTTCGCAAGATTCCAGCGCGCTGAAGGTCTTGGAGCGCTCGCTTGATAGTTATGGCACTTACTTTGAAATCCTTTGCCAACTCAGCGGTGGATGGCAATTTCTCCCCTGCCTTATAGCAGTTTGCGAAGACGCGCTGCATGATCTCTTCTCGGATCTTCTCGTGTAGCGGCCTTGCGACACTCCGCGGCATCCAGGAAACTCCCAAAAGTTACGTGAATCTGAACATGGTCGGGTTTTCTGAGCAGCACCATGTTTGCGACAGATAAAGCGCCTGCGACGTAAAGCTCGCCTCCCGCAAGGCTAGTACCCACCACTGCCAGCAAGACACACGGAGGGGAAACACGATGCGCTCGTTTAGAAAGAGCCCACGTTCATTTCCCTAAACCAATTCTAGTTCGAAGGTGTTTTGAGTGCCTGCCGGGCCCTCATAAGTAGCGCCTGTATTTCGAAAGCCCGCATTGAGATATACGAGCCTGGCCGTCACGTTGCGGACATTGACGCCCAGCATGAGTCGTTTGATGGACGGTCGATTCGCCAAAATCCATTGTGCGGCAAGTTGAACGGCCGCCCTGCCATACCCATTGCCTTGGTATGCCCGGCCCACCCGGAGACTGTGCAGAGTGAACACCTGCGGCGGTGCCCATTCCGGAACGGCCGCTCCCTCGCGGAGGATAAAAAAGCCAACGGTTTCATTGCAGGTCACTACAGCGAAAGCGTGATGCAGCTCAGGTATCGAGGCATTTCGAAGCTCTGAAAAGGATGCTTCCAGAGGATCGAGAAATTGTTCTTGCTCGGGCTCAAGCTGTAAATGGGCAACTTTCGAATGGTCAAAGTGAGATAGCTCCTGCAACGTCGTTTCCGAACCGGCGTCACCCGCTTCGGCGGCAAGTGGCAGCCTGCCGGATTCGAGAGTGAGTCGGTTTACCTGTTGTCGGTGTGGGCTCATTGACTGGCTAGATGAACGTTCGATGCTGCGCGAGAGTACACCGCGGAGTGTTCGTCTACCCCAGAGATAGGAGGACCAACCCGTCATTTCTTCCGTAGGGGCCGCGACTTCAACGGGTTCTTGCCGCAGGGTCCTAGACCAGTTAGGAACAGTTGAGAGCCACTCATCATCATATACAGTTTCGACGTACCTGTGCCCCTCATCAGGAAAGATGGCAACAACTTTCTTGTCTGGATTCTTGCGAGACCACCAATCGGCCACCTTATACGCCGCACCGCTGGTCGGGCCCATGTATAGCGAGTCATCCCGAAGAAGCTCTTGAGTTGCATGAAAAACCTCGGCGGGCATTAGCCAATGAACTTCATTGAAGTGCGTGTGGTCAACATTAGCCGGAATGATCTCACCCCCTAGCCCGCCAAGATCTTCTTGCGTACCGATTGGTTGCCCAAACAGAACGGAATTTGGAGTATCAACCCCAATGACATGCAAATCGGGGAAGGGAACCCTCAGAAACCTGGACGTGCCGCACATGGAGCCCCCTGAACCTACGGGACCAACCAAGCAGTCGATCTTTCCCAGTCGGTGGATAAGCTGTTCGGCGAATTTGGAGTATGAGAGCGGGTTATTCGGGTTGGAGTATTGGGAAGGCCAGTAGCTGTTGGGTGTCTTTTTTAGGAATTCCGCGAGCCGGTCCAACCGCGCCTGTTGAATTCCACCGCTGAGCGCGGGCTCCTTGACAATTTCTACGTGTGCGCCAAGCCTCAGAAGCCGACTATGAAGGTGTCGGTCGAGCCCCCAGTCGCTAACTAGTATACATTTGTAACCATGCTGTACCGCAAGCATAGCCAAGGCGAGACCGAAAGTGCCGGAAGAGGACTCGCAGATTGTGGCGCCTGGTTTCAGTAATCCTCGTTCCACCGCTTGCTCAAGCATGAACCGCGCAGGGAGCAGCTTCATAAGAAAGAAGCTGGCGCCATACAGGCCATCGCTTAACTTCACGATTCGGGGGTTCTCGAAATCCTCAAGATTCCGCATTAAAGCGCGGTTGGACACATCTGTTCTCCAAAGGTTGGATTCAGTGAGGGATGATTGAGGGCTCAAAACCCGAGATTCTCAGGTCACGCGTTGCAAGCTCTACGTTTTCGGCGCTCTTCTCTTTCGCCGGGTCGAACATCAAGCCAACAACTGTTCCACTGTGTGCGACCTGTATACCAACTGCGCCATGACGAGCGCCAATCGCTTCGATCTCGTGCAGCCGCGGTTTTCCCAGGAATCTCTCATTAATCCGGGCGCTCACCGTGGCAACTCGGCCAAGCAGATCAAGATCGGAAGCTTCGAGCGCTTTCCGCAGGGCACTCCGCAGCGGGCGGAAGAGTTCAAGTTCGGAGGAGCTATATCGCGCAGGCTTGAATGCCAACGTATCAATGTTTTGGCCGGCTGTCGTATCGACGCTGATCAGGTCTACGGGAGGAAGCGGGTTCCTGAATGCCTCGATCACCTTGCCCTCGCGTTGCGCGAAGAGCACAGCCACCTGTGAAAACAATGTGGAATCGCATGCCGTTTCGGCACTCACGGCGATTTGCATCACAATGTCGGACGCTGGCTGGCTGTGCAGGGAATCAAAGACTGCCAAGATGCTGGCCAGTACATCAGCGGTGGATGAACCCATGCCGCGTCCAATGGGAATGTTGCTGGCAATGGCCAGATGTCCACCGGTCCTGCCTCTGCCAAGCGTTTCGAGCGCGAGCTCTGCGGCCCGCTTTGACTTTGTGCGGTGTACGGGCGTGACCGACACTCCGGCTTCATCCCGCGGCCTGAAATCTGCCTGAGAGTTGAGGTGGCGGCATGGCAACGAAATGAGACCTCGGTGCAGCTTTCCTTCCCAATCCTCAAAAATGCCCTGGATGAGCTCGCCATGGTGTCCGATAGCCTCACCGTGTCCTTCCACAATACGCATGATCGGTCTTCCTAACAGCGAGTCGTTCAAGCTTCTGGTCCAGGGTAAATATCGCGACCAAAAATTACTGGTCGCGATTATTTGCTGTTTATGACCGTGGGATCGCAAAGGTCGTGCCAACTACGGGCATAGAGCTGAGGAAGGGGCCAAGATGATAATCTTCAATGGCTTAGAGTAGGAGCAGAGGAAGGCCAGTAAGAGCCACAACGTCGTATACTCGACAAGTCGGACGTGGGTGTCAGTTGCTTTTGTTTCCCCAGGGCATGTCGGAGACGGGAGCATGAAAAAGTTGGGGGTCGTCAGGCGGCCATCCTGGGTGCATTTTCTGGTCTCTGCCGTTCCTCGCGCCAGCGCTTGAAGTCGTTGTCGAGAGTGCCGTCGAGTACGCGCGTTCGCTGGATGAGGAGATGAACGCCGCGCGGTGTCCATTGCATCTGTTGTTTCTTGGCGAAACGCTTGGCGACCACCTGATTGACAGTTGACTCGACGAAGGCGGTCGAAACCACCGCTCCATAGCGGTGCCGCTCTGCGTAGTTGGCCTAATCGGCCCGAAGCTGCGATCTTGGCCAAGTTGTGGAACGTTGTCGGAACACATTGACCGGCATGGGGTCGTCGCCTGAGAATTCACTCTTGGAATAGGGAGTGGATCTATGGGTTTGCGTGTTTCGCTCGAGGCGTTGACCAGGGAGTGGAGCCTCTCTTTTGCCGACATCGACTTTGCGAACGACAAGCCGGCCGGGTCGAGGCTTGGACTGGCGGTTCAACTGAAGTTCTTCGCTGCGTAAGGATAATTCGCCACCGCGGCGGCTGAGGCTCCCGACGAGGCGGTTTCGTATCTGGCC